>JBBSUD010000001.1:0-131077 GCA_038235225.1 Verrucomicrobiales bacterium
AATCGGAAATTATCGGAATGGGCGCGGGAAGCCGCCGCGAAGGCGAAGGCCGAAAATGCCGCGCGCGCCGCGGCCGCCCGTGCCGAGGCCGAGGCAGAAGCCCGCGCCGCGGCGGAACAGGCGCGCCAGGAAGAATGCGTCCGGTTGGCCGCAGCGGAGGCGAAAGCCCAGCAGGAAGCGCGCGCCCGGGCGGAGATGGAGGCGCAGCTCCGCGTCGCCGCCGAGGCTCGCGCGGCCGAGGATGCCAGGATCGCGGAGGAGAAATCCGCCGCGGAAGCCACCGCCAGAATTGCCGCCGCCAAGGCTCAGGCCGAGCGGGATGCGCGGGAACGGGCGGCCATGGAGGCCCAGCTCGAAGCCGCCGCCGAGGCCCGCGCCGCCGAGGAAGCGAAACTCGCCGCGGCGCGGGCGCTGGCCGCCGAACAGGAGCGGATCGCCGCCGCCAAAGCCGGCATGGAGCGGGAAATCCGTGCCAAGGCCGCCCGCGAGGCGCAGCTCAAATCCGAGGCCGAAGCCGCCGTGGCCGAGGAGGCCCGCGCCGCCGCCGCGCGGGTCCGGGAAGCCGAGGAAGCCCGGATTTCCGCGGAGAAAGCCGCTGCCGACGAGGTCGCGCGGATCGCGCTGGCGAAGGCCCGCGCCGAGGCCGAGGCGATTGTCAGCGCGGCAAAAGCGAAATCCGAAGCGGAGGCGATCGTCGCCGCCGCCAAGGCCAAGGCGGAGGAGGAAACCCGCTTGGCGGTGGAGAAGGCGCAGGCCGAGGAGAATGCCCGCATTGCCGCCGCCACCGCGAAAGCCACGCGGGACGCCAAGGCCGCCGCTGCGAAAATCCGCGCCGATGGCAAAGCGCTCACCGCCGCGGAAAACGCCAAAGCTGCCGCCGTGGCAAAGGCGGCGAAGGAGAAGGCCAAAGCCGAGGCACGGGCCGCGAAATCGAAGCTCCAGGCGGAAACCGCCGCCGCGAAAAAAGCGGCCCTTCCTGCGGAAGCGGATTTACCGAAACCAGCCGCACCAGATGAGAAGGCGGCGCGGAAATCGAGCGGGACCCTCAGCAAGCAATGCTGGTTTTACACCGCCGAGGGCGAGCGGCTCGGCCCGGTGACATTCGAGGAACTGCGGGCGATGGCGCGCGGCTCCAAACTCGATCCGCGGCTGGACATGGCGTGGAAACAAGGCACGGACGAATGGAAACCCGCCGGCCAGATCGACGGACTTTTCGAGCGGGGCATCCTCGCAGCCGCCGCGCCTCCCAAGCCGGAGCCGCTCGCACCGGCCCACACCGCCGCCACGCGCCCGAGTCCGCGCCCGGCTGGCACCGAGGTCCCCTTCCCCGGCGTGCGCCGCCGCGGTTTCCTCTTCATGGCGCTGATTTTCCCGATCCTGTGGCACTACGCCCTCGCGGCGCTGACGCCATTTCTCACGGCGCGCTTCGGCGCGGAAATCATGGGGAAAATCCTGCCTTACTCGGCGATCGTCCCGGCGCTGGCGCTGGTTTGGTTCGCCCTGGAGCGCCTGGCCAATCTCGGCATGAGTCGCTTGTGGCTGCTCGCCGCGCCCGTGCCGGGGCTGAATCTCTGGGTCGGCGGGCGCTGCTTCGCGGCCCCGGCGGGATTTGTCCAAACCCGCAAACTCGACGCGCCGGGCGTCCTGCTGGCGGTCGTGTGGTGGCTGGGCGCGCTCGGCGGATTGCTGGTGCTGGCGGCGGCCGCAGCGGTGGCGTTTGGCGCGATCGGAAGTCCGGAGCTGCGCGAGCATTTGCACGCCGCCATTCGCAACGTGACCGCGTTCGGGAAATAGGCCGCAGCGGTGCAAGGTGCGAGCCGCCCGGTGCATCCCGCACCGTGAAAGAGTCGGCTTCGCTGGATTTCCCCTTGCGCCCGTATGGCACGGGGTTTGCGAGGCGGCAGGGTTCTCAAAACCAACGCAACCTCATGAAATCCAAATCCATCTTCTCCGCCACCGGCCTCGCCGCAGCAATTCTCGCCGCCAGCGCGCCCGTCGCATTCAGCCAAAATCCGCAGACCAACGCGGATCCCGCTGCCCAATCCGCCAGCGACGAATCCGCGCCGCGGAAAATGACCGCCGCACTCGCTCCCGCCGGCGAGGACGGCAAAGCGAAGGGCAGCGTCGAATTCGCCCGCATGGGCGACACGATCAACGTCACCGGCCGTGTCGAAGGGCTGGAGCCGATGAAAACCTATCTGATGGCAATTGATCCCGCCGTCAGCCAGCCCGGCGGAGCGCGCATTCCCCCACCCTCGAACGCCGGCATGCCTGACGCCGGCCAACCGAATGCCGGAACTCCGAAGGCACCGCCATCGCAGGCCGGCACGCCGGACGCCGGGCAGCCGAACGGCGAAATCCGCAGCACCGGCGCGGATACGATCCCGTCCGCCACCGGCGTCACCGACACCGCGGACAGCGATCCGGCCGCCACGTTCCCAGCCGGCGATATCGCCGGAAAAATCAAGCTCGTCACCGATTCGACCGGCGGAGTGAACATCAATTCCACCCTCCGCAACGTCGGCACCGGCGCTGACGGATTGCTTGACCGGATGGTCACCATCGAAGGCCCGGCCGGAACCGGCATGGGCACCAAGGTCGCCACTGGGAAAATCACCGCCGCCAGCGAGGGAATGCCGGAAAAGAAGGCGGCCGGAAAAGTGGGCCAGCCCGCCGCCCCGGACGGAACTTCCGGCAAAACCATGAAAAGTCCGGATGCAGTGGACGGTGACTCCTCGCAAAACGCCCCGGATCAAGAATAAGCGCCCGAAGTGAAGGGCAGCGAAAACGAATGATTTTCCCCGCGTCCGGCCCCTCAAGCGGAAATGTCATCTGTTCGCCGATTTGAAGCCGACTGCCCTACTGCCGTGAGCCGGTGGTCGGGCGAAGCGGCATCCCCGGAACAGCGCTGGCATCCCTCGGGGTGTGGAGACGCTTAATCCCATGACCGGGGATGTCGCTCCGCTCGCCCCTACTTGAGCGTGGACCGGGCTTACCTCTGAAAATGTCGGGCCGCTGATTTCCTGAGTCACCTCTTTGCGTGACAGCGGATTACGGTTCGCCATGCTGCCGGGCGTGAGTCCGATCACCATCGCAGCCGTCAAGGATAAGGCAGGGGACATCCCGATTGTCGCAGCCATCCACGCGCAGCTCCAGTCGCGCGGCGTGCGAACCACGAAGGGCGGGAAACCGTTTCTCGAAATGGTATTCGCGGATGCCACCGGGGTTTTTGTCCTCAAAATCTGGTCGGATTCGCCGATGTATGAGGCGGCCGAGCAATTGCCGGAGCTGGCCATTGTCCGGTTGGAGGCTGAGTGGACCCAAAATCAGTACGGAGTAAATCCGAACAAGCTCGCCTGGAGCCGCCTGAGCGAGGAGCAAATCGTCGATTTCATTGCCGGCGATCCCGAAACGCGGGAGAAACAGGACCGGGATTTTGCGGAAATCCGGCGGCTCATCGACTCGATTTCGGATCCCCGCCTGCACATGCTTTGCGCCCATTTCCTGGTAAGCCTGGGCGACCGTTTCCGCCGCACCGCCGCCGCCAAGAAGAATCACCACGCCCGCCGCGGCGGCCTCGTCGAGCACGTGGCGCAAATGATGCGATCAGCCGCCGCGCTGTGCCCGGTCTATCCGGAGCTGAACCGCGACCTGATGATCGCCGGCGTGCTGTTCCACGATTGCGGGAAGTTGTGGGAAAATTCGTATCCCGAGGAGGGCTTCGGGCAGATCCACAGCATCCACGGCGAGATGCTCGGGCACATACCGCTCGGCATCGAACTGGTGAACAAACTCTGGCACGACTTGCCCGAAACCGAGGACACGGAAGCGTGGAAATCCCTCAAGCCGCCCACGGAAATGGTGCGTCTCCACCTGCTCCACCTGATCGGCAGCCACCACGGCCAATACGAATTCGGTTCGCCCGTCCTGCCCCGCACGCCCGAAGCGCACGCGCTGCACTACATCGACAACCTCGACGCGAAGCTGGAAATGATCCGGGACGCTTACTCCCAGGCCAACGAAGTCGCGCCGGGTATTTACGATCGCGTCTTCCCGCTACCCACGAATCTGGTCAAACCCCTCGCCGCCTTTGATCCGCAGACGATTGGAAATGGCATTCGTAGCGGAACGCAGCCGGCAGATTTCCCGGGCGACACGGCGGATGGGGAAATCGCGGCCGTGGCGGACGGGGATTCGGAATAGGTGCCCCGAGCCTCGCGGATTGAACCACAGATTTCACAGAGGACACAGATGAAGAGTGTCCGGATTTCCACCTCTTTTTCATCTGTGTTCATCTGTGAAATCTGTGGTTAAAACTCTTCCCACTTGGCCGCAGCCTCAGATTAGACCACAGATTTCACAGAGAGCACAGATGAAGAGGATTCTATTCTTGGCTCTTTTCCATCTGTGTTTATCCGTGAAATCTGTGGTTAAACTCTTCCCACCCGGCCGCAGCTCAGATTGAACCACAGATTTCACAGAGAGCACAGATGAAGAGGATTCTATTCTTGGCTCTTTTCCATCTGTGTTCATCCGTGAAATCTGTGGTTAAGACTCTTCCCACCTGGCCGCAGCCTTGAATCTCAATTTTCACGGAGGCGACGGAGCGAGAGATTCTCGCGAGCGGTGATCGCCGCTACGAGGGGCGGTTGGGAGAAAGCTTGTCGCGGACGCCTTGGAGCGGGGTTTCGATCCAGCGCCAGCAGGCCATGGTAAGTCCCCACGTGACGGCAGCGAAGACGGCCATTCGAAACAGCGCGGGAATGCCGGTCTCGAACCAGCCGTTCCACAGGAAGAACAGGATTTTCCCGGTCACCAGCGGGGCGAGATTGTGGAACAGGTAAATTCCGTAGGAAACCTGGCCGATCCGCTGAAGGAACGGGCGCTCCAAGAAATTTCCCACGGCACCGGAGAAGCCGACCGAGGCAGCCGCGATGAAGCCACAAAGCGCGACGGACAGGCAGGTCTGCTGGAGCGGGCGCAGGCCGTAGGTCGGCCAGCCCATCGCATGCGAACCGAAAATACCGATGTATGCGGCCAGGCCGAGCCAGCTCGCGGCCTTCAACGCCGGACTTTCCAAGGACATGCCGCGATGGACCGCCAGCGCCAGCAATCCGCCCAGGCCGAAGTAATCGAACGCCGACCACGTCAGGACGCCGGGCCACGCGAACCATTGCTCGAAGAAATCGCTTTGGAACCGCGTGATCGGACCGATCGCCGCGAATGCCAGCATCGCCGGAGCGAGCGCGCGTTTGGGAAGCATCCAGACGACGAACGGCCAGATCAGGTAGAACTGCTGCTGGATCGCCAGGGACCAGAAGTGATTCGTCCCGCCCGGCCAGTAGCCGAGCATCGCCATGTGGATGTTCGAGAGATGAAAGAAATACCAACCGAACCCGCGCAGGACATCGGGCGCCTGCACGAGCAGGGCCAGCGCCAGCGCTGCGTAGTAGGGCGCGAGGATTCGCAGCCCGCGGCGGACTTGGTAGGCTTTCAGCGCCTTCGTCTTCCACGGCTCACCCCCCCGTTCGCCGCGATCGCGCTCCCGCAGCAGCGAGCCGGTGATCAGGTAGCCGGTCAGCACCAGGAAAAAGAACAGGAACACTTCGAAGGGAAACACGCGCGGCCAGCCCGCGGGCGTCCAGTGGTCCCAGCAAATCGCCAGCATGGCGACCGCTCTGAGCCCGTCCAGTTGCACCGCGCGCCGTTTCACTCACGCCTGAAATCACGATCCGGCGGAGCATGCACGCCCGAATGCGCCCGCGGGGCGGATTTGCGGGGCGAAACCTGGCACGGCGGGAAATCGAGTCCCCTTGCCGCTACCGCCAGCGATTCGCTCCCGCGAAAACCGGCAGCGCACGTCATTCAGATCCCAAGCGAACGAGCTGCCGGAACCATCAAAAAGTTATCGCAATAGCGTAAATCAACTTGACGGGAAAACCTGTGGGGGGAGGCTCCCGATTCCATGAAAAACCCAATCATCGGCGCGCTAACCGCCGCAATTCTAGTTCCTTCCGCGTCCGCCAACACCTTGTTATGGATGGACAACTTCAATGTGCCGGACGCCCCCAGCTTCGACGCCGCGCCTCTCCCGGGGCGCCTCACCGGCACGCTGGCCGACACGGTTTTTGCCAGATCCTCGAAGATCCAGCACAAGATCGTCGGCATGCAGTTGCAAATGCTGATCCCGGGCGGGGGCACCGGCCGCATCCGGTTTCAAAACGCGGCCGGCTGGTATGACTGGGCCGCCGGAACCAGCGGGCCGGCCATCCTCGCCGATGGAGGCCTTCGGGTGGAATTCGATTTCACGCCCACCAACATCACCTCCAGCAATTGGATTTCTTTTAATGTCGGATTTCTCGGTTCGGCCGCCGGCGAACCGGCCACCCGCCTGACCGACGCGCAGACGGATTACGGCATCCTCTTCCGCAACAACGGCCTCACCCAGCGTTTCGATAACGGAGTTGGCCTTGGCGACGGTGGCTCCGTCACACCAGTCCTCACGCCGCGCCACATCGTGCTGGATTATGCCTTCAATTCTTTTGCCGACGGCACCAATGTGAAGGTCCGCGCGACCGAAAGCGGCACTCAGGTCGCGAACGATACCTTCACCTGGGCGAACAATTCCGGCGCGCTATACATGGAACTTGGAAATCGTGAAAGCGGCTCCCTTATCGACAATCTTTCCATCTCCACCCTCCCCATCGTCTATACCTTGGAGTTGGTGGGCAAGTCCGTCATCTCAGGCGCTCCCGCCGGCACCGAGATTGGCTACCTGACTTCCGAAACCTTCGTAAATGGATCGGAATCCGGCACCTACACCTTCGCCGCCGGCGCGGGCGATGCTGACAATGGGAAATTCGAAATCGTGGGGGATTCGCTGCGCAAGGGTACTTACAATTTCACCCAGGACCCGGAAGGCACCACCTATAGCATCCGCATCCTGGGAACCGGCGCGTCGGGCGGAACCATGGAAAAGACCATCCAGCTCACGCTGAAAAAAGACGATGACGATGACGGCATTCTCGATTCCTTCGAAATCAGCTATACCGGCAATCTAACCTCGCTCAACGGCACCGCCTCCGGCCCCGGACCGGGCGCCGGCACCGGAGACTTGGATGGAGACGGACTCAGCGATCTGGTAGAATTCAATTACAGCATCGGCGCGTTTCCGCTCCTTGACCCCACCTTGGCGGATACCGACGCCGACGGTCTGACGGACGGCGAGGAAATCAACGGATCCGGCGTCCGTCCGCCGACCAATCCGACCGTGGGGGATACGGACAAGGACGGGCTTTCGGATCTAGTGGAAAGCAACAGCGGCACCTTCGTAGGATCCGCGGACAGCGGCACGAATCCCACCATGTTGGATACCGATGGTGACGGCGCTCGCGACGGATTTGAAGCGACGCGCGGCAGCAATCCCCTCGATTTCAACTCCCGGCCCGCCCTGCCCGCCGGCTTCGCGCTGGTGCGCGTGACCGACGACGCGAGCACCGGAATCGATTCCGCCAACACTTACACCCACACCATCAGCGGGGGCGGCCCGGCGACGATCAACGGCGTGACGCTGGAAGAACTCAATCCCGTGCTGACACCTCCGGACTTCACATGGGCGCCCACCGGCGTGCGTGCGGAGGTGAATCCCATCAACAACCGGACGTGGGTTCCGGCGGATGGCGGTGTCACGGGCACCGGCCTCCAGCAAATGCTCGGCGGCTTCGCCTTCGATGGATTCGGAGAACCCACCGGCACCCAGACCTACACCTTGACCGGACTTACCATTGGCACGACCTATCAATTAAAAATATTCATCCGCCCGTGGGACAAGGCAACCGTGAGCCGCCGGCCAATCGATCTGACCTTCACCAATGGCACGATCCAATCGCAACCGTTCGGCGCGCTTCTTGAGGACCACCCCGGGATTGTGCTGAACAACGGGAATGACGATTCCGCCTATTACCTCAGTTATACCTATCAGGCTCAGGACACGCAGATCATCATCCAAGCCGTGATTCCGGAAAGCGCGATTCCCGCCAGCGGTTCGTTCCACCTGTACGGCCTGACAAACGCCGTGGTCCCGTCGGGGCTCTATCAGACATGGGCCGCGCAGTTCCCCGGCTTCAATGCCACCGGCTTCGGCCAGGATCCCGATGGCGATGGGAACGTGAATCTGCTGGAATATGCATTCGATACGAATCCCACCAATCCTGCCATCGCGCGGATATCGTATTCCGGCGGAAACGTCACAGGCCACGGCCAGCCGCTGCTGGACACCTCGAATCCCGCGGCCTACAGCGCCGTATTCGGCCGCCGCAAGGATTATGTGGCTGCCGGGCTGACGTACAAGGTGGAGTTCAGCGCGGATTTGGCAACATGGACCGCCACCTCCGCGACGCCCGCCGTGGTGGCGTCGGACGCGATTGTGGATGCCGTTAGCGTGCCATTTCCGGCGTCCGTTCCCAGCGGTCCCGGAACCGCCGCGCCGCGGTTTTTCCGCGTTGCGGTGAACGTGAACTGAGTAGGTATTTTGTTCGATCGAGCGTCCGCCGCGGGAAACCGCGGCGGATGTTTGTTTTAATCAAAACGGATGATGCCACAATGTCAGCATGATCGGCAATTTGAAAGTAGATAGTGTCGAGCTGCCCTTCTTCCATTTCGATTCCGCCACAAACCTGGTGACCCTTCGCTGGAACCTCAGCATTCGAATCTGCCGCATTCGGCGGAGCTGGCACGCCGTGCGGCCGATGCCTTGGAGGAACAGGAGGAAATCCGCGCGTCAAAAAATCCGAGGTTTTCCGGCAGCTTTCCGGGGCGTCGGAAGTAATTGGCTAAAGATATGGGAATCGGGGTCAGCCAGTTTTCCACTACGCCCGGACCCGCCGACCTAACAAATCGCCGCGGGTCGCCTCTTGATCCGATGAAACCGATAATCCACCATTTGGCAGTTCTTGCCGCCGGACTTGCCTGCGCCATGGCAGCGTCCGGCCTTACCGTTAATGTGGATTTCAGCCGCGACGAGACCGGCCCGTTGGGCGGCGCCGCCCGCGTCCTTTATTCGGGAACCGCCGTCGCTCCCGACCCTGGCACGGTCTGGAACGACTATTCCATCGCGATGCTGGGCGCCGGGTCCACGGTTCCCGCTCCTTACCAAATTGACAATCTCGTGGATTCGATCGGCGCCGCCACGGGCATCGATCTGGAAATGACTAGCGGTTGGTATCGGGCCTTCAACTCCACCATCGTTGCCAACAACCTTCAGAAGGAATGGGTGTTCGCCAGCAGCCCCAGCACCGGGACCGCGACCCTGAAGGGCCTGGAGCCGTCCGCCGCCTACGATCTATATCTCATCACCGGTGGCGCGCGCAAAACCGATTTCAGGGTCGGAGCTCCGACCAAGACGGCCACCTCCGCCTACACCGCCAATCCGGCGAACTGGGTGGCAGGCAAGGAATACGTAATATTCCCCTCCGTCACCGCCGACGCGAACGGCAGGATCGCGATCAACGTCTCGGCCGGCGCCGGCGAAACTGCCGGCGAGTGGGCCGGAATGCAAATTGTGAAGGTCGCGCCGGCTACCGCGGCTAATTTTCTCTATGCCGCCTCCGCCACCTCATCCGTCGCGGACTTTTCCTCGTCCTATCAGCCTTCCAATCTGATGAACAACGGCTTTACCAGCCCCTCGGACACGATCGACACAACGGTTCCCTACCCCGCCGCGGAAAACAATTATGCGTCCGCCAGCGGGATCACGGACGACTTCACCCTCACCTTCGAATTTTCCGGCCCCGCCACGATCGCCGGGATGCATGTCTGGAATTATATCTATCGGACAAGCGGAGGCACGGGAGCCGCGGATGCCGGAGTGAACGGCTATACACTCACGTTTTACGATGGCCCCGGTGCCACTGGATCGACCATTGGAAGCGAATTCAGCGGCAGCCTTGCGCAAGCATTGTCCAATGCGCCGAACCCCGCGCAGAGGATTCATTTCCCGGCGAGCTATCAGGGCGTGCGCTCGGTTGCGATGCACGTGATTTCCAACCACGGGGGCAGCTTCACCGGCATGAGCGAACTGGCGTTCGACGGCATCGCGGGCACAACGGCTTCCTCCATTTCAACATTCACCGCGTCCGCTCCGTTCGTGCAAAAGCCCGCCTCCGCGACGCTGGCTTGGAACATCGCCGGCCAAATCGATACGCTGCAGCTCCAGCCATCAACCGGTGCCCCGATCGACGTGAAAGGCGCCACCAGTTCAAATGGCTCCGGAAGCTATCCGGTATCACCCATCGGCGACAGGACTTACACTCTCACGCTTAACGGTACGACCGCGAAGGTCGTGTCCGTGGTCGGTTTGCCAACCAAGGACAAGCTGCACATCTATCTGCTCATCGGCCAATCAAACATGCAGGGGGAAGGCAAACCATACGACGACGCCCTCGACGCGCCCGATCCCCGGGTGATCAAGTTCGGCAGCCGCGCGGGATTGGAAACCACCTTCGCGACGGGCGGCCATCGCCTTACCAACCTAGCCTGGGCCGCCGGCAGCGACATAGGCATGGGAGTCGAATTCGGGAAAACCCTGCTCGCCGACGAATCCGACCCGGAAGTGGTCGTGTGCCTGATCAATCACGCAGTCGGAGGAACCGCAATCCAATGGTGGGAACCGGGCGTTACGAACACCGTCTATAAGAATCCATCGACCGGAGAATATTACACTCTCTATGATGAAGCGCTTCAGCGCGTCCATGATGCGTCCCGCTTCGGGGTCATCAAAGGAGTCCTATGGCACCAAGGGGAATACAATAGCAACGCGGCCAACGAAACCGCGCACGGCGTCTATCCGGCGGGAGATCCTGAGGGCTATGCCCTCCGCCTCCGGACCTTGGTGGACAACCTGCGCCGGGATCTCGACCGCCCCGGCCTGCCCTTCATTTGTGGCAAGCTGGTTCCCGATTTCGTGAGTCCGCAACTCCAGTTCCGCGCGACTGTCGAGGCCGCCCTCGCCGATCTTCCCAATCAACGCTCCAATACCTTCTGCGTCGATAACAACGGTCTTTCCGGCAACGCCGGGGCCGACGGGATTCATTTCAACGCCCCATCGCAACGGGTTCTCGGCCGGCGCTATGCCGCGGCGATTCTCGATTTGCATTCGAATCCTTTCCGCTTCTATCTCGGCGGCTATCTAACGCCTTCGGAGCTGGCGAATCCGCTGCTGAACCAACCGGATGGCGATAACGATCGCGATGGATACACCAACTTCCTCGAATCGGCTTTCCTCACCAATCCAGCGAAAGCCGAAAGCGCGCCCCCTTATAGCGGCGGATCTGTCACGGTTCCGGGCCAAGGAGAATTTCCTATCATCAGGTTCCGCAAGCGGTTCGATCCGGAAGCGCCGCGATATCAAGTCGATGTCTCATCCGATCTGGCGCAATGGAACAGCAACCTCGATGGACAAGTTGTTACTCAAATCGTGGGAGCTCCGCTGGACAATGGCGATGGCACCTCAAGCGTGACGGTGAGGGCGCTCACCGAAATCTCACCCGCGAATCCCAAACAATTCCTCCGCCTTCGGGTGACCGGGCCATGACGCTCAATCATCGTCACTCCGGTTGGCAAAGATGCCACCGGGGTTCAACCAAATGCCGGTCGCACCCACGCAAATGGTGAACCTCCGTGGCACGCGGAAATTTTCGAAAACCCATGAATATCCTTGGAATGCATCCACCCGTCCGGAGCGATCGCGGGTTCGCCCTTGTGATCACGCTCACGCTGATGATCCTGCTCACCGTCATCGCGGTGGGGCTGCTCACGCTGTCCTCGATTTCGCTGCGCAATTCCTCCAAAGCCGTGCTGGTACAGGAGGCCCGCCAGAACGCGCGGCTCGCGCTGGTGATCGCAATCGGCGAATTGCAAACCGCGACCGGCCCCGATCAACGCGTCACCGCCACGGCCGGAGTGATCGCGGGCAGCCCCGCCCGCCCCCGTCTAACGGGAGTATGGAAAGGCTGGAAGTGGAACGGGGCCGGACCTGCGCCCGATTTCAAAAAGGAGAAGACCGAGCGCTTTGTCCGCTGGCTCGTTTCTTCCCGGGACGCCGCCGCCGCCGGGTCCCCGGACTATGCCAAACAAGCCATAACCGGCAATCAGGTCAGCTTGGTCAAGGGAGTCACCGACCCGCTCGACGGCGTCGCTGCGAACATCGTTCCGATCGCCACCGGCAGGGGCAGCGATTCCCAAGGCTTCGCATGGGCGGTCTTCGATGAATCCGAGAAAATCCCCACCGCGCTTCCCGAACCCGAGGGGGATTCCCTGGCCGTGCTCCAGAACCGGATGACCGCCGCACCGCTGCCAGGCTATGCCTCCGCGACCGTCCGCAACTGGGGACCGCTCGGAACCATGGCAAACAAGCGGCTCAAACTCATCACGCCGGAACAATCGGCGCTCGCCGAGCTGGCTCCGGGCGATCGCCGGTTTCACGACCTCACCTCCCGAACCGCCGGGCTGGCCGTGGACGTGGCGAAAGGCGGCCTCGCCGCGGACATGTCGCGCTTGTTTGACAAAAGCACGATCGACCCGGATTACGAGGGCCGGTATCTCTACTCGGAAACGGACAGCCCCCTGGTCCCCCCGCCCGCCCGATTCACCGGAGCCAATCCGTTTCCCTCTCCCGATCCCTCCTGGCGGCTGCTTCACTCGCACTACCGGTCCTTCGACAAAATTTCGGGCGGCACCGCTCCTATCATTAACAACTCCACCATGGCCCGCCCGGCAGCGGGAACCGCCGGCCCGCTGGCGCAAAAAAATCCGTTTTTTCACAACCAGCAGATCCTGCCGGTCATCTCCAAGGCGCAGTTTGTTTTCAGCCTGAGCTTCGGCTACCACGCCGCTTTGGACTACGCCACCAGCGCGAGCCTCCCCGCCGCCCAGAAGGACTCCTATGTCACTTGGTTGGTGATCGATCCGGTCATCACTCTTTGGAATCCTTACAATGTTACCATGCGCTACACCGGCGGACGGATCGATCTCTATCGGATCCCGCTCGGATTCCGCATCTATAAGAATGGAACGCTGATCAACTCCGAATACACGCAACTCGCCAACACCTTTCTCGGCGGCGATATGAACGACCGCAATGACACGTTCTACCGGCTCAATCTTCTGCCCGAAAAAGGCAATTCGGACATCACGCTCGCGCCGGGCGAGCACATCGTACTCACAGCCAGCAATCACGTGAAACATTTCGGCCACGAATACATGACCCGCGGGCTCGACCTTCGCCCCGGCTTCAGCCCGCCGGCGGGAAATGCCAGCGTGGGGACTGTCGGCGGCACCTCCACACTCAATGTCTGCGTCTCATCCAACGGTAATTCTAACGGAAAGGATTATGACAAACCCGTCCGCACCGTCGCGGTCAAGGCTGGCGACGAGATTCAGGTCGAGGTGAAACCCATGCATGCGAATGTGGACAAGCCGAAGGAAACGGGCGGCAAGGAAATCTCCGGATTCCTCAAGTACTACTCCGGACCGCCTAACAGCCCCCGCCTCGTCGGCGGCGTCGAGCTCGACTATGGAAGCCAGGAGAGCACGTATCTGGAATCGTTTTCGCGGAATGAAATGCCCAATCTCGTGGTCAGCGGCGCCATTCCGAAGAACGCCAAGGCCGACGATTACCAAGGCAGCAAGCCCCCCATTGTCGTCCGCTTCAAAGAGCCTTTTCTCATCTCCACTTTCCAGCTCAAGACCGAGCGCGATTCCAAGTTTCCCTCCCGCGGCTGGATCGAGAACTCCCCGGTCAACGCCTATGCCTCCGCGGGCCTCGATCAGACCGAGCCATGGGAAGCCCAGCAGTATGAATTCCAATGGGAAGCCATGACCGACTGGCCGCCCTCCAGCCCGACCATCGAGATCAGCAACAATGGCAACCGCGGCTACGGGGGCCCCGGCATCTATGCCCAGTCGGGCCTCGAGTTCGCCACCCATAGCTCGCTGCCGTTAGAGCCGGCGCTCTCCATTCCGCAGCTCCGGCATGCGCCGCTCAACACCGGCGGCCAGCTCCCGCTTGTCTCCCAAATCGTGGGAAATTCCTTCCAGCCGCCGTTGATGGATTCTTCCACCGTCCGCAGCACCGCCGGCGAACGGACGTTCCTCGATCATTCCTTTTTCGCCAACAACGCGCTCTTCGACAGCCACTTTTTCTCCGGCGTCGCTGATTCCGGCGGACCGCTTCCGGACAAATCCGGGGATGCCAAAGCCAAGCTCACCGCCTTCTTCGACCAAGGCAAACCGCTCCCCAACCCGCGCTTCATCGCCTGGCGCGGCGGGAGCAGCACCCAGGACATCGTTGACCGGATCACCACCAACGGCGGCTACCGCAAGACCGCCGCCCACCTCCTCATCGATTCGCCCTTCAACGTCAATTCTACCGGCGTCGATGTCTGGGAAGCCCTGCTCGCCAGCGCCTTCGGAGCGAAGGTTCCGGTCATCAACGGCGGCACCATCGACCGTTCCGCGGGCGGCACCACTATCCCCGTCACCCGTCACCTACCGAGCGCCGGGTCCGACCTCGAGGGCCAGACCGATCCCAACTCCCGCGACCTTGCCACCTGGAATGGCTACCGCCGCCTCGAACCCGCGCAGATCCGCAGTCTCGCGGAGGAAATCGTCACCCAAGTCCGGGAGCGCGGCCCGTTCCTTTCCCTGGCCGAGTTCGTCAACCGTCGGCCCGGAAATGGCGATCCCGCACGGTCCGGAGCGCTCCAGACCGCTCTCGGAAAATCCGGGATCAACAGCAGCGTCCTCAATCCCGGGTCCGACCTGCCGACCCTCGGCAACTCGGCCGACGGTGCGCCCGGCGTCCTTACCCAGGCCGATTTGCTCACGCCCATCGCACCCATACTCACCGCCCGCGGGGACACGTTCCGCATCCGCGCCTTCGGGGAGGCCGGCCCGGCCAACGGGCCGAAAATCCGCGTCTGGTGCGAGGCCGTCGTCCAGCGCATCCCGGAATACCTCGACCCCGCCGAGGAGCCGTGGGCCGATCCCCAGCTACCCGTTAACAAGCGCTTCGGGCGCCGCTATCTGCAGATCAGCTTCCGCTGGCTCTCCCCTTCCGAAATCTAACCAACCGCCTTCCCCATGATTTATACAACCCTTGGCCTCCTGCTCCTGCTCGCCGCCTCCGCCACCGCCCGGGAGTCCACCAAGATCGCCGCGTCGTTCTATGCCTTCGCCTACTCACCCGGCAACGAATCCGTCTTTCTGCCGCTGGATGCCGGGACCAATTTCGAGGAAATCCGCCTCTCCACCGCCAACATCGTCGGACCCGTTGCCTGCGTCGTCATCGATGGCAAGCTCACCGTTCATTCGAAACCCGTGACCGGAGCCGACGGCAAGATCACCAATCCGGTAATTGCCACCGGGACCGTGACCGGCGACCTCAAGAAGGCGCTCGTGGTTCTGTTCCCCCTCCCCAAGGGAAATCCGATGAAATACAATTGCACCGTGCTCAACCACGACCTCGCCGATTTCCCACTCGGGGTCTATCGGCTCATGAACTTGTCTAACAAACCCGTCCGCGGCGCCATTGGCAAGGAGATCGTGAAAGCCACGCCCGGCGGAATCGCCAATCTCACCCTCAGCGGCGAACCCGGTTCCATTGTTCCCGTTCGCTTCGAATACTATGAGAAAGAGCGCTGGAACCTCCTTACCGAGACCCGCGCCGCCGTCCGCGACGACCGGCGCTGGCTGATGTGCATCTATCAGGATCCTGCTACCGGCCGCATGAACATCCGCAGCATCCCCGACCGCACCAAGGCGCCCGCAGCCCCGTGATCAAAACCCCGCAAAATCCCAAACCCGTCATTCCATGAAATTATCCCAATCCGGCCAAACGCCGCCAATTTTCCGCCGCCTCTTTCCGGCCATCGCCTCCTTGTTAGTGATGCTTTCCGTTTCCCCGGCGGGCGCGGCGGACAAGCCGGCGAAACTACCACTTTCCCTTTATTGCTTCGACTACGCCGGCGACCTGAAATCCGTGGATGTGAGAACCGGGGAAACGGAAGTTAGGTCCGTAACTCTCTCGACCGCCAATGTCATCGACGCGGGCAAAGTCCTTTCGGAAAACGGCGTCGTCACCCTCCACGGTCCAGCGGCGGGAGGTGTGGAGCACCCCGTCGTCGCCACCCTTGAGGTAGGCGCCATCCGCGAACCCTTAGCTGTCTTGGCACCCGCCGCGGAGGGAGATAAAGGCGAGGCGGCTACTTACCGGAGCCACGTCATCGACAGCGATGAGAAAAGCTTTCCGATAGGCAGCTATCGCTTCGTCAATCTCTCGCCCTATCCCGTGCGAATCAACTTCGGCGATCATTCCATGGAATTCGCGCCCGCGACCGACAAGCTTTTCAATCCCAAGGTCAAAGCCGGCGAACTGCTCTCTGTTAGCATCGATTACCAACTCAAGGAAGACTGGCTTCCCGTTTCCAGCTCGCGCTGGGCATACCGCAAGGACCGCCGGACGCTTGTCTGCATCTATCAGAGCCTGCAAACCCAGCGCATGTTGCTCAAAAGCATTCCCCTGCGGGAGTAGGGATTCAATGCGGTTTCAATATCAAGGATCGCTACGCGACCCGAGGTTTCTTGCCGCCTCATTCCCGGCGATGAATCGCCGGGCTACAGTCGGGTGATGCGAGCGCGACACTGATTCTTGTAACGATCGGTCATGTTCGCAAAAAATAACGCGCGGTAGTAGTTTCGGACTCACAACATCCGGATTTTTATAACACCCCAGATCCGGCTGCAGGTCGTCGATTGTTATGAACAGGGGGCCCGGCCCCGGCTGGCTTACGGCCGCGCGAGGGCGACGAGGACGGCTTTTTGGGCGTGGAGGCGGTTTTCGGCTTGTTGGAAAATCGAGCCGGCGTGCAGTTCGAGGATTTCCTCCGTGATTTCCTTGCCGCGGTAGGCGGGCAGGCAATGGAGCACGATGTGGTCGGGCGCCGCATCGGCCAAGAGGGCGGCATTGACTTGGAAGCCGGCGAATTCGGCCTCCTTTTCCTTTTGATTTTCCTGGCCCATGGAGAGCCAGACGTCGGTGTTGATGACGTGGGCGCCGGCGGTGGCGGCCGCGGGATCGGTGCCGAACATGACATTCGGCGCATCAAGGCTGGCGATGAAATCCGGCGGCGGCAGGCAGGATGCGGGCGAAGCGACGGCCAGGTCGAAACCGAGGCGCTTGGCGGCCCACATCCAGGACACGGTCATGTTGGAAAATCCGTCGCCGATGAAGGCGATTTTCCGGCCTTCCCAGCCGCCGAGCTTTTCGCGGACGGTGAGCAAATCGGCGAGGATCTGGCAGGGATGTTCGTCATCGGTGAGGGCGTTGATGGTGGGGATGCCGGAGTATTCGGCGAAATCCACGACATCCTGCTGGGCGAAGGTGCGGACGATCGCGCCATGAACCATGCGGCCGAGGACGCGGGCGGTGTCCTTCACCGGTTCGCCGCGGCCGACCTGGGTGTCGTGGCCGGAAAGGAAGATGGAGAATCCGCCGAGCTCGCGGATCCCGACCTCGAACGAGACGCGGGTGCGGGTGGAGGATTTGCTGAAAATGAGCGCCCAAGTCTGGCCCTTGAGCTGGGTGCCGTCCCGGCCGCGCTGTAGCTTGAGGTGGGCGGCGGTTTCCAGAAGCCGGTCGATTCCGGCGGCGTCGAGTTGTTCGATGGAGAGGAAATGTTTCATGGGGCGGGAGCTTCAGAGCGAGGAAAGAACGTCGAAAATCAGCCCAAGCGCCTCGTCCACCTCGGCATCGGTGACGTTGAGCGGCGGCAGCAGGCGGATCGTTTCCAAACCGGCGGGCGGAACCAGCAGACCCTTGGCCATCAAGCGGTTGACGATGACGAGGGCGGGGGTTTTGCCTTCCTCCGGTGGCACCAGCGCGGGGTCGAGGCCGATGCCAAGCAGCAGCCCCTGCCCGCGCACTTCGGTGACGACGGGGAGGTTCCAGCCGCGGATCGTCTCGCGGATGCGGACTTCCTGAAGAATGGCATTCATCGCCAGTTCCTGCTCGCGGATTTCCTTGAGCACGGCCAGCGAGGCCGCGCAAACGAGCGGATTTCCGCCATAGGTGGAGCCGTGCGAGCCGGGACCGAGCAGCGAGGAAAAGGGCGTGCCGGCGTCGTCAATGGCGCGATCGCTCAGCCAGAACGCGCCGATCGGGACGCCGCCGCCCATGCCTTTGGCCCACGAAATCCCGTCGGGCTTGAGCTGGGGCGCAATCATGCGCCATGCCATTGAATCACCGCAGCGGCCGAAGCCGGCCTGCACTTCGTCGAGGAACAGGAGGAGGTTGTGCTTTTTACAGACGTCCGCGGCGGCCAGCAGGAATTCCGTGGTGGCTTGATTCACGCCGCCCTCGCCTTGGATCGGTTCGAGCAGAATGGCGGCGGTTTCCGGGCGGATGGAATCGCGCAGGACCGCGATGTCGTTGAACGGCAGGTGGCGGAATCCGGGCAGAAGTGGATCGAAGCCCTGCTGGATGTTCGCCTGCCCGGTGGCGGCCATGGAGCCAAGCGTCCGACCGTGGAACGATTGCAGGAAGGTGAGGACTTCGTAGCGCTGGGTGCCATCGGCCTGCGGGCGGGCGAGGCCGAAGCGGCGCGCAGCCTTGATCAGGCCGTCGTTGGCCTCGGCGCCGGAGTTCGAGAAGAAAATTTTCCCGGCAAGCTGGACGTGGTGCTCGTTGATTTCCTCCGCCAGCTCGGCCTGGAGCCGGGGCTGATAGAGATTCGAGACGTGCATCAGCTCGCCCGCCTGCTGGCGGATGGCGGCGACGACTTTCGGGTGGCAGTGGCCGAGCGAGCAGACGGCGATGCCCATGCAGAAATCGAGGTAACTCCGCCCGTCCTCATCCCAAAGCCGGCAGCCGCTGCCGCGAACCGGGGCCAGCGGAAAGCGGCCGTAGGTGGCGAGAACGTTGCTGGAGTAAAGATCGGCGGTGGTCATGGATCGGCGGGAAAGGGGCGGAGGCTAGCGGGGATCCGGCGAATGGCAACGAGGGAATTCGCGCCGGATTTCCGCTGCAAATCGGGCGGGCCGCGGCGGCAAGATTTCCGCTGGGCGGAGCGTTCCGGGCAGGCATGTGCCTGTTGCGATTCGTTGCGTTGTTGCTGCTCTCCTCACTCCCGCTGGTGGCTTCCCCGTCGGCGCGGGAATACGAAGTGGCGCTGCTGGACCGGATCGCGCGGCCGGTGATGACCTCGCTGGCGGAGGGGAAATTGAAAGAGCGCATCCCGCTCGCGAAGGATGAGGAGCATCGCCGTTCCTTCACCTGCCTGGAGGCCTTCGGGAGGACGATTTCCGGCATCGCTCCGTGGCTGGCGCTGGGTCCGGACGACACGCCGGAAGGGCGTTTGCGGGCGGAATATATCGCGCTTTCGCATCGGGCGATCGTCGCTGCCACGAACCCGAAATCGCCGGATTTTATGAATTTCACGAGAGGTGGCCAGCCGCTGGTGGACGCGGCTTTCCTAGCCGTGGGCCTCTTGCGCGCGCCGGAGCAACTGTGGGAGCCGCTGTCTGAATCCGAGCGGGCCGACCTGGTGGCTGCGTTGAAATCGACGCGGGCGCTGAAGCCGCCGGAGAGCAACTGGCTGCTATTCAGCTCCTGCATCGAGGCCGCGCTGTGGAAATTTACCGGCGAGTGCGAAATGGGGCCGATCGAACACGCGGTGGAAATGCACATGAAGTGGTATCTCGGGGACGGCACCTATGGCGACGGGCCGTCGTTTCACTGGGATTATTACAACAGCTTCGTGATCCAGCCCTTCCTCATCGCCACGCTGGAAGTCTGCCGGGAGAAGGATTCCCCACTCGCGCGAAATCTGCCGATCGTGCTCGAACGCGCGCAACGGTATGCGGAAGTTCAGGAAAGGATGATTTCGCCGGAGGGCACATTTCCGGTGATCGGCCGGTCCAGCGCGTATCGGTTCGGGGCGTTTCAAACGTTGTCCTTGGTGGCGCTGCGGCACGGATTGCCGAAATCGGTCGCGCCGGCGGCCGTTCGTTGCGGGCTTGACGCGGTGATCCACCGGATGATGGACCGGCCCGGCGCGTTCGACGCCGACGGCTGGCTGCGGCCGGGAATCGTTGATTATCAGCCGGCCGTTCGTGAAAGATACATTTCCACCGGCAGCCTCTACCTCTGCCTGGACGGCCTGCTGCACCTCGGACTGCCGGCGGACGATCCGCTGTGGACCGCGCCGGATGCGGACTGGACGCAAAAGCGGCTTTGGTCGGGCGAAGACGTGCCTTCGGATCACTCGCGGTAATTCCATCGGCAGGCGAGGGTCCCGGACAGTAGGGCGCACGATGGATCGGGGACAAACTGCGGATTTTCCGTCACCCGCGACCATCTAGTCGTCCAGCAACGAACCGCGCGTGAAAAGCGAGATCACGTGAATCCCGCGGGCTTCGATCGCTTGGCGCCCGCCTTCCTGGCGGTCCACCAGCACCAGGGCGAACGCGACCTTCCCGCCCTCCGCCTCAATCGCGTCAATGGCCTTCAGCGTGGAACCGCCGGTTGTGATCACATCATCCACGACAATGACGTTGTCGCCGGACTTGAAATTTCCTTCGATCCGCTTGCCCGCGCCGTGGCCTTTCGGCTCCTTCCGGACGGTGAAAACCTGCAGGGCCTCGTCAGGATTTCGCGTCGCGGAGGTCATTCCGATCGCCAGAGAAATCGGGTCCGCACCCAGCGTCATGCCGCCGATCGCTTGGATGGACAGCTGTTCGGAATGGATTTTGGACCGCACCGCGTGCCAGCCCAGATCGCCGATAAGATTCGCACCCGCAGGGTCCATGGCAGTCATGCGGCAATCGATGTAAAGGTCGCTGGCCTTACCGGAAGCCAGCGTGAAACTGCCGGTGCGGACGGACTTTTCGAGCAGCAGATTCTTCAGCGTGGACGCGATGTGGAGCATGACCGGCATGATTGGAATCCCCCACCTTGGGAGCAAGCCCGGATCTCCCGCCGGGGATTCCCGGACCGCCAACCCTCCCGCGGCGGCGGCGGCCGAGAGGGCGAATGAGTAGAAATCCACCCCAGATGGCTCCGCCCATTCCGCCGATCACCACGCGGAGTATTCCCCGCGGATCACTGTAGCTCCGGGGGGTGCCTCTTTAGAGTAAGCTGCGTCCCAGGAGTTCCGGGGCTAACCGTGCGGACGCCCCAGCACCACGTCCGGGCGGGGGAAATCACCGCTTCCCGATCGAGTCGAACGATACGGACAAATCGAGGCAAGGATTCATCGCAGGGGCGCTCACCGTCCTTCTGATCTCCATTTCGCAGACCGAGCGAACCGCCCAGCCTCCCGCGGTTCACTGCGATGAATCAGAATTCAACTGGGGAGAATCGTTAGGCGAACTCCAACTAGATTGTTAGCTTACCTCAACCGGCTAATCAAACTTCCGACTGTCGACTTCGCGCTGTCTCAAAACGCTGCGTCTCGCAGTTTTCGCAATTTTACGATGCGGTTCTGCTGAAGCTGGCCCGGTAGTTCGATGGTGTTCCGAGAGACCACCGGCAGGAGTCACACCACAGCAGAGAACAATAAAGGGACAGACCTTTTATTTCTTGAGTCCCCTTTTTGCAGTCAAAGCGAACCGCCCAGCCCCCCGCAATGCCCTACGATTACTCAGACTTCCAGTTGGCCGAACCGTTAATTACCCGCCAACTGAATTGTTAGAATCCCTCAGCCGGCTTATGAAGCTTGCGACTGTCGATTTCGCGCGCTCTCAAAGCGTTGCATCTCGCGGTTTTACGGTGGGGTTCTACTGCCGCCAGCCTGGCAGTTCGATGGTGCTCCAGCAGATCACCCGGCGAGAGACACATCGCGAAAGATGACGAACAACAATCTGGGGCCGGCAGTAAAGGGATTGCCCATAAAGGGACAGACCCTTTATAAGGTTGCGCCGCTGTTGCGTTTCCCCCATGCTTCTCCGCATCATGAGACGCGCGCGATGGCTGGCACCTTGGAAGGACTCCCACACCCGGGCCGTCGCCTACCATGTTGTCTCCCGGGTCGTTGATCGCCGCATGGTCATCCAGCCTGCCGAGCGCGAGCGTTTCCGCGCGCTTATGCGCATGCTGGAGAACTTCTCGGGCTGCCGCGTCCTCTCCTACTGCATCATGTCCAACCATTTCCATATGCTGCTGGAGGTCCCGCCGATGCCGCAGGACGGTCTGGACGACGCGGAATTCGAGCGGCGTCTCCGAGCACTGTACCCAGAAACCACCGTGGCGGACGTTGTGAAACGCATGGCAGCCGCGCGGACGTCGGGAAATATTTCCGAAGCTGCTGAAATCCTCGCCAGTTTCACTTACAGAATGCACAGCCTTAGCGAGTTCATGAAAAGCCTGCTGCAGCGCTTCACCGGCTGGTTCAACCGCCTACACTCACGTAGCGGCACGCTTTGGGAGGAGCGCTTCAAGAGCGTCATCGTCGAGGACGGCACCGCGGCCCGCGCGAACGCCGCCTATATCGACCTGAATCCCGTGCGTGCCGGCATCGTCGCGGATCCCGCCGAATACCGCTGGAGCAGCTACGGCGAAGCGATCGGCGGCGGCGCGAAGGGCGATGGGAAGAAAGCCCGCGCCGGCTTGGTCCGCGCATGGCGGGCGCATCAGGGAACCCCGGCGGACGCCGCTTTCTGGGATCAGGGTGTTGCCGTGGAATACCGGCGCATGCTGATGCGCGGCGCGGTGGAACGAACCGCCGAAACAATCGATTCCAGCGGGAAATCCCGGCAAATCACCCACCGAAAGGGCATTTCCTCAGAAGCTGCGGCTGCAGGCGGGCAGGTGGACGGCGAAATTCCGTGGGCCACCGTGCTACGCTGCCGGGTCCGCTATTTCACCGATGGCGCGGTCATCGGCAGCCGCGCATTTGTCGATGAAGTCTTTGCCGCCAGCCGCGAGCGCTTCGGCCCGGGCCGCAAGGACGGCGCCCGGCGAATGCGCGGAGCCGCCGCTCCCGCCGGCATCTGGAGCGCGCGCGATCTCCGCAAGAACGTCGTCTGAAATGCAGCCACCGGCTTTCGCCTTGCGGCATAGTCCCCGGCCCGCAAGTTTCGAGGCGCTCCTCCGCATGGCCTCCCATCCTTCCGTAAATGTCGCGCGTCTCACCTACCTGCTGGTCTGCGAGGCGGCCGGCGTCGCGATCGCGCTGAGCACGCGGGGCACACTCAACATTTCCGTGGTGGTGGGAATTCTCGGCGGCTTGGGCGTGGCCGCCGTTTTTATTTGGATCGAGACCCTGATGCGCGGTTTCACCCTCCGCGGGTTTTCCACCGCAAGCTTCGGACTCGGCGTCGGCCTGTTCTGTGCATGGCTGCTCACGCGGGTGGAAATCTCGAACTTGCTCGACCTTGCCTTCCACGATCGCCTGCTGAACGGAAGCGGGACCGGCGCGGTCAGCGCCGATGTCGTGGTGGATTCGCTCCGACTGGCCATTGAGGTGACGCTTTACGCCAGCTTGGGATTCCTCGGCGCGGTGCTAGCGCTCCGCGGAAATCGCGACGATTTCGCCTTCATCATCCCTTATGTGCGCTTCCGGCAGGACGCGCTTTCCGGACAGCCGGTGGTGCTGGATCACGATTCCGTGATGGATCCGCGCGTCATCCGGATCTTCCGCTCCGGCTTCCTCCATGGCCGGTTGATCGTTCCCCGCTTTGTGCTTGATGACCTCCAGTCGAAGGTGGAATCCGCCGACAACGGGGGCCGCCAGCAAGCCCAGCGCGGCCTTGATTCGCTGGAGGAAATGCAAAAGGCCCCGGACATCCAAATTTCCATCCACGATAGTGAAATCTCCGGCAGCTCCGAAACCACCAACAACCGCCTCATCGATACGACCCGCCTTCTCGGTGCCAGGCTGATGACGCTCGACGAAAATCTTGCCAAAATCGCCAAAATCCAAGGGGTTGACGTCCTTAACATCCGCGAACTCGACGATGCCCTGAAACCGACCATCGCCATTGGCGAGCGGCTCCGCATCGCCTTGGTCCGAACCGGGAAGGAAGACCATCAAGCCGTTGGCTACCTGCCCGACGGGACGATGATTGTCGTCAATCACGCGGTATCGAAGATCGGCTCAACCGCGGATGCCATAGTCGTCAGCACGCTGCAAACGGCCAGCGGCACCATGGTTTTTGGCGAGCTTTACACCTCGTCCTCGTCGTTCTCGAAAAAGTAGATTTCCGCGGCCGGGTCGCGCAGGGAATCCACAAACCGCTCCCATTCCACCCGTTCCTCCGCCGTAGGCGGCAACGGCTGGCTACCTGGACCGACGTTGGATACACAGAATTTCACCGGCGCATTCTGCCCGCCGCCCTCGCGGATTTTCCGGTGCAGGTCAAGCATCCGAGGCGGCGACAGCGACCACCCCTCCGCCAGCAGGACAACGCCGGCCGGGGCGGAGGAAATCAGGCGCGCGGCCTCCTTTTCCGCGCCTTCGTCCAGCACCGCCACGGACCGCCAAGCTGAGGGGTTCACCCGCAACTGCCGTAGCAAGAACGGCCGTAGCGATTTCTCGCTCAACCCGCAGCCACCGACATCGAGCACCAGCACTCCGTCCAGCGGCTTCTCGTCCATTTCCACCCGCTCCGTCCCCGTGATTTCCCGCCACAGCGCACGATGGTGGCGCGCTTGAAAATCCAACGCGCCCAGTGACTTGCGCCCGGAACGCCATGCCACCGTCCACAGAATCGCCCGTGGCACGAGGCCCCAGAACAGCGTCGCCATAAGGAGGAATTCCCACCATGCCTCGGGACCTGGAGGCAGCGCGCCCGAGGTGCCCGGCTCCCAGCGTGACGCATCGATCACCGCCATGCCCGGCACCGCATCCGGCCACCAGGCCGACCATGGCATGGAGAGAAATCGCGTCCCGTCCGCGAGGATTTCCCGCATCGCGGACTCGGTGGTCGTCTCCCAGAAAAATCCGACGTGCTTCAGCAAAACCAGCCCCGCTAGCCCGAACAAAATGCCCACGTTGAAGAACACTCCCGCCGTCTGTGCCAGTCGCGCGAGCCGCCATAACAGCGCCGCGCGCCCCGCCGGTCCGCTGCCGGTCAGCCGGTCCCACCAAACCATTTCCTGCCCGCCCGAAAGCCGCCGCGCCAGCTTGCCCGCCAGCGCCTGCACCCCGCTAAAGCCCTCGGCCGCCCGCCGCCGCAGCGTCCACGCACCTAGCGCCAGTAACAGAACAAGCCATTGCCCACCAATGAGAATCGCCAGGAAAAGTGTCACATTGATGCCGGCCCGCGCCACATCCAGCAGGCCGAGCACTGCGGAAATCCCTACCAAGAAAGCCACCGTGGAAAATCCCCCATCCACCAGCGACAAGGCCGTGGAAAACCGCCTGCCTGCTACGGACGCACCCATTTCCTCCAGCCAGACCCGCAGTCCGGCGCGCCGGGCAGCAGCGCCCTGAAGTCCCCGCACCGCTTCCGCCACTTTGGCCCGCACCTCCGCCGGAGTCGGTTCCCGCGCGGCCGCGGTTTGCTCGAAATCCACCAGACTTTCGAGGGTCCACCGCTGTTCTTCCTGAATCATTCCGTTAGGCGGTGCGGCGGCCGGAGAGGGCTAGAGATTTCTCGCGATCTGCTTCCGGAACAACGGCACCAATTGCTCGTCCATCCACGCGAAGGCCGCTTCCAGCCCGTCGGCCTGATAGAGTTTCCCGATCGACGCCTCGACCCGCGTCGGATTTCCGAGCGCGCTCAAGAAGTCGTTGGAAGTAAGTCGCGTGAACCATTCCCCATCCATGCATTTGCGCTCCCGCAGCACAAACTGCCGGGCAAACAACGCCAGCACGGCGTCACCCACCCACGCAGCTTCCCGATCCGTCCGGAGGTCATCATCTTTGCGGCTCACGCGGCGAGAATGCACGTTCCGACTAGGGCCGCACGAATTTTTGCAAGCGCTCCCGCTCGATCCTCGCCCGCAGCCGCATTTCCGAGTCCACATCCCAATAGCCCGGCTGCAGCTCCATGAAAACCGAGGAATAGGGCAGCGCCGTCGGCGTCCGGATGACCAGCACATCGTAGCTCCGGCTGGCATCCTGCAGCAGCGCGAGCATCGTCTGCTGGTCCAGTTCGGTGGTTTCCCGCGCATTCAGCACCTCCCCCAAACGTTTCCTGAATTCGTCCACGCCCGGGGCGAAATCGTTTTCCACCGCGCGCAGCTCCCGCGTCAGATAGACCTGCGGGCGCACGTTTTCCGTCTGTTCCAGAACGCCGAACACATACGCCAACGCCTCCGGGACCTCCACCGGCGCCGTCACCTGCCGGATGCCCGGCCGGTTGTGCGCCGGGAACGAAGCCTCCGCGATTACGATCCAGTTCCGATAGCCGAGCTGCGCCACCTGCCGGTCCACCGCCGCTTTCCACGAGCTGGAATCCTGACTCATCGGGACGCACCCTGGGAAGAGGACGATCGTAACAACAAGAAGGAAAACGCGGCACAAACCCATGCCCGTGTATGAGCTGCCGACCTCCCGCTGTCAACGCGTTGGCCGGATTTCCAGACTCGCGGCGTCAACTGATTATCGGTCTGGCAATTTATTGTTAGCTCTTTCGGCATGAACGAGTCGGCGGTCGGGCACGAATGGATCGGCGTTCGCGCAACTAACTATTTGTCCGGCAAATTACGCGACCACCGCGGCGGAACGCAACGTCGTCGTTCCCCACCCGCTCGTCGTTCCCCAACCATTTCCCATCGCCCGTCCTCAGCATTCCGCTACCCTCCGCCCGCATGACCATCGGCATCCCCAAGGAAATCAAGGCTCAGGAGAACCGCGTCAGCGCGATTCCCGGCACCATCGCAAGCTTCGTCAAGCGCGGCCACCGCGTGCTCGTCCAGCGCGGCGCGGGCGAAGGCGCCAGCTACCCGGACGAAGCCTACCAAGCCGCCGGCGCGGAAATCGTGCCCACAGCGGAGGCGGTATTCGCCGGCGCGGAACTCATCGTCAAAGTCAAGGAACCCCAGCCCTCGGAAATCGCCCTCCTCGGCCCGCGCCACATCATCTTCACCTACCTCCACCTCGCCGCCGACAAGCACCTGACCGAGTCCCTCATCGCCACCGGCTGCACCGCCGTCGCCTACGAAACGCTCGAAGTGAACCGCCGACTGCCCCTGCTCGAGCCGATGAGCGAAATCGCCGGCCGCATGTCCTCCATCGTCGGCTCCTACTACCTCAGCCGCCATCGCGGCGGGCGCGGCGTGCTGCTCGGCGGCGTCCCCGGCGTGGCGCCCGGCCGGGTCATCGTGCTTGGCGGCGGCACCGCCGGAGTGAACGCCGCGCGCGTCGCAACCGGCATCGGCGCGGATGTCACCATTCTCGAGGTCGATTTCGAGCGCATGCGCTTCCTCGACATCACCATGGGCACCCACACCGTCTATTCCACCGAGGCAAATCTGGCAGATCTCCTCCCGCGCGCCGATCTCGTCATTGGCGCCGTGCTCGTCCCCGGCTCCCGCGCGCCCAAGCTCATCAACCGCGAAATGCTCCGCCTCATGCCGCCCGGCGCTGTCTTCGTGGACATCGCCGTCGATCAGGGCGGATGCGCCGAGACGACCCGTCCGACCACCCACGACAGCCCCACCTACGTCGAGGAAAACGTCCTGCACTACTGCGTCGCCAACATGCCCGGCGCTTACTCCCGCACCGCCACCCAAGCGCTCGACAACGTCACCCACCCGTGGACCGCACTCATTGCGGAAAATGGTCTGCAAGCCGCCTGCCAGAAGCGTCCCGAGCTCATTTCCGCCATCAACGTCGCCGCCGGCCGACTCACCTACCAGCACGTCGCCGAGGCTCACGGACTGGATTTCTCCCCTATCGAGCTGGAATGAGCGCCATTCTCAACGACGTCCACTCCCAGCTCAACGCCACCGCCGTCGCGGAAATCCTCACTCCCCGGACGCTCGCCGGGCTGCAAGGAGCGGTGCGGAAATCGCCGGAAATCTCCCTCGCCGGCGGCCGCCACGCCATGGGCGGCCAGCAGTTCCGCACCGGCGCGAGCCACCTCGACCTGACCGCGCTGGACGCCGTGCTCGGCAGCGATCCCGAACGCGGCCTGCTCCACATCGAGGCCGGCGCGATGTGGCCGCGCATCGTTTCCGCCACCCGGGAAATCCCCGGTAATTGGGCAATCCGTCAGAAGCAGACCGGCGTCGATGACGTCACCCTTGGCGGCTCGATCTCCGCGAACGCCCACGGCCGCGGCCTCGGCATGCAGCCGCTCGGAAATGACATCGAAAATCTAACCCTCATCGATGCCGCCGGAGAAATCGTCTTCTGCGACCGCTCGGAAAATCCCGAACTCTTCTCCCTCGCCATCGGCGGCTATGGATTGTTCGGCGCGCTTTACGCCGCCACCTTGCGTCTCGCGCCGCGTCAGCGGGTCCGCAGGAGGGTCGATATCATCGATCTGGACGATGCCATGAATGCCGTCCACCGGCGCGCCGCCGAGGGCTGCACCTATGGCGATTTTCAATTCGTCATCGACCCGCGGGACGAAAGTTTTCTCCGCCGCGGCGTCTTCGCCTGCTACAAACCCATAACTGGGGAAATCGAGCCGGAGGAAACCGCGGATCTCACGCCCGACGCATGGTTGAATCTGCTCCGGCTCGCCCACAAGGACAAGGCCCGCGCCTTCCAACTCTATGCCAGGCATTATCTCAGCACCGATGGAAATGCCTATTGGTCCGACAGCATGCAGCTCAGCACCTATCTCCCCAGTTATGCCGATTTCCTCGACAAGTCCGGCGTCATGGCTAAGGAAACATTGGTAATCGGAGAGCATTACATACCGCCCGACAAGCTGCTGGACTTCATGCGATCCGCCCGCGGCATCTTCAGGAAATTCAATGCGGAGGTGATCTATGGCACCATCCGCGCCATTGCCCGAGACACCGTATCCTGGCTCCCGTGGGCGAAGCAGGATTATGCCTGCGTCATCTTCAACATCCGTACCAGCCACAGCGAATCCGGCTTGCGCAAAACCGCCGATACCTTCCGCGCCCTCACCGATGCCGGCAGCAATCTCGGTGGCAGCTATTTCCTCACCTATCATCGCCACGCCACCGCCCGCCAAGTCGCCGCCTGTTACCCAGATTTCCCCGAATGGCTGGGCCTCAAATTAAAATACGATCCCGGCGAACGCTTCACCAGCGATTGGTATGTCCATTACCGCGACGCCTTCGCCGGCATGAGATGAAATCCGCCAGCGCCAGCAGCACCGCCAAGGTCATCGCCGCAGCGACGATCCTGCTCGATGCCGGGCGGCATTCGCCAAATCCCGTCGCGCCGGGCGCTGCGGAGTTATGTCATATCTTTCTATCCGGCACGCGCGCCGACCGCCTGCTGGCTGCCAGCGCCGCCCATCCCCTCACCCGCCGGCTATGGCAACTTTTCGCATGGATGGTGGGTCCGGGGATTGTCGCCCATTATTGGAACCGCAAACGCTGGATCGAAAACCGCTGCCGCGGTGCTATCTCCGCCGGTGTCGATACCGTTGCCATCCTTGGTGCGGGGTTCGACACGCTCGGCATCCGGCTAGCGCGGGAATTCCCAGCGCTCCTGGTGATGGAAATCGATCACCCCGCGACGCAGGCGGTGAAGTTGCAAACGATCGTAAACCATCAAGTGCCGCTCCCGCCAAACCTCCGGTTCCTCACTGCCGATTTATCCAAAGAACCGCCACCGGTCCGGGCCATGGCCGGAAAATCGACCCTCATTATCATGGAAGGCCTATTGATGTATTTTCCGGCGGAAACCGTTTCCCAAATCTTCCGCACCCTCCGCGAAACCTCTGCCAGCGAACTGCAAATCATTTTCACCTACATGAAGCAGCAGCCCGATGGCAGCACCGGCTTCCAACCGCGGGGACTGCTGGTCAAACAATGGCTCCGCTGGCGGGACGAACCTTTTGTCTGGTCACTGCCGCCCGCGGAAATCGACGGATTTCTCGCCGCTCGCGATTTCCAGATCGAAGCCAGAACCTCCGCCCGCGAGCTGGTTGAGCAGGCCGGCAACACCGGCGTGGATGGCGAGGCGCTGGTCCATTGCCGACTCTTGCATCGCGCGGAAACAGTCCGATGATCGGCGCGATGCAAGCAGCGCAACCGGCGGAAAACTATGACGTAATCGTCATTGGCGGGGCCTTGTCCGGCGGCGCGACGGCCACCCTGCTGCTGCGGAAAAACCCCGGGATCCGGATTCTCATCATCGAGAAATCCGCCCGCCTCGGCCGCCGCGTCGGCGAGGCCACCGTCGAGGTCAGCGGCTATTTCCTCGGTCGCGTCCTCGGGCTTACAACCTACCTGAACGAGCATCACATTTCCAAACAAGGCCTCCGCTTCTGGTTCGCCAACGAGCGCGTGAAATCGCTCGATCAGGCCGGGGAAATCGGCCCGAGATATCTCGCCCGTCTGCCGTCCTATCAGATCGACCGCGCCGGGCTGGACGAGGAAGTCCTCCGCCGCGCCGTGGAAGCTGGCGCGGAAGTATTGCGGCCCGCCATCGTTTCCGACATCGAACTAACCGCCGGCGGCATGCAGAAAATGGTGGTGAAATCCGAAGGCCGGCGGCATTCGCTAACCGCCCGCTGGATTGTCGATGCCTCCGGAATCAATGCCATGCTTTCCCGGAAAAACGGCTGGTGGCGCGCCAACACCGCGCACCCCACCGCCGCCGCGTGGGGTCGTTGGCAGGGAGTGAAGGATTGGGACGGCCGCGAGCTGGCGGAGAAATTCCCGGCATGGGCGGCGGCGAGTTATGGCACCCGCGGCACCGCCACCAATCACATCGTCGGCGATGGTTGGTGGAGCTGGTGGATCCCGCTGAAAGGCGGCGACACCAGCATCGGCGTGGTATGGGACCAGCGCCTCGTGGACTTCCCTCGCGATGGCTCCGGCATCGGCGGGCGAATGAAGGAATTTCTATGCGAACACCCCGTCGCCCGCGAGCTGCTGGAGCGCGCGGAATTCACTGGGGAAGACATGCATTGGCGGAAAAACCTTTCCTATCACAGCAGCACCTATGCCGGCGACGGCTTCGCGCTGGTTGGCGATGCCGCGGCGTTTCTCGATCCATTCTACAGCCCGGGCATGGACTGGATCGCTTTCACCTCAAGCTGCGCGGCCGAGTTGATTACCAAGCAACGATCGGGCGTGGAAATCCAACCATTGCTGGCAAAACACAACCGCGATCTGGAGGTATGCTATTCCCGCTGGTTCGACGCTCTTTACCGGAACAAATACGAATATCTCAACGAGTTCGATCTGCTCGACCTCGCCTTCCGGCTGGACCTCAGTTTGTATTATTGGGGAGTGGTCGAGCCAATCTATGCCACCGGCGAGATCGCATTTCTCGCGCCGCCGTTCAGCCCCCCGAGCGGGCGGATCTTCGCCGCGCTGATGGGAAAGTATAACCAGAGGTTTGCCGCCATCGCCCGTCGCCGCCGCCGGTTCGGGCAGTCCGGCCGGCGCAATGACAACCGCCGCAAACTCATTGCCGGCTTCACCCTCGGCCGCGCCGATACACGCCGGATTTTCCCCATGCTCGCGAGCTGGGCAATGTTGGAAATCAAGGAAGGCTGGCGGAGCTGGGGCGACGAGCCGGCCACGGAAAGCGTGGTGAGGGAATCGGTCGCTACGGGATGACTGATTACTTTTTTGCCACCGCCTTCTTGCCCGCCATCTTCTCCACCAGTTCCCCCACCAGCGGATTGGGAAAACGCCGGCTGGGAGTTATGGCATAGAAGGTTTCCTGGAGTTGGGGAATGCGATGGGTTGCCACCAGCTCGCCGCTTGCGATTTCATCTTCGACCACCACCCGCGGCACCAGCGCGAGCGCGTTACCCTCCCGCGCGAACAGCCGCAGCATCGCCATGTCGTCCACTTCCGCCATGATCTTCGGGCGCACGCCTGCGGTCGCTAACAGCCGATCGAAACCCGCGCGGGTGTTGCTCTCCAAGCTGGGCAGAATCACCGGCACATCCTTGAAGTCCGCGGGAAATTTGAGCCGCCGGCTCTTCCACTCCGCGGTGCCGATCAGGCAGACCGGCTGGCTGGCGAGAAGGTGGCTGTGCCAATGTGTTTCCGCGTCGCGCCGCACCGGATTATTCGCCAGGGCGAGGTCGATCTGGTGGGCGTGCAAGAGCGGCAGGAGTTCACCAAGTCCCCCGGACCGGACGATGACTTCCACATCGTCCCGGTTCAGCGCGGGCCGCAGGAACTGGAGCTGGAAGTTCCGGGAAAGCGTGGCCACCGCGCCGACCCGCAGAATTTTCCGCCCGCCGCTCGGCCGGTGCTGCATGGTGTCCATCAGCTCCTCGCCGGCGCGGCCGATCGTCTCCGCATAGTCCAGCGCCACGCGACCGGCCTCGGTCAGAACCAGCCCGCCACGGGTCCGCTCGAACAGACTATGACCAAGGCTTTCCTCCAGTTGTTTAAGTTGGATGCTCAGCGCGGGCGCCGATAGATTCAGCTTTTCCGCCGCCCTCGCGAGCGTGTTCTCACGGGCGATGATGCGGAAATAGCGCAGGTGGTGGTAGTTCAGGAACGGCATGCCGGGGTTAAACAAAACTTACGCCGGAAGTTAAAAGCCTGTAATTCCTTAAAATCCACCCGGCGCGCATCTTCGGCCCGTGCAAGACACGATTCCACCACTCCTCGCCGCCATTCCCGCCCTGCCGCTCCTCGCCGGATTCCTTTGCCGCGGGAAATCCGCCGCCACCGCCGGCCGCATCGCCACGACGCTTTCCGGCGGCGCGCTCGCGCTGGCCTTGGTGGCATTCGCCGCGCTGATGATGCATGGCGCCACCACCTTCCAGCTCGCTCCGGAAATCTCGCTGCGGCTCGATTCCATATCCGTGACGATGGCATTGCTGGTCTCCTTCCTCGGCTTGGTCGTGCTGCGGTTTTCCCGCCATTACCTTCAGGGCGACCCCCAACAAGCGCGCTTTTTCTCGCGGATGTGCCTGACTCTCGGCGCGGTGCTGTCATTAGTGCTATCCGGCGGATTTCTCACACTCGCGATATCCTGGATCGCCACCAGCCTGTTGTTGCATGGGTTGTTGTTGCACTACCCGGAGCGCCGCGGGGCGAACTTTTCCGCGCGGAAGAAATTCGTCATCAGCCGGCTTGGTGACGGCTGCATGATCGTGGCACTGATTATCCTATACCATTTCCACCGCACCCTGGATTTCGCCGCGCTGTCCGCCACGGTGGCTGCCGGAAAAACCGCGGGAATCCCGGCCGCCTGCGCGCTGCTGGCGGTTTGCGCGGCATTGAAATCCGCGCAATTCCCGTTCCATGGCTGGCTGCCCGATACCATGGAAACTCCGACGCCGGTGTCCGCCTTCATGCATGCGGGAATCGTCAATGCCGGCGGATTTCTCATCGTCCGCACCAGCCAGCTCTTCATCCATGCGCCAGGCGCGCTTGGGTTTCTAACCATCATCGGCACGGTGACGGCGGCTTTCGGCGCGGTGGTCATGCTGGTGCAGCCGGGCGTGAAGCGCTCGCTCGCCTACTCGACCGTCGCCCAAATGGGCTTCATGATCTTGCAGTGCGGACTCGGCGCGTTCGGCCTCGCGCTTGTCCACATCGTCGCACATTCATTATACAAAGCGCATGCGTTTCTGAATGCCGGCTCCTCGGTCGGCGCGGTCCGCCGCGCGGCGATTCCACTGCGGACAAGCGCGCTCTTGCTGGGCACCGCGCTGGTTACGGCGGGTGCCGTAGCCGTGCATTTCCTGGAAATCCCGCACGGCGGACAGTCACCGGTTTTCGCCTGGATCATCGCCCTGGCGCTCGCCTACGGACTTTCCCGTAGTTGGTCCGCGGGCGCGCTGACAGCCGGGAAAATCCTCGCTGCCTGCGGCGCCGCCATCGGAATCGCCGCCGCCGGTTTCGCGCTGCACCGGGCCGCCGGTTCGCTCTATCCGTCGCTGCCAATCTATCTCCCGCCGCTGTGGCAGGTGGTCTTCGTTGGCGCTGTATTTGGCGGATTGTTCATCTTCCAATGCATCCTCTGGCGCGCCGCATATCACCCTCTCGGACGCCGCATTTATGTCCATGCGCTGCACGGATTTTATATCGGCACGCTTGGCAACCGGTTGCTGGGCCGGCTGTGGCCGCGGCAGCTTGAATCCGAATCAATTTCATAAACTTCCAATCCATCATCATGCAATCCGATATCATTTTCGAAGCGTTGAAGCGCATTCCGCCGCTTTGGCCGTTGGGCAACTTCGTAGCCGTCAATCCATTCGTCGGGATGCTCGACAAGTCCTATGAAGAAGCTTGTGCAACGCTCGCCAGAGTAACCGGCAATTATCCCCTGCAAACTCCCGCCGACCTGCTGCGCGCTTGGAAAAGCGGGGAAATCAATGCCACTGATTTCGCGGAAACCGATGGCGATTCCAAGCAGCCGGTCGCCGCGCTAACAGCGGGATCCATACCCGGCTCCATCATTCCCACCGTCGCGGATTTCCTCGACCGCGAACTTCCGCATTCGCATTGGGCGAGCTTTGTCATCGACCAGATTTCCCGCTGGTGCGGAGTGAATCTCGACGACAACCAAACAACCTGGCGCTCGCCGTGGCATGGCGAAGAGCTTTTCCCGAGCTGGAAAGCCGCGGCGGTTCACGATCTCAATCCCGCGGCGTTCGGCATGCGCGGGTTTCGAAAGACTGTGGCGGCGCTGCCGGACGACCCGCGGGAATGCATTATCAAATGCATGGAAACGCTGCGCCCGCCGGCCATCGATCCCGTCGATTTCCTGCACCGGCAGCTCGCGACGATTTCCGGCTGGGCCGGGCAAGTCCAGTATCGGGTGCGCGAGGACGCGCTACGTGGTAAGGAAAACGATTCGCTCGCCGGCTTGCTGGCGATCCGGCTGGCCTACGATTTCGCACTGCACGAAGCATTTCTAACCGGCACCCAGCGGGGGCGGGATTGGCAGGCGCAGGCCGCGCCGGCGGTTAACACAAAGCGGATTTCCACCCTCGCGCGCTGGCAGGACGCCTACGAGGCGGGTTATCGGCGCGAGCTGGCGGCGAAGCTTGTGGCGGCGGAAAACCCGGGCCGGGAGGCGCGGCCGTCGTTTCAGGCGGCATTCTGCATCGACGTGCGGTCGGAGGTTTTGCGCCGGCATTTGGAGGCAGCGGACCCGGCGGCGCGGACGATCGGATTCGCCGGGTTTTTCGGATTTGCGGTGTCGGAACGGAACTGCGACGGCTCGCCATCCGCGGCACGCTGCCCGGTCCTGCTGGTGCCGAGTATGGAATTCATCGGCCCGGAAAGCGATGGAAAGCGGGCGGGAAAAGGCGCGTGGAAAGCGTTCCAAAACTCGGCGGCGTCGTGCTTCACTTTTGTAGAAAGCGCTGGTCTGGCCCTTGGCGCCACGCTGGCCCGGCGGATTTCCGCGCATGACGACACACCGCCGGTCGCGCCGGTTTTTGCGGACAATTCGCCAGAGGAAATCGAGCGCCGCGTCGCAACTGCCGAGGGCGCGCTGCGGAATATGGGACTGACGAAAAACTTCGCGCGGCTCGTGCTGATTTGCGGTCACGGCAGCCGCAGTGCGAACAATCCGCACGCCGCCAGCCTCGATTGCGGCGCATGCGGAGGCCACGGCGGCGATGTGAATGCCCGGCTCGCGGCGGCCACCCTGAACGATCCGCACACCCGTGCCGGGCTGGCGGACCGCAGCATCCGCATCCCGGCGGACACGATTTTCCTAGCCGGAATGCATCTAACGACGACGGACGAGGTGACAATTTTCGACACGCATCTGGTTCCGGAAACTCACGCGGCGGATCTGGCGGCATTGCGGAAATCCTGTCTAACGGCAGGCGCTTCGGCGAGGGCGGAGCGCGCCCCGGCACTCGGGGAGGGTGGCAAGACCAATGAAATCCTTTTGAAATCCCTGCGCGACCGTGCCGCTGATATTTCCCAAGTAAGGCCGGAATGGGGCCTCGCCAACAATGCCGCGCTGGTGGCCGCGCCGCGCTGGCGGACCGCAAAACTCAATCTCGAAGGCCGCGTGTTTCTTAACAATTACGATGCCAACGACGACCCGGACGATTCCATACTAACGTTGATTCTTTGCGCACCGGTCGTCGTCGCAAGTTGGATCAACTTGCAATATCATGCCTCCAGGCTGGACCCGGCGAATTTCGGCGCGGGCAACAAGGCGATCCACCACGTGGCCGGCGGCATCGGAGTGATGGAAGGAAATGGCGGCGATTTGAAAACCGGCCTGCCGCTGCAATCCATCCACGACGGCACGCGCTTCATTCACGAGCCGCGGCGGCTGACCGTATATATTGATGCGCCGCGGGAACGCATCGCTGCGGTTCTGCAAGCCAAGCCCGACGTGCGCATGCTTTTCGACAACCATTGGATCCACCTTTGCGCGATCGAAGGCGGGGATTGCCATATCTATCGGAACGGCGGCTGGGAATGCATCGCTGGTGGCAAACCGGCGGAAATCCCGGCGGTCGCATGAGCCATTGCGCCCGCCGCGGCATTCCGATCGAAGGCGGGTGCGTTGAGAACCGATCAGGCATTTCACGAAATCTTCCGGCGACATCCGGCATGGCTTGGCGACCTCATCGGCAGACCGCTGCCGCCGGTGAGAAGCGCCGGGTCCCGTGGGAAGGGATTTGATCGAAATGGGGAGACACATAGGCCGAAAACAGCGATAAAAGAGTTCGTCGAACGGCTTGCCGAGAGAGGTAAAATGCCGGGGGAGATCGCCGAATTGCTGGGGATGCCGGAAGCTCAGTTTGCCGAGTATTTCAACGAAACGCCGTAGCTTCGGAAGGCTTGTTGGCGGGCGTCGGGGAGGTAGGCTGCGCGCATGTTCTATCCGGATTTTGAGGCCAACACGTGGCTGGGCTTGGCGGCGGTGGCGTTGTTTTACATCGTCGGCTTCCTGCATGTATTGCACGCGCTGATGCATGTGCGGACTTCGCAGGGCACCATCGCTTGGGTGATTTCCCTGCTGGCGATGCCATTTGTAGCGATTCCGTTGTATTGGATGTTTGGCCGGACGCGATTCGCCAGCAACGTGGGCGGACGCCGGGCGATGGACGAGCGGCTGAAGAAAATCGCGGAAGACATGTATCACCGGCTGCGGCGCTGGGCGGTGGACATCCCGGATGACGATGCTTTCGAGCGCGCCGCACAGGTTCTGGGCGGACTGCCGTTTACCCGCGGCAACGATTTGGAACTGCTTATTGATGGCAAAGCGACCTTCGAGGCCATTTTTGAAGCGATCGCCGAGGCGCGCGAATATCTCTGCGTGAATTTCTTCATTGTGAAGAACGACCGCATCGGGATGAGATTCCAGCAGGCGCTCATCGAGCGGGCGAAGGCAGGGGTGAAGGTATATTTTCTGTTCGACGAGATTGGCTCGCACAAGCTGCCGCGGAAATATCTCCGGCCGATGACAGCAGCCGGGATCGAGTGCCTGGGCTTCGGCGTGAACCGCTATTGGTGGTCGCGGTTTCAGGTGAATTTCCGCAATCATCGGAAAATCGTGGTGAGCGACGGCCGCACGGCATTCATCGGCGGGCTGAACGTGGGCGACGAGTATCTTGGCCGCGACCAGCGCTTCGGCGATTGGCGGGACACGCACTTGAAAATGCGCGGCCCGGTGGTGCAGGCGGTGCAGCTCGTGTTTTTGGAGGACTGGTTCTGGGCGTGCGGTCGGGTGCCGGAGTTGAGCTGGAAAATGGACGCCGAACCGGCGGATCAGATCGCGGCGGTGATCCCGACCGGCCCGGCGGATTTCGCGGAATCCTGGGCGCTGGTGGTGGCCGAGGCGGCGAATACGTCGCGGAAACGGCTGTGGATCGCCTCGCCGTATTTTGTGCCGGACGCAGGAGTGCTCACGGCGCTGCACACTGCGGCGCTACGCGGGGTGGACGTGCGCGTATTGCTGCCATCGCGGCCGGATCACATCCTCGTATGGCTTTCGGCCTACACGTTTTACGAGCAATCGATCCCGCTGGGGGTGCGCCTGTTTTCTTACGAGCGTGGATTTCTCCACCAGAAGGTCATACTCATCGACGACCGTCTTGCCTCGGTGGGCACGGCGAATTTGGACAACCGGTCGTTCCGGCTGAATTTCGAAATCTCCGGATTTTCGCCGGACGCGAAGTTCGTAGGCGAGGTGCGGCGGATGCTGGAGGACGATTTCAAGCAGGCGCGGGAACGGAAAATCGGCGACTACACGGAGAAGCCGTTCCTATTCCGCGCGGCCTGCCGGGCGGCGCGGCTGCTGGCGCCAATCCAGTAGGAGTCACGGCACCGCACGAAAAAGGCCCGGGAGCGCGCACGCCCGGGCCTTTCAGCGAAATCTTGCGTGACCGGATCAGAGCTTGGCGACAACGCCGAGATCCGGGCGCTGGCGGACGATGTTCGCCAGCATTTTCCGGCAATGATCGTAGCTGGTGCGCTTGCTCAGAAGCTCGGCGCTACGATTGAAGGAACCCCACTGGACGATGGTCATCTCCACGTTGCGGGTGCCCCAGATGCCCATGGTTTCCTTGGTGGGATTGTAAATATCGACAGTGCCGGTGCCGAGGAGGGCGGAGCCGTAGTCGTCCACAACATACAGGTAGGGCAGGCCTTTGATGCGGAACGTGGTGCCCACCGGGTAGAATGACCAGTCGGCCGCGGCGCTGCGGACCTTGTCGTTGTAGCGGAGGGTGGTGCCGACCGCGTTCTTGTCACCGTAGATGAGGTGGTCCGACTCGGTGGAGGTGTAGGCGGTGGTGCGGACGACGCGGGTGCGGTCGCCGAAGGCGTAAACCGGCATCGAGTGCTTGTCCCGTGGCTTGCCTGCGGAGGCGGCCACCGCCGAGCCTGATGCCGCGGGGAGGGTGATGCTCTCCTTCTTCGCAACTTGGGTGGAGCCGGACTTGATCGCGGTTTTCGAGAGAACCGCCGGACCAGAGCTTCCGCAGCTGGTAAAGAGCGCCGCTGCCAGAGCAAGCGCAGAGAGGGAAAGGATGCGTGGGATCATGTGGTAGGTTGTGGGCTTTTCCTTGGGCACGTGCCGAATGATGCGGGAGGCGATAGGGAACTGCGGAATCCACCGCAACCGAAAAAACATAACTACAAACGATTTACATTGTAAGACCGCTGATTTGCAAAGCCTTACAAGCGAATCCCATCACGTATATTATCTCATCGCCGCAGGCAGCCAGACGCGCGCGCCGGCGCTGCGGACCGCTGCCGGACGGAAAAATCCGTCCAATCCCGGACGCCCCTGCAAGTCCGCCACTGCTTCGGCGGCCCGGCTCCAGCGCCAGCGGAAACCGGCGTCCCGCAGGCGGAGCGGCTCCGCCCAGCGGCTTTTCAGGACCAGCTCGGCCTCCGTGCGCATCAGGCGGGCACCGATTTTCAACATCCACCGGGCTGCCGGCAATCCGAGCGGCATCCCCGCGGTTTCGCGGAAAATCCGCATCCATTCGCGGTTCGTCGGGAACTCCGGCGCGGTGACATTGATCGCCCCGTCCATAAACGGATCGGCGATGGCGAAATCCACCACACGTAGGAAATCCTCCATGTGAATCCAGCTCACCCGCTGACTGCCGCCGCCCATCGCGCCACCAAGTCCTTGGCGTGCGAGGCTCCAGAGCTTGTCGAAAACGGTCGCGGTTTCGTTGGCGAGCACCATGCCGGTCCGGAGAGCCAGCTTGCGGGTGGCGGCCGGCACATCGGCGCCGAAGAACGTGTCTTCCCAAGCACGCGCCACATCGCAGGAGAATCCAGCGCCCATTTCGCCTTGCCAATCGTCCTGCGGCTTGTCCTCCGAGTGGCGGTAGTAGGTCGCCGTGCTGGCGTTCAGCCACAATTTCGGCGGGATTTTACAAGCTTGGATCGCCTTGCCGACCGCGGCGGTGGAAGCGACTCGGGATTCCAAGATTTGCCGCCGGTTTTCCTCGTTGTAGCGGCAGTTCACGCTGCGGCCCGCCAGATTGACGACGACGTCCGCGCCCTCCAGCGCCAGCGACCACGGACCTTGGGACTTGCCGTCCCACTCTAGGAACATGCCATCGCCGCTCCAGCCATCCCGGTGCCGGGCCACGGCCACCACTTCCCATCCATTGCGGGCAAAATGGCGGGTCAGATACCTGCCCACAAAGCCATTCGCGCCGAACACGACCGCGACAGGATTCATGACAATCCTCCGATCAAAGCGGCATTTACTTTCGTTTTGCTTTTCATTTTGATTTCCGGTTCTTCCGTGATTTCAGGAATTTATGAAACATTTGGTTAAAAAAACGCGGTCACCCGAGCAACTTGGTAGCGAGCTGGACGGCGATTCCATGCTTCAGGAGCGAGACGCGGTCCGCCATTTTCGAGGCGAATCCCACAAATTCCTGCAACGCTTTCATCTGGTCATAGAACGCGACGCCCTCCGGCGTGCGCATGCCCTGCGTCTCCTCGGCGCAGCGGTTCAGGATCGCGAGCGCGGGCTCGATTTCCCGCCGCTTGCGTTCGCGGGCTACAATCGTAAAAATCGTCCAGACGTCTTTCTCCGCCTCGAAATACTCGCGGCGCTCGCCCTTCTTCACGACCACACGCAACAGGCCCCACGCGACGAGTTCCTTGAGGTTCGTATGGGCGTTGCCGCGGCTGATCTGGAGGTTTTCCATCACCTCGTCGGTCGTCATCGGGGTGGGGGCGGTCATCAAAAGCGCATGAATCTGCGCCATCGTCCGGTTGATTCCCCACTGGGTGCCAAGCGCGCCCCACTGCGCCACGAACTCCTCGCGGGCTTGGTGAAGTTTCTCGCTCTCGTCACTCATCGCTTTCAATAAATTCTGAAAATGCGATTTATGCAAGGAAAAATCTCGTGGCTTGGAAGTTGCTTTCATCGAGTGTCGGAACCGACACCGTTCGACCGATGCGATTTCCCCCGAATCGCCGACGATTTGCTCCAGAAACCATCCAGCCCCGAAAATACCATGCTATCCACCATCCCATCACCGAGTTGCGGAAGATTCGCCCGCCAATTCCTTGCGGCGTTTGCCTTCGCCGTTCCCGCCAGCCACGCCGCGCCGGTGAACATCGCCACCGCGCCCGGTTCCTACACACAGAACTTCAACACACTACCTGCCAGCGGATCGATCACCTTTGCGGACGACAGCACGATCCCGGCATTTTATTCCCAGCGGACCGGCACCGGAAATACCATCTCCGCCAACTCTGGAAGCAGCACCGCGGGCGGCCTGTATAGCTTTGGCGTCGGAATCGACCCCGAAAGAGCTCTCGGAACCGTCGGAAGCGGAACTCCGGGAAATTTCGCGCACGGGGTGCAGCTCGAGAACACATCTGGAAATGCGGTGACCATCAACGCCTTCGGCTACACCGGCGAGCAGTGGCGAAACAGCGGTGCTGCAGCGCAAACCGTGACGCTTTGGTATAAGGTCTCCAATTCGCCCATCAGCTCCCTCGAAATCAACAACACCACCGACTGGACCGCCCTCCCCTCGGGCGATTTCACCAGCCCCATCGCCGGCGGGACCGCGGGAGCCTTGGATGGAAATGCCGCGGCAAACCGCACGCCCGTTAACCTCAACCCCTCCCTCGCCTTGGGTAGCGGGCAATACGTGATGTTCCGCTGGAGGGACATCGACCATTCCGGCTCGGACCACGGCCTCGCCATCGACGACGTGGCCATCGGCTGGGTCGCCAACGCCACGCCCGGCATCGCCGTGAGCGCCTCGCCCGCCGCCTTCGCGGAAAATGCGGGTGCCGCGGCCTCCACCGGGACCGTGACGATTCCCACCGCGCTCGGCGCTGATCTGACCGTGGATTTATCATCCGCAGACACCACCGAAGCCACCGTCCCCGCCACCGTAACGATCCCCGCGGGCCAGACCTCGGCGACCTTTCCGATCGCCGCGATCGACGATTTTCTCGCGGACGGACCGCAGGTCTTTCTAATTACCGCGAGCGCCGCCGGCTACCTCACCGGGCAAATCAGCCTGACGGTGAACGACGACACCGACGCGCCGCTGGCCGTATCCATCGTCCCGGCCGCTTTCCCGGAGAACGCCGGGCCCGCCGCCGCCACTGGCACCATCACGCTGGCGGCCGCCACCGCGGTGGACGTGGCTGTCGATCTTACCTCCAGCGACCTGACCGAGGCAACGGTCCCGCTCAGCGTCACCATTCCAGCGGGCATGAACTCGGTTTCCTTCGCCGTGGACGCAATCGACGATACCAACCAAGACGGCTCGATCAACGTCACCATTTCCGCCGTAGCCGTGGACTACACCAGCGGCTCCACGGTCATCCAAGTCACTGACGATGGCGACGTTGCGCCACAACCGACGCTCGCACCCGGCGCGATCGCCTTCACCGAGTTCGATGCGGACAGCACCGACGGTTTAGCCTTCGTGGTCCTCGCGCCCATCGCCGGGACGGATGTGATTTACTTCACCGACAAAGGCTGGAACGGCATGCCGATCGGTTCCGGCGGCGCGTTCGGACCCAACGAAGGCATCCTGAAATGGACCGCCCCGCCCGCCGGACTGGCGCAGGGAACGATCGTTTACCTCTACGGATTGGCGACCACCTCACCGGTAGCGACCGATGGCGCGATTGAGGCATTTGGCGGCTACAATGCGAGCGCCAGCGGCGATACGATCTATGCCTACCAAGGCGATCAGGTGGTCGCGACCGGTTTCCTGGCCATCGTTTCCACCAATTCCGACTCGAAAGCGAACACCGGCCTGACCGCCAACAACATCGTCCAACTGCCCAATAGCATCGACGTGGCCGCCTACACCGGCCCACGCGCCACCCAGTCCACATTCGCCGGATACCTGCCGCTCATCGCGGACACCGCCGCGAACTGGATCACGCAGGACGGCAGTGGCGATCAGGACAACGACATGATCGCGCCGGATTTCCCGAACAACACCACGCCGTTCTCCCTCGCCACCGGCGGGAAAACCTACCTCGCCTACTCCGCCGCGAACGCCAACGGCCAAGGGCCGGCCGGAGATTTTGACAACGACGGTGTCAGCAATGGCGTGGAATACTTCTTCGGCGAAACCGGCACCGGCTTCACTGCGAATCCCCAAGTCGTCGGCGGCGTGATTTCCTACCCCATCGACCCCGCTGCGACGGATGCCGCATACAAGGTCACCACTTCCACCGACCTCGTCAATTGGACCGACGTCACGGCCATGACCACGCTCGAAGGCGGCTTCGTGAAATACACGCTGCCCACCGGTCCGGGGAAATTGTTCGTGAGGCTGGAGGTATCGATTCCCTGAAATCCTGATTTCACACCGGGCGGCTCTGCGGAAGCGGGGCCGCTTTTTTTGGCCCCATCGCGCTCGACTCGCCGGAGACCCGTGGCCAAAACTCGCGGCATGAAACCGCGCTTCCCGCACGCCCCGGCCGGCCGCCAAGGACCGGCCCGGGAGAACCGCCACACCCCCGCCGCCGAGGCCGCCGTGCCCTCGCTCGATGAGGACGAGCTAATGCAAATCGTTGCCAGCCAAGCGATCCCCTTCATCCTGATTCTCGATTGCGTGCAAGACCCGCACAACCTCGGTGCCATCTTGCGAACGGCGGATGCCGCCGGCGTCCACGCCGTCGTTGCGCCCAAGGACAAGGCGGCGGGCATCACCGAAACCGTGCGGCGCATCTCCGTGGGCGCGGCCGATCGAGTGCCATTCGCCCAAGTGACCAACCTCGCGCGGACCATGGAAAAGCTGAAAGCCGCCGGCCTGTGGCTCGTCGGCACCACCGATCACGCCCGCTCGAAATCGATTTATGAACTGGATCTCAAAGGCCCGCTGGCCCTCGTCCTGGGCGCGGAGGAAAAGGGCATGCGGCGGCTCACCGAGGAACATTGCGATTTCCTCGCTTCCATCCCGATGGCCGGCCTGGTCGAGTGCCTCAATGTCTCGGTGGCCGCCGGCGTCTGCGCGTTCGAGGCGGTGCGCCAGCGCCGGGCGGCCGGTGAATGAGCCGGTGCGGGTGCTTTCGGACCTGCATCTGGGCCACAAAGTCTCGCGAATTTCGGAATCCGCCGCGCTGCGCCCCCTCATCGCCGGGGCCGGCACCGTGATTTTCAATGGCGATACTTGGCAGGAACTCGCCGCGCCCTTCCGCCAGCGCTCGGCCGCCATGCTCGCGGATTTGCGGAAAATCTGCCGCGAGGAGGGCGCGGAAACGATTTTCCTGCCCGGCAATCACGACCCGGGCTGCCCCGGCCCCGGCTGGATCGCGCTGGCGGATGGCCGGATCGTCGTCACCCACGGCGACGCGCTGCTGCCCGCCTCCTCGCCGTGGAAACGGGAAATCCTCACCAATCCCCGCCGCGTCGCGGAAATCTGGGCCGCCCACCCGGCCGCCGGGCAGGACATCGGCGAGCGCATCGAGGTCGCCCGGGAAATCGCCCGGGACCTTTGCTCCGTCGAGCATCCGACCGGCCGGGCCTTCCTCCAGCGCGCGTGGGACGCCTTGGTTCCGCCGCGCCGCGCTTGGAAAATGATCGAAGCATGGGCCACGCAGGGCGTCGCGGGCGGCGATTTCTGCAATCGCTATTTCCCGGCAGCCGAAGTGCTCGTAATCGGTCATTTCCACCGCGTCGGCACTTGGCAATCCGGCGGGCGGCGCATTATCAACCTCGGGTCCTTCATGGCCCCCGGCAGCGCGCGCTGGCTGGAATGGTCCGGCGGATTTCTCACCCACGGCCGCGTGGACGAGAGCAGGACCGAATGCCGGCGCGGGAAAATCCTGCACGTCTGGCAGCTCTGAACAAACTGGTACACGAGGACGGGATCGAACCGCCGACCGACCCGGTGTAAACGGGTTGCTCTACCGCTGAGCTACTCGTGCTCGCCAAGCCGCGAAACTGCCGGAGCATTTTCCCCACCGCAAGCCTCCGCCTCTGGTGTTAGACGGAGCGGACCCGCCGGCGGAATGCTAAGCCGGCCAATGCCATGCCCAGCAGCGCCAGCGACGATGGTTCCGGCACACTGTCGAAGCTGGCTTCGGAAAGCATCGTCCATTGCGGACTCCCCTGCGTCTCAACGATCAACGAGGATGTATCTACCGAAAATCCGTTCAAAACGAGCGGCACCGTGGAACCGTTACCCGCCGGATTGGCGATGGAGAAGGATTGGAAAAACGAACTGTCAGGCGTCCGCACCCGCCGATCCGTCGCTGTCGGCGGCCCAGACCGTCACGCTCCGGATCGTGGAAACGGTGGCGAATTCAAACCGGATCGCCGGATTCGCAAATTCCCAGCCAACGAGATTCACCACATCGTCGAAGCCGATGGCGGTTGAAGGAACCGTCCACGCGGCGGAAGCCGTGATGCCGTCCGTCATTTCGCCGCCGGAATCCGGATAGGACGTCGACGGCTCATTCAGGTAGGAATACGAATCCGCCGTGACCGTCGCGGCTTGCGCGGGTAGGGCGAAAATCAGGATTGCGAGGCCGGTGAGGCGCTTCGCGGAAGGGTTGAAGGGAGAGAACATCGGAGAAGTTTCGGGAGAAAGTCCGCTTCGGACGGCGGCACCCAAGCGACCACGCCCCACGGTGTCAAGCAGCCGGGATCCACCCCGTCCGTTGCGGGCTTGCCGCCCCCGGCCCACGGTGATTTCCTCCCGCCGAATGCATCTCCGCCTCAACGATCAGGAACTCGCCACGCTGGTAGAGATGGTCAGCCTCGCCGCCAACGTCGCGTCGTGGAACCAGAAGGAATCCGCCAACGACCAGGTCGCCGTCTTCGAAGATCTCGAAAGCAAGATTCTCGAAAAAGCCGGCCATTCCGGCCTCGGCGATTGGGTGGAATTCGACGAGGAAACCCAGCGCTACCGCGTCCGCGAGGAGCGCGAGGAGCAGCTTTTCTACCACGAATGCTACGAGGAATTCCGCAATGAAAGCTTCTGGGACGAGCTTGCCGTCCGCCTCGCCGATCGCGACCTCGCCCGGGCCATCGGCATGCAGGAATGGGAAAAACTCAGCGAGGAAGATCGCCGCGGTCGCACCGCCGCTTGGGAAAAACGATATTGGGAGGAATTCTCCGCCCGCGGCGTGGAACGCGTCGTCGTGGTGACCCCGCCAGGGGAAGGATGAGGCGGAATGGCGATTGCGGGAGGCGGAACGGAAAGCGTAGAATGTCGCTATGACAAGCCCGTTTCCCGGCATGGATCCTTATCTGGAAGAGCACTGGGGAGATGTGCATCAGCGCCTCGCCATCTACGCTTCTACGGCCCTCCAAAGTCTCCTTCCAAAGGAATTGCGGGCGAGGACTGAGGAGCGCGTCTATTTGGAACAAGAGGAGGATGGACCGGTTAAACACTTTGTTCCTGATGTAAGCATAATGGAGAGCGCGGGTTCCAGCAGATGGAGTTCCCGCAATAGCGATTCACTTGCGGTGCTGGAGCCTGTGGCAGTGATCGCCAGCGAACCACAGCGCGAGAGCTTTGTGGAAATCCGCGAGAAAGGCGGCGGGCGTCTGGTGACCGTAATTGAGTTCCTTTCCCCCGCGAACAAACTTCCTGGCAACGGTCGGAAACAATACCTTCGCAAGCAGCGCGAACTCATGGAAGCCGACGTGCATCTTGTGGAAATCGACCTCGTCCGCGCCGGCCCGCGCGTCCTCGATTTCCCGAAGATCAACATGGCGGAGAAAGAACCACAGCTCATGGCCGCCATTCGCATGGGCTACGAGCGCCGCCTTTTCGCATTTCCCTGGCAGAAACGCCTCCCGATTCTGCCAATCCCGCTGCGCTACGAGGATGAGGAAATCACCCTCGATCTCCAAGCTCTCCACGACCAATGCTACCGGGACGGCGCCTACGACGATATCGATTACACCCGCGATCCCGACACGCCGCTGCCTGCCGAACTAGCAGAATGGAATGAAAAGCTCTTGCATGCGTCCGGAAGACGTTAAGTAATTCCCCCATCACTCCGGCATCATATATGCCAGCAAACTCGCTAGCCGGTCGCGCAGCTTTCCACGCGGGACGATCGCGTCGATGAGGCCGTGCTCGAGCATGAACTCAGCGGTTTGGAAGCCGGGAGGGAGGTTTTGATGGGTGGTTTCCTTGACCACGCGCGGGCCGGCGAAGCCGATCATGCATTTCGGCTCGGCCAGATTCACGTCGCCGATGGTGGCGAAGGAGGCGGTGACCCCGCCGGTGGTCGGGTGGGTCATGACGGAAATGTAGGGCAAACGGGCCTCGCCGAGGCGGGCGAGCGCGCCGCAGGTTTTCGCCATTTGCATAAGCGAAAGCATGCCTTCCTGCATCCGCGCGCCGGACGAAGCGGAGACGATCACGACCCCGCGCTTTTCTGCCACGGCGGTCTCGATGGCGCGGGTGATTTTCTCGCCGACCACCGATCCCATCGACCCGGCGAAAAATTTGAAGTCCATGACCGCGATCATCGCGCGCTTGCCGCCGATGGTGATGCGGCCGGAGACGAGGGCGTCGTCGAGGTTGGTTTTCTCGCGCAGGGCGGCGATTTTCTCCTCATAGCCGGCGAAGCCCAGCGGGTTCGCGGAAATCATGCCGGCGTCGGTTTCCTCGAAGGAATCGGGATCGGCGAGCATCTGAATGCGCTCGCGGGAATCGAGCAGAAAATGGTGGCTGCAATGCGGGCAAACGTGCTGGTTCTGACGGAGTTCCAGCATGTGGATGAGCGCGCCGCAGTCGGGGCATTTGATCCACAAGCCCTCGGGCATGTCTTCGCGTTTGTCGTGGCTGCGCAGGCGCGGTTTGCTGAAAATTCCCATGGGATTCGAAAGGGTGCTGGTGCTCCGGGAGCCGCCCGTGCGGAACGCCCGTCGCCGGAAACTAGCCACGGCGATCCGGCCCGACAATCCCCATTTGCCGCGCCGCCCGCCACGGAGCCTTCCCTTTTCCGAGCCCCTCGCGAGAGTGCCGCAGCCATGAAAATCCCGTCCGCCCTCGCCATCGTGGCGCTCGCCGCATCCGCCGCCGCCGCGCCGGTGCAGCCGCTGATCCAGCTCGATCAATTCGGCTGGCTGCCGGATTCCCGGAAAATCGCCGTCCTCGCCGATCCACAAACCGGCTACGACGCGGCGTTGGCCTATACGCCCGGCGCGGCGCTGGAGGTGAGGAAATCCGCGACCGGCGCGGTCGTTTTGAGCGGCGCGCCGGTGCCGTGGAATGGCGGCGCGGTTCACGGGCAATCGGGAAACAAAGTGTGGTGGTTCGACTTTTCCGCGCTCCACGAATGGGGAAATTACTATATCTACGATCCCGCGAACGAAGTCCGTTCCTATGGGTTTGAAATCGGCAATGATGTCTATCGAACCGCGCTGCGCCACGCGGCGCGGATGTTCTACTACCAGCGCAGCGGCTTTGCCAAAGTGGAGCCATTCGCCGATGCGCGCTGGACGGACGCCGCCAGCCATCTCGGCGCGAAGCAGGATCTGGATTGCCGTCTGGTGACAGATCCGTCAAACGCCGCGCTCTCCAAAGATCTCTCCGGCGGCTGGTTCGACGCGGGGGATTTCAATAAATACGTGAACTTCAGTTATGCGCCGTTGCACAACCTGCTATTCGCCTGGAGCGAACACCCGGAAATCTGGACAGATGATTTCGGCATCCCCGAGTCGGGAAACGGCATCCCGGACATTCTCGATGAAGTGTCATGGGAACTCGCATGGCTAAAACGCATGCAACAGGCGGACGGCTCCGTCCTTAGCAAAGTCAGCGTCACTGGCTTCGAATCCGCCTCGCCCGCCAGCGCCGATCACGCGCCACGGCGCTACGGCGCGGCCAGTACTTCGGCCACGCTTACCGTGGCCTCGATCTTCGCCCACGCTTCGCGGGTTTTCGCAAGCGCCGGGCAAACGGCGGAAGCCGCGGATTTGCTGTCCCGCGCCGGGCTGGCATGGACGTGGGCAAATGCGAACCCAGGCGTCATTTATACCAACAGCGGCTTCAGCAGTGCGAATCCCGAGGTCGATTTGTACGAGCGGGACATGCGCAAGCTCACCGCCGCCGTCCAGCTTTTCGCCGCCACGGGAAATATCACTTATCGGAGTTATGTGGACGCGAACTATGCCAGCGCCCACGCCATCCAATGGTACTACTTCTACGGCTTCGAAGGACCCACGCAGGACGCTCTGCTGGAATACACCTCCCTGCCTGGCGCGACCCCTGCGGTGAAATCCGTCATCTTGAACCGCAAGCAAAGCTCGATCAACGGCGGCGAGTTCCTGCCAGCGTTTACCGGCAAGACCGATGGCTACCGCGCCTACCTGAAGGATGGCGACTATGTCTGGGGCAGCAATCAAATCAAAGCGCAGGCGGGATTGATTTTTCAAGCGCAGCTCACCTATGGCGTCGATCTGGCGAACGCGGGAAGCTATCGCGACGTCGCGGAGGGATACTTGCATTATCTCCACGGCATTAACCCGAACGGTATCGTCTACCTGACACATATGAACGATCAAGGCGCGGGAAAATCCTGCGATGAGATGTATCACGGCTGGTTCGGCGACGGCACCGTCTATGACAATGCGAGCACCTCGGCAAAAGGTCCGCCGCCCGGCTACCTGACCGGCGGCGCGAATCCCACTTACACGCCGGACAATGCCTATTCCGGCCCGGTCATTTCACCACCGCAGAACCAGCCGACGCAGAAATCGTACAAGGATTGGAACACTTCCTACCCGCAGAATTCCTGGCAGCTCACCGAACCTGCGATTTACTACCAAGCCGCGTATCTCCGCTTGCTTTCGAGTTATACCTTGCCGCTCGATTTCGCCGCGTGGTCAGCAGGCCACAACGCCGGCCCGGAAGCCGCAGATCCCGATGGCGATGGCCTTGCGAACCTCGTCGAATACGCCCTCGGCTCCGATCCCGGACTGCCAAGTTCTGGCATAACTTTTGATCCCGCGACCCGCGAAATCACATATCACCTCGCCCGCGGTCGCCACGATATCCGCACCGCCCTCGAATCCTCCGCCGATCTATCCGACTGGCATGAGGAAACGGCAACTGTGGAAGATTTACCCGGCAACGATTTTCTATCGCTAAGTTATGTGGATGAAAGCACAGCCCGCCGCTTCTTTCGCCTCAAAGTAACGCGTCTGCCTTAATTCAAGGAGCGGTGGCGTCCCGCCGCCAGATCATGCGCGGACGATGGAGAGAGCAGCCGCGCTCAGCATCGCCTCACCATGAACAGCGCAGCCCGGAGACCGCACCTCCTTGGAACGAATCGTCGTCGCATTTCACCGGTTCACCTCCGCCCGCACTTCTTTGGCTTCCGCGGAATCAGGCGGGAAGCTGTTTTCCAAATGTTCGAAAGTCTCTTCCCGGTCGTTGCCCGCAGGCAAGGTCCGCGCCCAGCGCAGCGCTTCGGACGGTCTCTCATCCGTGAGCGACAAAGCGTAGGTGGAAGCCGCCGTCGATTTAATGTTTTCGTCCGTTTGCGCTTCGAGCCATTTGCCAACTGCGGTCACATCTCGCTGGCTCCATAGTAATATCTGCCTTCTTAGAAGTTCGTGAAAATCGAAGGGTAGCAAATTCTCCGAACCCCATCTAATCCAGCGCGGGTCGGCGGGTAGATTGGCTGCGAATGCGGGCAGCTCGACGGGCCAGAGGTTGGCAGCGGAAACCCACTTCACGGCGTCATCGAAACTTTCTCCGTCCAATCCGGCGGCAAGTTCACCAATCCCTTGCGCCGCCATTTGCGCTTCTACAGGCGTTCCCGGTGCCAGCTTGCGCACCGGCGCTAGCTTGCGCAGCGCTGCCAAATTGGCCGAACGCTCCCCGCCGGTGGTGGCCATGCGGACCACTTCCTTAACGAATGAATTCTCCGCGAACGGATCGTCCGGTCCACTTGCCAAACTATTTGTAAAGCCCGCATCCTTCAACCTCGCGAAAAGTCCGAACGCCAATCCGGGATCGCAGGCGGCGGTGCCTTTGAACAAGGCGATGAGGGTGGAGTCTTTGAAGTAATCCCGATGTTCGGCCTCGTTTTTCAAATACCATTCTAAAGCGGCTTCCGGATCGTCCTTGGCTCGCCGGGCTACTGCGAGATCGATGTTGGAAATGTCGAGATCGACCTCTTCGATTTCGGCGAAATGGGTGGCGTAAAGGTCGAGCGCGGCGGCGGGATCCTCGCCGGCGAGCTGGCCGATGACTTCCGCCAGGAATTGGGAACGAACTTCGGCGGGAATGCCGGCGGTTTCGAGAAATCGCCGTGCAAGTTCCTCAAGCTGGCCGGGCTTGAGAGAGCGGAAGCGGAGTTCTATGGCGTCCTCTTCGATCCCGGCGGCGTCGGGCGATTTCAGGAAACTCCGGAGATCTGCGAGAAGCGCTTCCACCTCCCCGCCGCGGGTCCGACGGGGGCGGCGGCTTTTCCCGTGCGTGGTTTCGCCCGCCGTTCCGGCCGCCGGCGAATTCCCGATTTTCTCCAGCGCGGCGAGCCTAGCATGGTCGCGCAAGCCGAGGGCGGCAAACCCGGCGGCGAGCATTAGGCTGAGGATGAGCGAGCGCTTCATGATTCAGCGAATGCGTCGGAGGATGATTTCCCGCAGCGCCGGATCGGCCACGGCGGCGGCGCGGACTCGGGAAAGATCAGAATCGTCCTGTGGCAGGGTGAGGCGGAGGAACATTTTCAAAGCGTGGTCATCGCCATCCGCTTGGGCGTAAGCGGCGGCGCGGGCGGCGGCATCGGCAAAGGATTGCGGATCGTCAGTCACGAAAGCGGCGAGGGCGGTCCCGGTGACCGCGCCGACCGCGTCCGGGGCGGCGGTGGCGGACCATTTCCTCAACTCGTCCACGCTTTCAAAAGTCGCGCCCAGTTCCATGGTCCGCTCGAGATCGGCATTGCATGCCAGGACGGCTGCGTCGCCCCGCGCCTCGGAGTCGGCGCCGACGGCATCCAAGAAATCGGCTACCGCAGGCAACCGACCGGTTTCCCAGCGAACACGCGCAGCGGCGGCGACGAGCCGGCCCTGGACCTCGCCGGTAATCTTGTCTCTCACCATTTCCCCAAATTCGCCTTCCTGACCGGCGGGGACGGAAAAGTATTCGGGAAAAACCTCGTCCCGCCGCGCCAAGGGCAGATCATCGAGTCGCCGGGAAACGGCTGCGATGTCGTTGCGGACGAGCTTGCGGATGAGTGGCCGCTCATAATCTTCCAACAGTGCCGTGCCCTTTCCCAAGCCCTTTTCCACGAACCTCCCGGCAGCGATTTCCCGCTCGAACCAAGCTGTGGCGGCTTGGAAATCACTGCCCAGCCATGTGCCGTATGCCGACAGTGCCGCGCCGCGCAGACTTTCGTTTTCCCCGGCGACAAACTCGGGAAAGCGCGTGAGCAGCAGGTCCGGCTCACGCCCGGCAAGGGCGATCGCCAGCCGGTAAAGGAGCACCGCACGCTCGTCCGGCGCGAGCTCGAGCGTGGCGACCAGATCGATGGAATCGGCAATTTCCGCAGGCAGCATTTTCGCGAGCCGCCGGTCGAGGAAGTAGCTCAGCCGCGAATTTCCCAGCGGCCCGAGGCGCTCAAATTCGCGCAACCGCCGGGCGATTTGCCGCCAATCCGGCTCGCGGGCGGGATCGGCTAGGCGAGCCAGCGCGGATTCGCTGTCCGGGATTTCCCCGGTCCGCACCGGCACGGCGGCGCGCGCGTGGATTTCATCAGCACGCTTCTCGGCGGCGGCCAGCGCGCGGCGGTCGCGGACGAAATTCGCACCGCCGATGGCGAGCACGAGCAGCGGCAGGATGAGGTGGCGGATTTTCAAACGTCCGAGAACCTCGCAAGCGACGACGGCGGCTGTCAACCCGGCCGGCGGCGGGATGATGCCGCGCGGCACGCCGGGGTGCTTGACAGTTCACCTTCCTGAAGCATTTCCTCCTTACCGAAGATGGCGAAGCGACCCAAATCCGCGATCAAGCTCACCCGGCTCGAAGCCCGGGTGCGGTTCCTCGACGGCGCCGGCCGGCTGGCGTTCCTCGCTTGCTGCGTGGCGATCGGCTTCGTCGTCGTGGCCACCGCGTTCCCCCAGCACCGGGAGCTGGTGAAGCTGGAGGCTAAGCTGGAACTCGCCAAGCAGCGCGAGGCCGGCGTGATGGCGGACAAGGAATACCACGAAATCGAATACCAGGCCGTCCGCGAGGATCCCGCATTTCTCGAAATCCACGCGCGCGACCGGCTCGACTATTTCCGCGAGGGCGAGCGGGTGTTCCGATTCCAAGAAGGCGAGTGAGTCGGGCGGTTTTGGGGCTTGGCGCGCGTCCGCTTCGGGAGCTATTTCGCCGGCATGCGCAATGACATCGAGCGGATTCTCATCGACGAGGCGGTCATCGAGCGGCGGCTCGACGCCATGGCCATGGAAATCGAGCGGGATTTCCCGAGCGGCACGCTGGTCGTCATCATCCTCTTGAAGGGCGCGCTCGTCTTCGCCGCCGATCTGCTCCGACGGGTGCCGCGGGCGCTGGAAATCGAGTGCCTCAATGTCGCCAGCTACCACGGCACCACGGAAAGCTCCGGCCAAGTCGATTTCCTGGACCGCCATTTCCCCGAGGTCGCCGGCCGCCACGTGCTGCTGCTCGACGACATTCTCGACACCGGCCGCACGCTCCACGCCGTCGGCCAACGCCTCATCGAGGAAGGCGCCGCCGCCGTCCACAGCGCGGTCCTTCTGGCCAAGGACAAGCAGCGCGCCGAGGAGGTGCAGGCCGATTACATCGGGTTCGAAATCGGCGATGAATTCGTCGTCGGCTACGGCCTCGACTACAAGGGCCGCTACCGGAATCTACCCTTCGTCGGCGTGCTCAAACCATCCGCGATTTAGCTCCGCGAGGCCGCCCGCCGCAGCCGGTCCATGATCGCCACGCCCAGGCCCACCTCGCTCACCGGCTCCGCGACGATCGCATCCAGCTCCGCCTCGTCCAGGAGCCGCATCACGTGGAATAGCCGGATCGCCGCCTCCGCCAGCTTCCCGCCGCCGGGGCTGAGAGCCTCCATCGTCTCCCAATCATGCAGCGTGACATAGTCGCCATCGTCCTCGCCGCGATAGCTGAGCAGCCCGTATTTCTTCCCCTCCTCCGGCACGAAATCCGCCGGATTTTCCAGTAAAATCAACGGCGTCCGCGGCGCGTAGTGGCTCGCCAACTGTCCCGGAGCTTCCGGCGCATCCGGGGAAATGGGTCCTAACTTCTCCACCCGGCCGAACGCCTGGAGCTGCTCCTTCGTCACCGGGCCGGCCCGGTGCAGGCGGAAAACCGGCTTCTTCCCTTCTCTTGGCTCGATCGAAATAATCGTGCTTTCCAGCCCCTCCCCGCACGCCCCGCCGTCCACGATGAGCGGAATGCGCCCTCCCAATTCCTTCATCACCGCGCCAGCCGAGGTCGGGGAAATCCGGCCGAAACGGTTCGCGCTGGGAGCCGCGAGCGGCCTGCCCAGCTCTTTGCCCACCGCCCGGAACACCGGGTGCGCGCTCTGCCGGACCGCCACCGTTGGCAGCCCGCTCGTCACTAGATCGGGGATGTCCGGGTGTTTTGGCAGGATCAGCGTGAGCGGTCCCGGCCAGAATTCCTGCGTCAGCTTCGCCACCGTTTCCGCGATTTCCGCAGGCACAACCGCCACATTTTTCAAATCCCCGCGCGAGGCGATGTGGACAATGAGCGGATCGAACGCCGGCCGCTCCTTCGCCGCGAACACCTTGGCAACCGCTTCCGCGTTCAGCGCGTCCGCCGCCAGCCCGTAAACCGTCTCCGCCGGCAGCGCCACGATTTCCCCGGCGCGCAACAAGGCCGCCGCCTCGCGCACCGCGTCTTTCATTTCCTCATCGGTCGCTTGGATCATCCGGGTTTCGCTCACGCCCCTTCCCTGCCAGACCCGCCCGCCCCTGGCCAACCCGATTTGGCGGAAAATCCTCCGGTCGGCCGAACCGCGGTCAGCGGCCGGCGGGAGCGGATTTGAGAAAGTTCAGGTACGGATTCACGCCCGGGTCGCGGACGATAATGCCTTTGCCCGGAATCTCCTCCCGCGGATCGTCCGCACCGGGTTGCTTCCACGGCGGAGGAACGGTGATACGGTCGCGCTCGCTCTGCGGGACGAAGCGGAAATCGTCGTGAAATGGCGCGACCGGCGGCGGCGGTGTGGAATTGTGGCAAGTCCAAGCGATATGCGAGAAAGCGATCAAGAGCGGGAAAATCAGGAAGCGGAGAAACATTCCGTGTCCGCCGTCCAAGCTGGTTGCTCGAAATACCGCTGCCACACCGCGTCGCAGTCCACCAGGTGCACTGAAATTCTTGAACATGAGAGAGGCCGCCACTTCCACAGGCACAAGACCGCGCAGCACTTCGAACGCGGCATTCCGGCTGCCGACGGCCGAGGTCAGCCATTTCAATGCATTTTGGCTTTCGTCATCGCTCCAATCGCCGCCGCCGTGGATCAACCGCACGCGCCAGAAATTTCTCAGCCAGGACGGCACATCGTCGAGCAGCTGGGCGATCGCCACCTGCCGATCAATCATCTGCATGTGGAAATCCCGCTCGGAAGGAACCAGATGCCGGTAGGCAAAATCCGCCAATTCGCCCGTTTTGTCCCGAGCCCAATATGCCGCCGCACACGCCAGTCTGGAAGCCGCGACGCCACCCTCGGGCGTGCGGATCTCGCTTTCGCGCCGCATCAGGATTGCCGCCAGACTGGCGATGCCACTGCCGTTTTCCTCCCGCTCCAAGCGATCGACGATGCCCAGAATCGCCCCTGCGGATTGGTGGGCGAGTTCGAATACCAGCGCGTCCGGCCGCAGGCGGAAATTCGGATTTCCGCCATAGCGCCCGAGAAAATACTGCATCGCCTGCCCCCAGCGCCCGGCCTCGGCGGGACACTCGTAAAGCGCCACCTCGGCTTCCTTTACAAGTTCCGCCACGGCGGCGTCATCGCTGCGGAGCGCGTCTTCCAATTTCTCCAACGCCATGCCCATGGCCGACGGCGGGGAGGAAACCGGCGGCATTTCGAAATCGGCCGGAGGTTCGCGCAAATCCCCGATTTCCTGGCCCCCAAGGTCCGCAAGCGCCGCCTGATACGCATTGTGGAGCTGGCGAAATCCCTCGGGGTCGCGATCCGGCCGGCAGCTTTTCAAGCGCCGCGCGTAGGCTCGTTTTACGTCCCGCTCTGAGGCGGTCGCGGCGTCCAGTTCGAGGAATTTCCAATGCATTGCGGGATGGATTGGGATCAGATTTCCTCTGGAAACCGCGGGCGTTGTTCCCGTTCCTGAAGAAAAAAGTCACGGAGAAAGCTGTCGAGAACCGCGGCCGCCTGCTTGATTGCCAGATCGTTCTGGGATTCCAAAGCGGCTTCGAAGCCATCGGTCACGGCGTTCAAATGCTCCCGGGCCGGTCCGACCAATTCGGCATAAACGCGGCCGGCCCGCTCCAAGCGCGCCCGGTGCGGCAGCAAGTCGCGCGGGTGAAGTTTGAGCGGCTGGAGCCGCGCGATCGCCTCCTCGATTTCCCCCCGGCTCAGGCATCCGGGCCGCTGCTCGATCACGCTGGAGCGCTTCTCGCCGGTCGCGAGAATGGTCACTTCCACCTCTAGAATGCCGTTCATGTCATAGGAAAACCGGACGTCCACCTCGCCCCCTCGCTTCTGCCCCGGCTGGTGGCGCAGGCCGCGCGGGATTGCCAGCCGCCCGATTTCCCGATTGTCGCAGGTCAGCCGGGCCTCGCCCTGGAAAATCATGATTTCCATCCGGTCCTGCTGCGGGCTGAAGGTGTGGAACAGGCGGCTGCGGCTGACCGGAATGGTGGTGTTCCGGTCGATGATGGGGGCGAAAAAGCCCGGTTCCTGCCGCCCGTTGCCCAAATCCTTCGCGATTTCCACCCCCAGCGTGTGCGGGCAGACGTCGGTAAGGACGATGTCGTCCACGGCGGAATCGCTCGCGCAAAGCCCCGCCTGCACCGCGGCGCCCATCGCCACCACGCGGTCCGGATCGACCGTAATCCGCATGATTCGCTTCAGTTGCGCTTGGACGAAATCAACGACCGCGGTCATCCGGCTCGCTCCGCCGACCATCAGAATATCGTCCAAATCCACCGCACGGATGCCGGCATCCCGGAGACACCGCGTGACGACGGGCCGCAGCCGGGCGTCGATGGCGGCGGTCGCTTCGCGGAAATCGCCCTGGCTGATTTCGATGGATTCGCCGTGGATCGCCACCGTAGCGGATGCGTGAAGGGAAAGCCGCCGTTTTGCCATTTCGACCTGCAGGCGCCAGCGACCGCGAGCGTCCGGCGCCGGTTGCCACGCGTGATTTCTCTCCAGCCATCCGCACAAAGCATCAGTGTAATCCTCGCCGCCGAGACGGCTCTCGCCCGCCGAGGATTTCACCTCCACGACGCCTTCGAAAATCTCCAGCACGGTTACGTCGAACGTCCCGCCGCCCAAATCGAAAACCAAAATCCGCATCTCGCGGTCCGGGTTTCCATAGCCGTAAGCGAGAGCCGCCGCGGTCGGCTCGTTGAGGATCCGCTCCACCCTCAGTCCCGCGATTCTCGCGGCCTCCACGGTCGCCTGCCGTTGCGGATCGTGGAAATACGCGGGAACGGTGATCACCGCGCAATCTACAGGCGCGCCCTGATCAAGCTCGGCGATCCGTTTCATTTCGCCCAGAACCGCCGCTGAACAGACGACAGGACTCCACGATTTCCCGCCGAACCGATAGACCGCGTCGGTTCCCATGTCCCGCTTGAAGCACGCCTGTCCCGAGTCCGGCGCGGCGATCAACCGGTCCGCTGCCGCGCGCCCCACGAGCAATTGTCCGTCCGCCGCCGCCGAAACGATGCTCGGCGTCAGCTCCTCGCCAAACTCGTTTGCCAGAACTCGCGGCCGGCCGTTTTCAAAAACCGCCACCAGACTGTTGGTCGTGCCCAAATCGATCCCGATCACCCGCGGAAACTGGCGGCCTGGGCCAAGTTTGGCAAGCCGGGTCAAACCTCACACCCGCGGCAGAACCGAAATGCAGCGCTCGACGATCTGGAGTTTCGCCTCGCGGGCGGCGTGTGCAAAAGAACACCAGGCTCCTCAGAAAAATCCTTCCAAGGAACGAGCGCTTCGGGTGTCTTGCTGACATGAAAAACCTGTGGTGGCTGGCATGGCTGGGGGCTTTCGGTATGGGTGCGCCCGCGGGAGAAGTTGCGCAGGAGTTCATCCCGTCGCCGTTGACGACGAGCGCGGAAATCCCCGGACATCCGTGGGATGGCAAAGGTGCCGGGGACTTCAATGGCCCCTTCGCCGCCGCGTTGAAGGAGCTGCTTGCCGCCGGATTTCCCGATCCGGCAGGTCTGCCCTATCAGAAGATCGCGATTCCTACCGGCAGTTGCTGGGGCGGCGATGCCGGTGTGACCGAGACCGAGGGCTGGTGCCTCCCCGCGGAAAAGGACGGCGTCATTTTCGCGATCGCGTGGAACGGCCTGGTCTATCCGGTGGCGCGCGTGCTTGGGCCTGCGGTTTTTGAGATTTCAGTCCAATCTCTCATGGTAATTTCCGAGCGCCCATTCGGCTCGTTCGGGTGGCAGGGAAGCGAGGCGGCGGAAGTGATGCCGGCGCAGGTTTTCGGAATCCATGGGCTATTCCTCACCCGTTTCAACCAAACGGAAGCCGTCGATTTTTTGCTCAAACAACGGGATGGCGTTCCGAAGAATCTCACTTTCGCGATGGCCGACGAGTGGGCGTGGAATCTTTACGACCGCGCGATCTGCGCCCACATGCGCGGCGATCCGCGGCTGGCGCTCGCATCCTTGCGTGAGCTGGAGAAAATCCGTCCGGCACTCCTGAAGTTGATGGTTCCGGGAGGAGGCGAAAAACCGCATTCCGAATGGAAACCGATGGAGTGGGCGACCCAAGCCGATGACTTGAAAGCAGAGTGCGAGCGCCGGATTAAGGACGGAAAACTCGGGGTGATGAATGAAGCGGAGTTTCTAGCAGGCCAGCCGGATGTGCCGACGCTGATCGGTGGGTTGGATCGGCTGGCAGTCCGGCAGGACGGGCAACCGGGGTGGATTCCGTTCGGGCAATCCTTGATCTTCAAGGCGCTGGTGGCTGCGGACGCCAAAGCGGTCGAGCCGTTGCTGGATTGTTTGGAAAATGACCGCCGCCTGACCCAATCGGTGCATTTCTGGCGGGATTTCTCGCAGGATCGCACGGTGCTCGGTGTGCATGAGGCGGCGCTCTTCTCCTTGCAGGAAATCCTCGCGACCAATTACTTCCAGGTGATTTCCACGGGCGCCAATCTGACCAAAGGCGGCGACGAGGCGCGTGCGAAGATGGTGGAAATGATCCGCGCCGATTGGCTGGCTCATGGAAAAGTGACCGGCGCCGAGCGGGCATACCGGACTTTGGCGGACGATCAAGCGGATCCCGATCTCTGGGCGGATGCGGCCGCCTCTCTGTTTGTAGGTGGCGAAAATCCGGATTTCACCAAGCTCCAACCCGGTGCGGCCCTGCGCGATGGCAGGGTTCCCACTGTCACCGAACTGCTGGAGCGGCGGATCGCGGGAGCCGTGAAAAAAGGCGAAGAGGTGGACATGTTTAGCGAGCGCCGGAGGTGCCGCCTTCTCTCGTGCCTGCTGGCGTGGGAACCGGATCGCGGGCGGAAAGCCGTCGCGAAGCAGGTCGATGTCTGGCTGGCTGACGGAAGTTGGAAACTGAGTGCGGGACAACCGATCGCGAATTTCGTCAAACGCAGTGTGGACGATTCACCCGATGTGCTGCGCTTGTTCGAGGCGATGGCATGGTCCGCCGAGCGGCATGATTTCAACGATTTCGATCCGGGCGAGACCGTGACAAATGTATTGGTAAAATTTGGAAATTCGCCACTCCTCAAACGCAGTCGTGAAGGCTTGTTCACCGATCCGAAATCGCCGTGGTGTCTGAGCAATGTCAGTGAGTCCAACCTTTCCCGAATGTTTGAAATGTGGCGGAAACAAAAACTGACACTCCGCGAGCCGTTCCGGGCGGCACTGTTGAAAGCCCTAACCAATGACGCGGTGGCGGGAACCGCGATGCTTGATCCGAAAGACCCGGGCCGCTGGGTCTTTATTGTTAGCAATTCCAGATCCAGCTACAAGAATCCCGCCGATCCGGCGTTCACCTTGAAACCCGGCGTCGAGATCACCGTGCGGAAAATGGATGTTGTGGCCAAAGCACTCAGCGAACCCGCCCCGCGCGGAAAGCCAAAGGTCCCCGACATGGAATACTGGTGGCCGAAGGAAAAACGGAACGAGAGGATTGCTGAATTATTCGGTGTCCTCATCGGACCCGTGTGAACCGGGATCGGGCTCCATCAGAAATTGAATCGCTCCCGCCATCCCGGGAGAGATGATGGTTTCGCTGTCCGCCGAAGCGCGGCATCCATCGTTACTCTGATACATCGTTGAATGCTCGTTAGTCGGATACGCCCCCGATCCCGCGCCGGCGTTCATCCGCTAGTCATGGCGGCTGCCGATCCAATCATTCATCAGCAGGCGAACGGATCTCTCTCAACGTCACATCTTTCAGGCTCAGCGCCATTCCGACGTTATGGATCTCACAGGCCAGCGGCCCGGTCCCGGGCTTGATTGGCAGATGGAGAAACGTCTTGTCATCCACAAGGATTTGCACTTCGTCGCCGAGCCGGATCAGAGCGAGCTTGAAGTATGCTTTCTCCGGAATTTCCAGAGCCGGCCCACGCTGGCTGAGATGATCGTGCATGGTGAGGGCGATCTTCCGCGGCATTCTGGGAACGAAACGCGGAACTTCCAGTCTTCCCCCTCCAGGGTCCGCCGCAAGACACACGAAACGGTAATTGTTCCAGTCGTGCCAAATGCTGAAACGGGCGACGCTCCAGTCCGCCCGGTCCCAACTGCCCCCCGGCTTCATGCGGGTGGGATCAACCAGACAAAATGCCAGTTCGTTCAGAAACGGATTGGCATTGGCGCCGGTTTGCTCGAAGGCCACCCGGGCCTCCCAAATGATATCCCGGATCGGTTCGGGAGGTGAGAAAAGGTGATCATAATACGATCCCGGCACTCCCACTTCCACGAGGTGCCCTTGTTTCAAAGAATCCAGATTCTGCCGGATCTGCTTCAATACTCCCTTGGTCGGAATGATGCGGGGCATCAGGTCCTTTCCCTGATACTTTCGCGCCGTCTCGACAAGGGACCGCCGGTTTGCCGCATCCGCCCACCGCTTCCACTCCTTCACTTCTGATCTGGTGACGAATCGATCAAGTCCATCCAGGTCCGCGATCGTCGCATCCAACAGATCGAAATCCCGCAAGGCGAAGGAAAGCGACCGGATGCCTTCTTGATAGAACCGGGGAATGTCCTCGCTCCCATGCAACTCTCCCATCAGGAGATCCAACAGAGACTTCGCTTTTTGCAGGTCTCCACGGTCCAGCGCGAGTTGCGCGGCATAGTAGCTGCAGAAAACATTCCATTCCATTCCCTTGTCCATCGCTCTCCGCAGCGCGGTTTCCCCGACATCGTTCATCCCCCGCTGCCACACCTGCGGCACCACCATCATCTCCGCATCCCAGCCGCCACGCGGGATATTTTGATAGATGTATTTCTCCGGACGGTGATAGTCGCCGATCTTGATTCCAACCCTGCCGGGGCCGAAATTGAAAACCCGCTCCGCACCGTCCGGTGCGACCACTTCGTATTTCCGCACCTGTCCCACCTTTTTCTGATAGTGACTCCACTGCTCGATACCGTTGACGTGATGAATGAACGATCCCGCCAACAGCCCCGCCTTGTCGGCCTGGCTTCCCGGTACGACTGAAATCACTTCGGTCGCCCAAGTCGGAAACGGAGAGATGGACACTTTTGCCGGATCCAGCCTATCCTGATCGAGTGTCCGCAACGCGGCCTGATAGGCTCCGTTCTCCATCCGGAGCTGGAAATCAAAGGGAACTTCCGAGGCTCGCCCCGTCCCAACCCACGCCACGACGCAGGCGAGCGATATGATCCATCCGCAAATTCCAGATAGCAGGGCATTCACCCATTCTTTTGGTCTCATTGCGAATCCGTATGAAATCGTTTATCCCCTTACAATCAAAAAGCCGGACACCTTGGCCGAGCCTCCTACCTAAACTCGTGGCGGGCGATTTACTTCGCATCAGACCATTCTCGGGAAAGGAAGCGGGTCGCTTGCGGAAATGAACAATTCACCGTCAACGAGCTGCCGCAGTTCGCTCGCGAAATCGTCCGAACCTGATTTTCGCAAAGCCTGTCGCGCTGCAGTTTAACCATGCCTTGCGCATCGCGTGCAGGCGGTCAAGGCAGGCGCGACTTTTGGCGATCGCCGAAGGATTCGAGATGATCGCACCAGCCCTTGCCCCGGAAGCTGCGGGCGATGATGCGGCCGGAAATTTCGACCGGCTGGATGTCCGCGCCTTTCTTGCGGAGCTTGTCCATCTGCTTGCCCGCGTTCGCCTTGCGGGTGGCGACGGGCACCTAAGGCGCCCAGCCACCATAGGAATCGTATCGGCTCATGCGGGGATGGTATGGAACGCGGCAGGGAGGTCAATCGGGCTGACGGGCGGTTCATTTCCTCAGCTCCGGCGGACCCCTTACCCGGGATGCCTTTTGTGGTGCCGGATAACCGTAATCCGGATATAATTCGGGAACTCTCTGAAAAGAAAGTGGATGGGAAACCGAGCGAGGTTAACCCTTCTTCTCCCGCTCGTATCAAAATGCTGGCGCTTTGGAAATTAGCGGGCTGTCTCAATCGCGGCCAACAACTCGGTCCAGAATTCCTCGCCCAGTTGCTCTGAAACGGTCGAATAATAGGTGAAAAACCTTCTCGCTTCGGAAGGAGCGTCGGGATGGTAGCGGACTTCCCTCATCAGGGTCTGGCCTGGCGCAAAAACTCGCTATGGGAAATTGACTGAACCTGACCGGCGTCCATTTCGTGATCGCGCCGGTCGGCTTCCTCATCGTCGGCGCCAATGGACTCGTCCGACAAAATCGACAGCAAATGACAGGCGAGAGAGGCTTTGTCTTCGACCGAAAGACGATCAACATCACGGCGGATCTGAACCAACGTTTGCATGAAGCAGGATTGCCCATACCGCGCGGCCGTCAATTCCATTGAGGCGTTCGTCCGGCGCCGGTTCAAAATTCATGCCTCAATCCATCGCCCGGTCGAGGGCGAGGGCGACCATTTTTAGGATTTGGTCGTCGGTGAGGGAGGCGGTGGTGTCGGAGTCGAGAATCTCGTTGGCCATCTGTTGTTTCTCGCGGATGAGGGCGTCGATTTTTTCCTCAATGGTGCCGCGGGTGACGACTTTTGAACGAGGACGTAGCGGCACTGGCCGATGCGGAAGGCGCGATCGGTGGCTTGGTTCTCGACGGCGCGGAGGATTTGTGGCGATAGGTATTCCGCGCCGGGCATCGGCAGGGCATTGAGGACCCATTCGGCGAGGCGGGCGGGACCGGGTGGCTCGACGGTGGATTCGTCGGGCGCGGCGCCTTCCGGAACATGGCAGAGTTCGCGAAGTAATTCCCCTGCGATGTCCTGCCAGAACGCCAGCGAAGGCGCGAATCCGGCGGGCGCGCCACGAGCTGCCAGCGCAATGATGCCTGCGGCTTCGTGTTCGGAAAATCGAGCGGTCAGCGGGTCGTTTTCCGCCGCGCCGACGGGAATGATGACGCCATGAAGCGTGATCCTGAGTTCAAAAAAGGTCGCCAAGTCATTTCCGGGCGGAACCTGGAAAAACCGCCGGTCGATAGCAAGGGCTGCCGACGATGTCCGAGCCGGAATGATGCTTGAGGCGCGAGAGGCTGGCCGCTCGTGGACGAGGATTCGTTTCCCGATCCATCCACAGGCCGCGCGGCGTTTGGTTCGCGATGCGATGAAGCCGCGGCTTTAGCGAGGCAGAGCCAAGTTCATGAATTCCCTTGTCCATCGACTCTTCTGCTCCTCCATGTAATGCCTTCGCATTTCCTCCAAGCGGGCGGGATTCATCGGTTTGGCAGCATCTTCCAACCGCTCCAGCAAGCCGTCGAGTTCGGCCCGCTGGTCTTCGTCGAAATCCCCACGGCGTTCGGCGGCGTAGAGATTCATTGCCTCCAAATCAGGTCGGTTCGAACGACGAAGCTGTCGACACCATGTGAGAAAGAGGGCGGGAGAAATCCTCGCCCGCAGCTTCGGCTCCTGCAGTGCGGGCAGAATCGCGCTGGTGTAGTAGTCGCTGGTCCGCGGCTTGGCTAGAGATTCTAGCAGCGCTTCCGAGTTGGCGGGATGGAGCAGGGCAACGCGGATCATCGTCTGCGCGATTTCAGGGGTTTCCCTGCTACCAGGATAGGACTTGTAGGTGGCGGTGGGCGCCACGCCTTCCAATCCGCAGCGCTTCAGATTGGCATCCAGCGAAGCTCGATCGGTCGTTGCGAGGTAAACGAAATGGGAGGCGATGCCCAGATACGAGAGGTTCTTGCGACCGGCGAGGGCCTTGGCGTAGGCAAGAATGGCTTCGGTCGAGGCTGCGGGAATCATCGCGTCGATACGAATTGCGTAATCGGCCAGACTGGTTTGGATCGGCGCGATGGCATATTGGCTGATCTGGTTTTCGCAACGCCCTCCCGGCGGCGCAGCTTCAATGGCCCCTGCGAGAAGTGAGATCCCGGATAGATCGCCAGCATAGACTCTCGAGCAAACGGCCGGGACGAAGAGCGTCGTCAGCCCAGTAACGCTTTCACCGGAGGCCAGCAATTTCTGGAAATCCTTGGCCGCCGCTACGCTGGCGAACTCGTCGAGCAAGGGGACATGCTTTTGAATCAACGACCTGTTCAGGCCCAGCGCTACGCAAAAACCGGCGCGATCCGAAGGGGTCAGCGTTCCGCGGATGCGGTCGAAGTGCTCGGCCAAGCGGGTTTGCCGCGCCGCATAGTTTTCGGCGGGCGACTCCGTACCGCTGGCGTCGGGAAGGAGGGATAGCCGGGCGATCAGGCCAAACGTTTGCGGATTTGGAATGGCGCTAAGTTTCGCGATGAGAGACTCAAGGTGGGAATCAAACGAGCGGGAGGAAGCGAAGCTCTGGCCCACGGGAGGCAGCAACGCCACAGCCTCGGCAACCCGGTCCTTTTCCAACAGCCAGACGATGATGGTGAGATCGCCGACGAGCGATTTTCCATCCCCAACCCGGATCCAGGCATCAAGCAGTTCGGGATCGCCGGTAGCGAACATCATTTGAGTGAGTCTAGGGCCGTAGGAGCCATAGCGCCCTGGGTTCACACCTCGAGTGAAAGCGAATTTGAGCAATTCCGCCGTTTCCACCGGATAGACGGGATCAGCCTCCACCGACTTGAGACGATCTGCAGGGCTCTTGGGGCGATCTCGCCGGACCTGTCGCCACAAGTTCTCGACGCCTTGAAAAACTTTAGCGCCCGCTTCATCGGGAAACGATTTGAGCCCCGCAAGCAGGGCTGGAGTTTCCGCCATCACCGCACGCGGGTCATCCATACGCGTGAGCATGGTGTAGCTGTTTCCCAACAGATCGGCGAGTTGAGAGGCAGAGGTGCCAGCTTCTTTGAGCGCCTTCGCGTAGTCGAGCAGGACCGCGCCGTCGATTTTGGATACCCTGTCACTCCGGCTCTCGGCGCTTTGCAGAAACCACTCCAAGGCGGTGCGGGTTACGGTGCCGCCATGTGCGGCTTCACGGAGGGTGGCAAGCAGTTCGGGATCGGCCACCAAGCCGCTACTGCTTGAGAACGCAGGGGCGCGCACCCAGAAACGAGCCTGCAATCCTGGCGTCAGCGCGGCGGTCTGGCGCCATATTTCCGGGTCGGCTATCGCTTGGAGACCGAGCGTGCTCCAGGGGCCGTCCATCGGATTTCCGCGGTTGGCGTTCTGCTGCGCCGGCGCGCCCGGCGGCAGTGAATCGAGCAGGCGCAGGACCATCATCGCCGTTCCCGGACCACGGCCTACGGAGGAAACGAGTCCCTCCGCCAAGGCCTGGGTTTCCCCGCCGCTCGCGTCCTTCTCGGCCAGAGGACGCCATGCGGCGAGGACTTCGGCGACGAACGCCTCATCGTCCGCGATCACCGCACCGAGCATGGACCCGATCTCATAACTCCGGCGGGCTGAGGGCCTGGAGGACAAGCGTTGATACGTCTGCCGAGCCTCCGCGATGCGCATTTTGCGGGCGGCGGCGAGTCTTTCGCCCAGCCTCGCTGCCGCGAAATCAGGCAGGCCCTGCATGTCCGCGGGACCCATGGACCGGGTCAGGAAATCGGTTACCCCGTCGCGGATCCCGGTTGGGAGTTCCGCAAGATCGGGAGCGGCTGTCAGCAGGGCGCGCCGTTGCAACAGCCGGTCCGAAGTGCCAAATCCAGCTTGGAAAAGCTCGATGAAAGCGGCGTCCGGGTTTTCCTTCACCGACTTTGCCATTTCCGCCAGCCAGGTGCCCCGGATGTTTTGGAGCACTAGCGGCAGACCCCAGACGAACCGCGGTTTTCCGCCGGAATCGCGGGCCGCTTGCCAGACTCCGAGAGTAAAGGCCGCGCCGCGTTTCCCGCCGAGCAGCTCCGCTAGGGTAGCTTTGCGCGGCGGCGCCATTTCCTGGAGCCACCACTGCCCGAGGCTGTTGAAGACATAAGTGGGATCGCCGGCCGACACTCCCTCCTCCCGATAAAGGTCGAGCACGGAGAGCAACGTCGCGGCGTCCGATTTTCCCGCGCAGCCGAGGATGTATGTTGCGGCTTGGGAGAGCGTTGCATTCACCTGAACGATTTCTCCCCAGGATTCGCGCGGACCTGCCGCCGCCTCCAGCAGGGCGAGCACCCGAGCTGGCAATTCCCCGGCTTTGTCGGCCTCCAGCAGACTTTCGCGGACGACTTGCTGGAGGTTTCCGGATAAGGAAACAGCCTTTTTCTCGCGGAAAATCCCGGTCAGCCAAGCGTCGCGCCCCGGCATGTTCACGACACGCAGCATGGCGGCTTCGTGCCGCGCCAGCGCGACCCAGCCCGACGACTTCGCCCGGGCGTCTGAAATGTCGGGCAGTTCTGTCGTGGTTTTCGCAGCCAGCAACGCGGCGATCCACGCCTCAGAATCGGGATCCACCACCTTCAGCCGCGCGCGGAAATCCGGGGGAAATGCCGCTTCGTCACCGCTTTTTCTCGCCACCAGAACGAGGTGCTCCAGCGCCGCTAGGGCTTGAGTGCCCTGCATCGGCGTAGAGGAAAATGCCCGCGCCTCCGAGGTATAGGCCCCGGAAAGCAACGCCCGGCGTGCCGCTTCCGTGACGGCTTCCGGCGTTGCCGCGTGGCCCGGGAAGAGCGTCATGCGGAAGCCGAGTTCCCCCAACTGGCGGTCATCGAGCGCCATGTCCACATAGCGCTGGAAGGTCGCGAGCCCGGCGTGATCCTTTGCCGGCTTGCTCCGCGCGAGGAGCGTCATGGCCGTTTCCATCCAAGCACGACGGCCCTTGTCCCGGGGCGCCCAATCCGCGAGGCGCGCGAGCAACTCGTCCGAAACGCCGTTATACCGCCGCACGAGCAGCTCGCTCAAAATCCGGTCGAAGTCGCCACGTTCCGCGACGCTGTCCAGAAGACGGCCCAGTTCCGCGTCCTCCGGCGAGCGCAGGGCAAGATTCACGGTCCAGCTCGTTTCCCATGGCCGCGATTTCGCGATTCCCTCCAGCAACGCGCGGGCGCGGTCCGGCTTGGCGCAGGCGTCCAGCAGCGCGATGTGCGCCAGGCGCCGCCCGAGACCGGCGTCCGGTGGCAGGGAAATCCTGGCCAGCGCATCCTCCAACAAGCGGGCTTGGGACAGCGCTTTCACGATCTCGCTCAAAGTCCCGCTTTGACCGGCGGATGCGCGGGCCGTGTTTTCCAAAACCTTCGCGGCTTCGCGGGCGGCCAGTTCGCGGTCTTCCATCGCGATGATGGCGGGCAGTGCGAGACGGTTCCGAATGGAATTCCCGGATGAGAAATTGGCGGCCGCACCCCAGCGGGTGGCCACCGCTTGGGTCCCCGGCCGGGAGCCAGAAAAGTATCGGGCGAAATAGCCGCTGTATTGGGCGGCCGTTGCCTGATCCCCCGCATCCGGCGAGGCCGCCAGCCGGGCCAGCGGTTCTTGGAGTTTCAGGCGATCCGCTACCGTAAATTCGCCGTCACGCCGGGCTGCGGAAATCAGTTGCAAACCCGCTTGGAAGGCGAGGAGCGGATCGGGATCATCCGCCGCCGCTTTCATTTCCTTGAGGAAATCCACTTGATTTGACTTATCCCGTTCGAGTAGCGACCATTTCCACTGGATCAGCCCGCGCCGGACTTCCGACGGGTCGTCCTGCGGCAGGGCGGCCAGCTCGCGATTCACTTGCGCGATCCGCGGCGCGCGTTCCGGATCGAAGTTGAGCTGGCAGCGCAACAAGGGCGATTCGATCCGGGCGATCAGGGCCAAGGCGGCTTCGTCACCCGCTTTCTCCCGCCAATGCCCGAAAGCGTCCACCGGAATGCGGAATACGGGTAGCAACGAAAATAGTTGAAGTGCCGGCTTCCGGGGCCCGGCCGTCCACGCGTTGACCAGCCTTACGAATTCATCCGGATTTTCCTCCAACAGGGCCAGTCGGGTTCGCAGCGATGTCACGCGGTCCGCCTCCGCGTCACCGAAGCCGGCACTCCCGACCACCGCGAGGCCGCGCGCGCATTCGCTGGCGCTGACTGGCGTCACGGCATCTTCGCTGGAGGCAAGGGCGAACATCCGCTCGACCAACCACAGCGCTTGGTTGCGGATCGATCCGTCCTGCCAGTCGGCCCGCCCGATCGATTTGAGAAACTCCAGGCTGTCCGCGCGCCAATTTCCACTTCCTAGGCGCAAAAGCATTTGGATGCGCAGCGGCGGATGGGTTTTCAACACGGCTTCGACCTGTTCGGGCGTGCCTCGGGAGATCTGGCCCGACCCGGCGAGCATCTCCACGCCGAGCGGATTGCCGGGGTGATCACGAATGAAGTCCCACCAAAGCTGCCGGTAGTCGGACCCGCCGGACTGCGAGAACGCCAGCGCCTCACGCCATTGCTCCGGCGTCGCCACCGCAAGTCCGGGGATCACGAAAATCGCTTTGGTCCAGGCTTCGCCACCGTGTTGGATCGCCAGCCGGAATAACCGCGATTTTACGAACAGCTTCGCCTCGACCAGTGATTGAGGCACACGGAGACCGGTGAAAACCCCGGAATTCCAGTCATACCGGCCCCGGTACGACTGGAGTAATAGGGTATAAAACTCACTCCCGTTGGCGACATCGTAACCCCGCTCGCTCCGATGCGGATTTTCCGCAGGATCGTCGGGTTCGGCTATCACTCTCAGGTAAGCATCCGCCGCCTCCGGCTCGCGGCCATCAACTTCCAGCAGGGCTCCGAGCACGAAATCCAAACGCGCGCTGCGTTGTGCGGGATCCACCGCCGCGAGCAGGCGGGCGGCTTCCTCGACGTAGTTACGGGACGCGAGGTCGCCGACGCTTTGTTCGAGCGCGCGGAGGTCCATGCCCTTTTCTCCGGCCAGCGCCTGCAAATCGCGCATGCCGCCCTCGATGTCGCCAAGACGGACCTTCGCTTGCGCCAGTTGCCGCGCCGCGACGGGTCCGGGCGCCAGACGCAGTAATTCGGCGTAGCGCTCCAATGCGCGGGCCGTTTCGCCGGATCGCTCCTCCAGCGACGCCAAGGCGGAAATAATCGCGAGGTCCCGCGGCGCGTTGATCGCCGCGCGGCGGAGCGAAACCAGCTCCGCGCGCGTGTCGCCGCTCGCCTTGGCCAGCTCCGCCAGCGCCACCAGAGGCCCCGGCGAGGCCGGATCCCGGCGCGCCCTTTCTAAAAAGCGCTCCTTCAAATCCGCAAGCTGATCGGATTCCCGCGAAGCCCGCAGGATTTCCCGCAACCAGCTTGAGCGCGCCGCCTCGTCCGGCGCGCGATCATGGCGCTTCCACGCCCACTCCAGCGCTTCGCGCGCATCGGGAGATTCCCTGAGCACGGCGAACAGCCGTTTCGCCACGTCCTCGTTGTCCTCGAAGCGCGCCGCCGCCCGGCGCAGCAGCACCGTGGCCTCCGCCGGTTTGCCGAGCTTATCCAGCGCCGCCGCCTCGAACAGCCACGGCTCCGTTTGGTCCGGCACCCGCCCGCGCCACTCCCGGGCCGCCGCCAGCGCGCCTGGCAAATCGCCCGCCGCCGTTTTCGCTTCCGCCAGCTCGCTGAGAAATGCCGGCCCGCGCGCGCCGGGGGCCGCCTCCATCATTTCCACCACTTCCGGCCACCGCCCATGCTCGCGCAGCAAGGACTTCCTTGCCGCGCGCTCGAGTTCGTCGCCATCCCGGATCGGCGGCAGAGGCTGGCCCGCCGCCGCCAGCCAGGCGGCCCGCAGGCAGCGGTCCGGAGTTTCCGCGCCCAGCTCCGCGAGCGGGTCCGGAAGCGTGGCGACCGATCGCAGCCAGCCTCGGGTCGCCGCCGCCAATTCGTCCGGTTGCCGGGATGACCGCGCCATTTTGAGGTAAATTTCCCGCGCTTCGGCCGGCTTGGCATCGGCCATCGCCAAGTCCGCCAGCGCCGCCTCGAAACCAGCGTCCGCCGGGAATTTCCTCCGACCGCCCGTCAGAATTTCCCGCGCCAATCCGCGCTCGCCCGCCCCTGCCAGCATCCGGGCCGCATCGATCCGGTCTTGCGCGATATCTTGCGCGCCAAGCTGTTTCCACGCCTCGATCGCATCCCGCTCGCGCCCGGCCGTGTGGAATTGTTTCCCCAACTGGCGCAATGCCTGGCCGCCTTGCGGACCACCCGCCGCCTCGCGCCAGATCCGCTCGGACTCGCCGTGTAGTCCATAGCGCTCGTAAAGCCCGGCCAAGCCCACCCGCTTCGCCGGATCCGCCGCTGCCAGCACGCCGTCCAGCGCCCGCTTCAAATCAGCCTTTTGCTCCAGCCGGAACGCCAGCTCCGCCAAGCGCAAGCCGGCCGCTTCCGATTTCTCCTTGGCCGCCAGCTCCGCGCATTCGGCGTAAGCCTGGCTCAATTTCATCGATTGCTCCAGCAGGCCGATCCGCAGCCAGCGCACCGCGGTGTCCCCGGGCGAGCGCTTCATCACCTCCGTGAGCAGGTCCAGCGCCTGGTCCGTCTTTCCCACCGCCGCCATGGCCAAGGCCTGGGCGCGGCGGAAATTCAAGCGGGCGGGAAATTCGTCCGCCTTGGCGCCGATCCATGCCGCCCAACCGGTGACGTTTCCCTGTTGGTGATACGCCTGCTCCGCCCGCGCCAAGGTCTCGCGCTCCAGCCACGAATCATCGGCGGAAACGGCGAGCACCGCACCCAGCTCGGTCATCGCCTCATCGAAACGCTGAGAAACGAGCAGCAGCTCGGAACGCCGCAAGGTTGCCATCGCCCTGCCATACGCGTCGGCGCTCGCATCGCGCCACTTCCCGCAATAATTGATCGCCAGGTCGACGCGGCCTTCACGCCAGGTCAGTTCAATCAGATCCTCCAGCAATCCGGTATCGCCCGGTGCCGCCGCCAGCGCTTCGGTCCAGTAGGCAAGGGCATCGTCGATTCGCTCGGCACGCAGGCAGGCGAGGCCCGCGAGCTTCACGGCATCCAGCCGCCGCGGGTCGCCTTCCGGCACCGCCAGCGCATCCTTTTCGGCTGCCGCGAAGTCTTTGGCGGCAAGGTGCAATCCGGCCGTTTCGAGAGCCAGCCATGCGGCCGGCGAGCGCTCCCGCGCCTTGTCGAACGCTTCGAGCGCCTGCTCCGGCTTGCCCGCCGCCTGATAGGTGCGGCCGAGAATTTCCCAAGCTCCCGCCTCCTTCGCAGTAGCCCGGCCCAGCAATTCCTGCTCCAGATCCTGCGTCGAACGCTCCTCAAGCCAAGCGTCGCGGAAACGCTCGAACAACTGCGAGCTTTGCGGCCTTTTCATCAGCGCCGCGTGGTAGCCAGCCGCCTTTTCCGGCATCTCGCCGGCCCATACCGGCATCATTCCCAGCCACGCTAACAGGCAGATTCTCCGCATGGCTCCTTGATACACGCCCCGGCTCGGAACTCACGTCAAATCCCCTGACCTTGCCTGACCCCATACCTCTTAAGAGTCCAACGCCACGGTGGCTCGCGCCATGGAAAACCGGATCAGCCCGATTCGCGTATAACAGGGGGAGAAACTCATTGACGCCCCGATCCGGACTTTTTATCAAGCTCGCGCACTTCCCAAACCCTTCAAAACCGTGAAACAATCCAAGATCCTCACACTTCTTCCAATCGCAGTGATGCTATCCGCTCAGGCAAACGCTGCGTCAGTGCTTATCGACTTCGGCCGCGGTACCAATGCATCGCCGATCGTATCGCCGACCTTCTACAACAATGTCACCGCGCCGGCGGGAGCCCCCACAGTTTCCCAACCGCTGATCGACTCCGCGACGGGTGTCGCTACGACCTGGACGGTCTCGGCATCGGGCTCGAACAACTACGGAGAAGCGGGCGGTGGCGCTGATGTGACCATCGTCCCGGCGTCGGTTTCATCGACGTTCGCGCAATCGGCGTATGGAGATAGTCTTTTCGCGAACACGGCTGGAATCATCACCGTTACCTTTTCAAACCTAAGTCTCACGGATACCTACAACCTTCTTTTGTATGGATCCAGAAACAACGGTCAAAGCGGGCCGCAAACATTCACGCTAACCGCCGGCACGGGCAACGCGGCTCCGGTCACGCATCCTTCGGGAGACAACAGGACGGTCGTGGTGGACTGGACCGATCTGGTGCCTGATGCCACCGGGAACCTGACATTCACACTCAGCACCCCCAGCGGAGCTTCCTCCGCCCTCAATGCGGGAAGACTTAGCTCGGTTCCCGAACCCTCTTCGATTCTGATGCTCGGAGTGGTTTCTTTTCTGGGCCTCCTTCAACGCCGCAGATCGTCGTTTTCGATGAAATAATCGGGGCAGACCGGGCTGGAAAACCGGTGTCTTGCCGCAAACATTGAAGCTGGTTTAAATCCGCGCTGAAACGCTGGGCGATTCCTATATTGGCGCCTCGGTTCTAGCGTGGCCGCGGTCAGGGTTGGGAAGACCAAGCTTCGGTCGTAGCTCTCATGGAAATCCATTTCGCGCCGGTTGCGGCGTAAGTCTCACGCTTGGCCGTCCGAAGCCTCGCGCAAATGCTGATAGTTCCAGGAACCGGGAAACCGGGCCTGCACCGCCGATCGGGAACGGCGGCAGCAACCTTCCACAAAAAAGCGGCTGCCCGTGGAGGCAGCCGCTTGCGGTCAAATCAGGAGTCGATCCGCTCCCGATCCGTTAGAGGCGACGGCGGCGGCTCAGAAAACCGATGGCGCCGAACCCGAGCAGGGCGATCGAGGCTGGCTCGGGCACGTTGATTGTCAAAGAAGCGGTGGCGTTGTCGAACGAGGTGCGGCTGATATCAAAATTCGGGTTTTCCTCGCCGGGATTCAATCGGAAATAGACGGTGGACTGGTTTGGAGTATTGCCAGTATATAAGGACGCGATGAAAGCGGTGGTATTGATCTGCTCGGAGAGCAAAGTCGCCGGAGGCGTGGTTTGGTCGGCAAAAGTGTCTTGAAGTAGAATATTTGCAGCGTCCGGATCCGTGGGGGCGGAGAGAAAGCTCGATGCGCCGGGTGTGGTTGTTGCCAATCCATAGAGATCAACGGTTAGATTGCCATTCGCGGTAGTTCCGGACCGGGTGATGGCAAAAGTGGCGTTGTCGAGCGTTTGGCCGATCGCCAGTGTAGGCAGAACGAATCCGATGATCGTTGCTCTGTTCTTCCGACTACCAATTGAGCCACCGGTGCCGACCTGAGCGTTTCCAGCCTCGTAGCCATTCGAGCCATTGGATTGAAGGAGTGTCGCGGAAGCTACCGAGTCCGATGAAAGAAGGACAAATGCATCGGCACTCGCCGTGAATGCCAACGATGCGACGGTGGCGAGGAATGCGGTGAGCAGATTCACTTTCAGTTTCATGATTGAATTTTTCGGGTAGGATTCGGCCGGGGATCTTTCATCAAGAAAGCAGCCCGAACGGTTTTGATGATTTGACTGGATCATTCAATCAGTTTTTCGATTTCAGAAAGAATCCTTTGATGGGTTCACCCCGGCCAGCCGGATAGGATGTGGCGCGACAGCCTCGGGAAGTCCGCAGCGGTATAGGAAGACTGGGAAGCGATGTTCACAGAGGCTGGGATATGGAGGATATCCAATTGCTGATTTGGGATGGCCGATTGTTGATTTGGAGAATCTGCCGTTTGATTGGGTGACATTCAGACGGCGTCCGTGGATCCAGCAGCGTTAGTTCAGAGGCTCAGGAAAGGCGGTCCTGATAGAAAAAGCGCCGCCTTAAACCCACGGCCTGACCGGGACGCCGCGTTGGGCGAAGTGGCGTTTGGCTTCGCGGACGGTGTGCTTGCCGAAGTGGAATATGCTGGCGGCAAGGACGGCATCGGCTTTGCCGGCGGCGAGGACTTCGACCATGTGATCGAGATTTCCCGCGCCGCCGCTGGCGATGACGGGGATGCCGACGGCGGAGGAAACCGCGGCGGTCAGCTCGATGTCATAACCGGCTTGGGTGCCGTCCGAATCCATACTCGTGAGGAGGATTTCCCCGGCGCCGCGGCGCCAGACTTCCGTGGCCCATTCGACGGCATCGAGGCCGGTGGGAGTGCGGCCGCCATGGGTATAGACGCCCCATTTCCCGGGGCCTTCGCGCTTCGCATCGATGGCGACGACGATGCATTGGTTGCCAAAAATCCCCGCGCCTTCGTCGATGAGGCCGGGGTTGTTCACGGCGGAGGTGTTGATGCCGACCTTGTCCGCGCCGGCGAGGAGCATTTCCCGCATGTTGTCCACGGTGCGGATGCCGCCGCCGACGGTGAGCGGGATGAAGCATTTCTCGGCCGTGCGCCGGACCACGTCGGCCATGGTGGCGCGGTTGTCGGAGGAGGCGGTGATGTCGAGGAAAACGAGCTCGTCCGCCTGCTGGGCGTTGTAACCAATGGCGGCCTCGACCGGGTCGCCGGCATCGATGAGATCGACGAAATTGACGCCCTTGACGACGCGGCCATCGGTGACGTCGAGGCAGGGAATGATTCGTTTGGCGAGCACGCGCGGAGGGTTCGCCCGTTGGCGGCGGATTAGCAAGGGAATCGCCTCAGAGCTTGACCGCGTAGCGGGTTTGGCGATCGAGGGGGAATTCGCGGGCTACCAGAGAGTTGCCGGAGCGGCGGTGGATGCCGACGAGCATGCCGATGGCGACGAGGCTGAAGACCAGGCTGGTGCCGCCGTAGCTGACGAACGGGAGCGGGAGGCCGTCGTTCGGGAGCATGCCGGTGGTGACGCCGATGTTCTGGATGGAGGGGACGACGATGACGCAGGTGAGGCCGAGGGCCATTGCGCGATTGAAGACATTCTCGGCCTGAAGGGCGATGCCGCAGCCGGCCACGGCGATGATGACGAAGCAGGCAACGACGCCGAGCGTGCAGGGCAGGCCGAGTTCCTCGCCGACGACGGGGAAAATAAAATCGGTGTAGGCGAAGGTAAGCGTGCCGAACTTCTCGGTGCCATTCCCCAAGCCGGTGCCCCAGGGGCCGCCATTTCCCAAGGCGAGCAGAGCGCGCCAAAGCTGCATGCCCTGGTCGCGCTGGTGGCTGGCAGGGTCGAGCCACGCGTCGATCCGGGCGCGGCGAACCGTGTCCGTCATGACGAACCAGAACGCGCCGGACATTCCGATGATCGCGGTCGGCACGGCGTAAATCAGACGTGTGCCGATGCAAAACATGATCGCGCCGACAGCGACGGACAGGGAAAGCGCGGTGCCCACGTCGGTTTCCGCGGCGATGAGGCCGATGGGAATCGCGGCTATGAGGCCGGGCAGGGCGAAGCCGCGCCAGAACGTGCGCACCTCGGTCTGCCAGCGGGCGAACCATGCGGAAAGCGCCATCACGATTACGATTTTCGCCGATTCCGAAGGCTGGAACTGGCGGATGAACGGCACCTTGATCCAGCGCTTGGAGCCGAGCTGCGGATCGGCGATGCCGGGCACGTAGCAGAGAATGAGGAGCACGCAGGCGATGAAAAACAACCACGGCGCGGCCCGGCGCAGGCCATCGAGCGGGAAGCGGGCGGCAATCACCGCGCCGATCAGTCCCACCACGGCCATCCCTGCTTGGCGGGAGAGGAAATGGTAAGGGCCGTGCCCGGCGACCCACGCGCCTGTGCTCGTCAGCATGATGAGACCGAGCGCCACGAGGGACGCGACGGCCGCACAGAGGAGGAGCGAGCAGTGACGGGCCATGGAGAAATCAGCGTGGAATCGTCAGCTTCATGCCGATCTTCATCTTGCGTGCGTCGGTGATGCCGTTGGCTTTCATGAGGTCCTTCTGGTTCACTTTGAAGCGGTTGGCAATGCGCCAGACGCTATCGCCGCTTTTAACGACGTAGGAGGAGCCACCGGCCGCCGAGGCGGAAACGGCACCGCCGGGGACGATTTTCGGCTTCACGAGCTGGGCGCGGGGAGCGCCTGCGTAATCGACGGGGACGGCGGGGACGAGTCCGTCCGAGCGCTCGGCGGGTTCCGCGCGAATGGCGGCGACCTCGGCCGGCTCGGCGGCGACAAGGTGCCGGGGCGGGATGGTGAGAATGACGCTGGGACCGATATCGACGCCCTTGTTGGCATTGCGGAGATCCGCCTCCACGACGCCGAATTTCGCAGCGATTTTGGCGTAATTGTCGCCTTGGAGCGGAATGTAGGTATTGGAGCCATCCGACAGTTTCGGCAAATCGGTGCGGGGCGAGGCCGCTTGGGATTTCTCCGGCGCGGTGGCCTTGGCGATTTCTGGCGAGCGACCGTCGAGGAACTTCTGGTGGAAGAAAATCAGGCCGATGGCGACGATGTGGATAAGGAAAATGATGGTGAGGGCGCGCGAGATTTTCGAGCTGCCATCGCCCTCGATGCCCTCGCCGGTGGCGGTGGCGGCGCGCTGGCGGCGGCCGGTGACGGCGGCGAGGCGCTTGAAAACACCGGGCTTGGCGGTGGTGCGTTTGACGGGGAGCGTGCGGGATTTCATGGGCGTGGGCGTGGTTAGCGGAGTTGGTGGACGAGGTCGCGGAAAGCGTCTCCGCGTTGTTCGTAGCCGGAAAACTGGTCGAAGGACGAGGTTCCGGGAGATAGCAAAATGGTCGAGCCGCGCGGCGCCAGCGTGCGGGCGGCGAAGAGGGCGTCACCGAGCGTGACGACACGCTCGCAAGCGACGGCCTGCTCGAAAAGCTCCGCCAAAGGCGCGGCGATCTGGCCGAAAGTAACGGCGGCCAGAGCCTTTTCCCGGAGCAGCGGGAGAACGGCGGCGTAGTCGAGGCCCTTTTCCTTGCCGCCGGCGATGAGAACGACGGGGCGGGTCTGCGAGCGGAGGGCGCTTTCGAGGGCGTGGAGGTTGGTGGCCTTGGACTCGTTCAGGTATTCCACGCCGTCGAGCGTGCGGACGAGTTCGCAGCGGTGCGGCGGCGGGACCGAGCCTTGCAAGGCCGCCACCATGATTTCCGCGGAAATCCCGAGCGCCTCGCCGGCGGCGAGCGCGGCCATGGCGTTCTCCGCATTGTGCAGACCGCGGAGGCCGGTGCCGGCGTGCAAATCGAGCAGGATTTCGCCCCGGCGGCGGACACCGTGGCCGTCGGAAAACCAGTCCGCCGAATCGTCGGTGGTGGAAAAAGTGACCAGCCGGGCGGTCGGTTCCGGGAGATTTTCGTCGGCGCGGACAATGGCGGTATCGGCGGCGGTTTGGTTTTGGAAAATCCGCAGCTTGGCGGAGCGGTAGGCTTCGACGCTGGGGTAACGGTCCATGTGGTCCGGCGCGAAATTCAGCCAGATGGCGACGGCCGGGTGCAGCGAGCGGATCGTTTCGAGTTGGAACGAGCTGAGTTCCAACGAGACTGCGGCCGGAGGATTTTCCGAAAGCACGATTTCCGCGAACGGCGTGCCGTAGTTTCCGCAGGCGGTGCCCCCGAGGCCGGCGTGGCGGAGGATGCGCTCGACCAGCTCGGTGGTCGTCGTTTTCCCGTTCGTGCCGGTGATGCCGACGATTTTCCCTTTATAATAGCGGCATGCCAGCTCGACCTCGCCGATGACCTCGCCGGCCTGCCGGGAAAACGCGGCGACGTAGCTGCCGAACGTGTCGATGCCGGGGCTGACGACGAGCAGATCGCAGGCGAGCGCCGCGCCATCGTCCTCCGTCGCGCCGGGGTGGATTGCCACGCCATCGGGCATGCCGGCGATTTCCGCGGAGGCGTCCCACGCGGAGACGGTCGCACCCTCGCGCAAGGCGAGCGCCGCGGCTGCCCGGCCGCTGCGGCCGGCGCCGAGGATGGCGACATGTTTTCCGGAAAGGGTCATTTCAGGCGATTTTCAAAAGGGCGAGGCCGAACAGCGCCAGCATGATCGAGATGATCCAGAAGCGGATGATGACCTGGTTCTCGTGCCAGCCGAGCAGCTCGAAATGGTGATGGATCGGCGACATTTTGAAAATCCGCTTCCGCCGGAGCTTGAAGCTGCCGACTTGGAGAATAACCGACATCGCTTCCATGACGAACACACCGCCGATGATGACGAGAAGCAGCTCCTGCTTGGTGCAAATGGCCGCGGTGCCGAGCGCGCCGCCGATCGCGAGCGAGCCGGTATCGCCCATGAAGACCTTGGCGGGGTGGCAGTTGAACCAGAGAAATCCGAAACACGCTCCGACCATTGCCATCAGGAAAACGGCGATTTCCCCGAGGTAGCGGTTGTGCGGGATGACGAGATATTCGGTGGCCATGAAGAAGTGGCCGGCCAGATATCCAATGAGCGCGTAGGAAAGCGCGACGCTGATGGTGGTGCCAGTCGCGAGGCCGTCGAGGCCGTCGGTCAGGTTGACCGCGTTCGAGCAGCCGACGATGACCAGCGCGAAGAACGGGATGATCATCCAGCCAAGATCGACGATCGGCTTCTTGATGAGCGGGAAGGAAATCGCCCCGATGCCGATGGGATTCGTGCCGAGCCTATAGCCAGCCACCCCGTCCGAGATCTGCTCCGGAGTCGCGCCAAAACCGGAGATTTCCTTTTTGTAATAAAGGAAGCAGGCGACGACGAGGGCGATGAAGAGCTGCCAGCCGAGCTTCTTGCGGCTGCTGATGCCGTCCGAGGATTTCTCGCGGACTTTTTTGTAATCGTCGCAAAATCCGAGCAATCCGCAGGCAGCCATGGCGCACGCGCAGACCGCAATAAAGGGATTGAGCGGGCGGGCGAAAATCAGCGTGGAGAGCAGCACGGAGCCGATAATCAGCGCGCCACCCATGGTCGGCGTGCCGAGCTTGCCGCCGTGCAATTCGGCCAGCTTGTGAACCTCCGCGGCGGTGCGGATCGGCTGGCCGACTTTCAGGGAAATGAGCTGCCGGATGACGCGCGGGCCGAATGCCACCGCCAGCAGAAACGCCAGCAGTCCGGCGCTGGCGGCGCGGAAGGTGATGTATTGGAACAGGTTGAGAAACGAAAACGTGTGCGCCCAGCCTCCTGTGCCGGCGAGATTCTCGGCCTGGAAAGCGGCATACCAGTAATCGTAAATGGCGGGCAGCATCAGTTCTCGGGGGGGAATGCGGCGCGCATCACGCGCTCCACGGCGGCGGTGCGGCTGCCTTTGAAGAGAACGGCGTCTCCGGATTTCGCCTCGCGGCGGAGCCAGGCGGCGGCATCGGCGAAATCGGCGAAATGGGGCGCGCCGCCGGCACCGGTGGCGATTCCTTCCGCGCCAGCGCCCACGGCGACGACTTCGAGGCCGCGGCGGACGGCCAGCTCGCCGGTGCGGAGGTGGGCGGCGGGGCCGTGATTTCCCAGCTCGCCCATGGCGCCGAGAACGACGATGCGGCGCCCGCCACTCGCGAGCGGCGTGTCGGCCAGGGTGTCGATGGCGGCGGCCATGGACTCGGGATTGGCATTGTAGGTATCGTCAATGACGGTGACGCCGCCGCATTCGTAGAGAAAAAGCCGGCTGGCGGTGAGCGTGGCCGACGACAGCGCAAGCGCGATTTCCGCCGGGGAAATCCCGAGTTTCCAGCCAGCGGCGGCAGCGAGCAGGGAGTTGGTCACCATGTGGCGGCCGGGCACGGGCAGCAGGACTTCCACGGGATCCTGCCCGTCGATCACCAAGGAAAAGCTGCTTCCGGCGGCGAGGAAACGGATGTTTTCCGCGCGGACCAAGCCGCGGCCGTTGCCGACGGCGACGACATTGGCGCGCGTCCGCTGGCGGATGTAATCGAGGAAATCGCAGGTGGCGGGCAGGAACAGCGTGCCGTCCGCCGGCAGCGCGCGGGCGAGCATCGCCTTTTCCTCGGCGATGGCCTCGCGGCTGAGCAGAAACTCGATGTGCGCGGTGCCGACGTTCGTGATGATGCCGAATTTCGGCCGGGAAATTTCGCAGAGCGGCGCGATTTCCCCGGAGTGGTTCATGCCCATTTCCCAAACGGCGGCGGTGTGCTCCGGCGTCGTAGCCAGCACGGTGAGCGGCACGCCGATGTGGTTGTTCAGATTTCCACGGGTGGCGGAGACGTTGAAGCGCTGGCCGAGCACGGCGGCGGTGAAATCCTTGGTGCTGGTTTTGCCGTTCGAGCCGGTGATGCCGACGACGGGGATGTCCAACTGCTTGCGCCACCAGACCGCCAGTTTCTGCAAGGCGAGCAGCGGGTCCGGCACTACGATGACCGCCGCGCCGGCGGGAATTTCGCCGGACCACTCCTGCACGACGGCCGCCGCCGCGCCGGCTTCGAGGGCCTTGGCGGCGAATTCGTCACCATTGAAATTCCTGCCCCGCAGCGCGAAAAACGCCGCGCCCGGCGGCAGGCTGCGGGTGTCCGTGGACACCCCGCTGCAGACAAGCGCGTCCGCCCGGCCCGCGGCGACGGGTGCGCCGAGGATTTCCGCAAGCTGTTGGGCGGTCAGGGGTTTCATCGGGTCTGGCGCATTTCGGAAATGGCCTGGGCGCGCTCGCGGAGCGCCTTCGAGGCGTGTTTGCGGTCGTCGAAATCGACGGTGCGGTCGGAGAATTGCTGGGTCGTCTCGTGGCCCTTGCCGGCGACGAGAATGATGTCGCCGGAGAGCGAGTTCGCGACGGCGAAGGCGATCGCCTCGGCACGATCGGGAATGCTGCGCGAGGTCTTGCCGGTGAGGCCCCTTTCGATTTCCCGGATGATCGCGGCGGGGTCTTCCGAGCGGGGATTATCCGAGGTGACGACGCAGGCGTCGCTGTGGCGGGAGGCGGCGGCGGCCATCAGCGGGCGCTTGCCTTTGTCCCGATCCCCGCCGCAGCCGAAGACGGTGATGAGGCGGCGCGGGTCGAGCTCGCGGAGGGTGCGGCAGACATTTTCGAGCGCGTCGGGCGTGTGGGCGTAATCGACGAAAACCGTGGCGCCGCCCGCGTTGCCGACGTTTTCCATGCGTCCCGGAACCTGTGGCGCATCGGTCAGCGAGGAAATCGCGTCCCGCGGGCGGATGCCGCAGGCGCTGGCGGCGGCGATCGCGCCAACCAGATTATAGACGTTGAACCGGCCGATCAGCGGGGCGCGCACCAGAAAGGATTTCCCCTTGGCGGTGAGCTCGAACTCCATGCCGCGGGCGGACTGGCGGAAATTGTTCGCGCGGAAATCGCAGTTCACGCCGAAGCCGAAGCGGATCAGCGGCAATTGCCCTTCCAGCTCTTCAGCCAGATCGCGGCCGCGTGCGTCGTCGATGTTGACGATGGCGACGGGCTTTTTACCGCGCGCATCGGCGGCGATTTCCCGGAACCAATCGGCCTTGGCGTTGAAATAATTCTCCAGGCTGCCGTGGTAGTCGAGGTGGTCCTGAGTGAGGTTGGTGAACACGCAGGCATCGAAGCCGATCGCTCCAATGCGCTTTTGGTGAATGCCATGCGAGGAAACCTCCATGGCCACGCCGCGGCAGCCATTGTCCCGCATGCGGGTGAGCAACGCGGAAAGCTCGATGGAGCCGGGCGTGGTGTGGCGCGCCATTTCGACGGATTCGCCGTCGTCCACGAGGATCGTCCCGAGCAGCCCGGCGCGGTGCCAGGCGGATTTCATGACGTGGTGAATGAGGAAGGCGGTGGTCGTTTTGCCATTGGTGCCGGTCACGCCGGCCATTTTCATGTCCCGCCACGGGTCGCTGTGGAAGGCGGACGCCAGCGCGGAAATGGCCGCGCGGCTGTCCGGGACATGCAGCCAGGTCGTGGATTCCTCGGGGAAATCGAGCGGCGGCGCGGTCTCGGCAAGGATCGCGGAGGCACCGGCGGCGATCGCGTCGCCAATGAATTTGTGCCCGTCCGCTGCGGTGCCGCGGATGGCGGCGAAGAGGGCGCCCGGGCCGGCCTCGCGCGAGGTGGCGGTGAGCGTCCCGATTTCCCGATCGAGCGATCCGGCGACCGTGACACGGGACAGGCAGGCGACGAGTTCGCGGAGGATCATTTCGATTTTGCCAGCGTTTCCGTCGGCTGGAGGTTCATGTGGGCGGCCACGCGGGTGGCGATCCTGCTGAAAATCGGGCCGGCAATCGTGCCGCCGTAAAGGCGGGTCGCGGTCGTCCGAGGATCGTCGATGACAACGATGCAGACGAATTCCGGGTCTTTGGCGGGCATCATGCCGGCGAAGGAGGTGATGTAGCGGTGGTGGAAATAGCCGCCCTTGGGGTTGTGCTTTTCGACGGTGCCGGTCTTGCCCGCGACGAGAAATCCCTCGACGGCGGCAAGGGTGGCGGTGCCGCCGGTCTTGACGACCTTTTCCAGCGCCTCCCGCATCTGCCGGGCGGTCCGCTCCGTGATGACCTGGCGAACGATTTCCGGCTTGTAATCCTCCACCACAGTCCCGTCGTTCGCGATCAGCGCCTTGACGATGTGGGGTTTGCGCAGATTTCCATCTCCGGCGATGACGGAGTAGGCGGTGGCGAGCTGTAGCGGCGTGACGCTGGTGGCGTAGCCGAAGCAGGCGCGGGAGAAATCGACCTCATTGCCAGTGTCCCGCGCCGAGCCGGAGCTTTCCCCACTGAGCGAGATGCCGGTTTTGCTGCCGAAGCCGTAGTTGTGAAGGTATTCGTAAAAGCGCTTCGACCCGAGCTGGCGGCCGAGGTTGCATGTGCCGTTGTTGTTCGATTTCTGGAGGACGCCTTCAAAGGTGAGCGATGACGCGGGATGCGCGTCCCGGATGGTGTAACCGTTGCCTTGGTAGTAGCCGTTGTAGCAGGAAACCACCGTGTTCGGCGTGACCAGCCGCTCGTTGAGCGCGCCGGAAGTGGCTACGATTTTGATGGTGGAACCCGGCTCGTAGATCGCTTGGATCGCGTAGTTCATGCTCGCGTCCTTCTCGCCGATGTCCTTTTTGTAATTGTTCTCGTAGGTCGGGCGGCTGGCCATGGCCAGCACCTCGCCGGTTTTCGGATCCATCAGGATGACCGCACCGCGCTCGGAAACCATTTCCTTCAGCCCGGCGTCGAGTTCCTCCTCGACGATCGCCTGGATGCACATGTCGATGGTGAGCTTGACGTTCAGCCCGGCGCGCGGCGGCTTGAAGCTATCGGAATTTCCCGGCACGACCAGTCCGCGGGCGTCGCGGTAGTGCTCGCGCCAGCCATCGCGGCCGGCGAGGTATTCCTCCATCGAGGACTCCACGCCGAATTTCCCGACGACGCGGGTGTGGACGTCGCCGTGCTCGTCCTTTTCCTCCAAATCACCGGTGTAGCCGACGAGGTGGACGGCCAGCTTGGGCGCTGTGTACCAACGTTTGATGGCGTTTTCGAAGACAATGCCCTCGATCCATTTTTCGGAGATCTCCTCCCGCAGCTTGTCCGCCACGTCCTGCGGCAGCTCCTTGGAAATGCAAAACCACTCCCCTTTCCGCTGCTCGATTTTCTCCCGGAGCACTGCTTTCGGCATGCCCAGCGGCCGCGCGAGGATGCCGACGACGTAGGCGAGGTGCTTCCGCAAAATGATTTCCGGCGGCTCGTTCTTGAGCATCTGGCTGCGGATGGAGAAAACCCGCTGGCGGCGCTTCGCGGGGTCCAAATCGGCCCAGCCGGGCGTGGCGGTGGCATCCCGCCAGGCAAGTCCGAAGCTGGCCAGGAGCGGGTCGTTCAGGTGATTCCGGTCCACGTAAACCGAAGTCACGGGGATCGTGGTGGCCAGCGGTTCCTCGTGGCGGTCCACGATCGTGCCGCGCAGGGCCGGCAGGATTTCCGTGCTGTGCCGCTCGCTGTGCAGCCGCTCGGCGTAGCGCGTGCGGTCAACGAGCTGGATTTTCACCAATCGGGCCGAAAGCACGCTGAGCCCGACCACCAGGATCGAGCACAGTATGATGCAACGGCTTTGAAAGGAGGATTTCACGAGCTAAGGCATGGCGGAGGCGACGCTGTGGCCGTCGAGAGCGGAGGTTTCGATTTCCTCGACGACGCCGAGCGGAATGGGCCGGAGCGAGGAGCCGTTCGCCTCGATGCGCTCGCGGATGGCGTAGCGGTTGAGCAGATTCCCCATGCGCCAGTCGGTGGTGCGGATATCCAGCCGCGCCTGCTCGACGCGTCGGTCGATGGCGTCGATTTCCCGGGAGACCGAGACCTGCCGGTTCTTGTAATAGGCATGCGTGACCCCGCCCGCGGCGGCGATGACGGCGGCCAGAATGAGCGCCCAGTAATAGAGCGCGGGGGTGCGGGGTTCGTTGCGGTGGCGGTTCATGGCGTGCATTCCAAGAGCTGGGCGACCCGGAGCTTGGCGCTGCGGGCACGCGGGTTGGCGGCGATTTCCGCAGCGCCGGGGGCGACGGCCTTGCGGCAGAGCAGGCGGAATTGCAAATCCGGATTCGGGCGCGGTTCGGGCCAGCCCGGCTCATCGAGAAATGCGGTGGAGCGGTGCTTCAAGGCCCGCTTCAACAGCCGGTCTTCCAAGCTGTGGAAACTGATCACGAGCAATCGTCCGCCCGGCTTCAGAATGGATGGCGCGGCGGTCAGCGCGTTGGCCAGCGATTCGAGTTCCTCATTCACCGCCATGCGGATCGCTTGGAATGCCTTGGTCGCGGGATGCGTGCGGCCGTGGCGGCCGACGGTTTTCTCGATGCAGCCGGCAAGTTCGAGCGTCGATTCGAAGGGCTTCGAAGCGCGCTGCCGGACGATCGCCCCGGCGATGCGGCGGGCTTTGGATTCCTCCCCGAATTCAAAAAAAATCCGGACCAATTCGGCCTCGGACCATCCGTTGACGATTTCCGCCGCCGTGCGCGGGCTGGATGGCCCCATCCGCATGTCGAGCGGGCCGTCGCGCATGAAGGAAAATCCGCGCGCCGCCGAGTCGAGCTGGCGCGAGGACACGCCGAGATCCAGCAGCAGCCCGTCGGCCCGGCCGCCATCGCGGATTTCCGGGATTTCCTGAATCTGGGAGAAATTTCCCTCCCACGTCGAGAAGCGACCGCCGAACTCTGCCAGCCTTGCGCGCGCGTGTCCGAGCGCCTCGGGATCGCGGTCCACGCCGAGAACGCGGGCGCCGGATTCCAAGAAAATCCCGCTGTGCCCGCCGCCGCCGAGCGTGCCGTCGATGATGAATTTGCCCGGACCCGCGGCCATCCACTCCGCTACTTCCGCAGGCAGTACGGGCTGGTGATAGCCCGCAAAATCGGGCGCGGATTCGGAGGAATCCTCCGACTGCGTGAAAATTGCGACGGACGATGGCCGCGCCGACAACCAGCCAGACGCGGCGCGGACCATCGTCCCGATTCGCGCGGCAACCCCTGTCCCGAGGGGTAAGCCACGCATTTGCAATGCGCTAGTGAGACGACGCGCCGACAACCAGCCAGGCGCGGTGCGTGCGTCCGTTCGCGGGCCCGGCCGGCGCGCTGTCCCGAGCGCGCCTGCCTGCCTGAAAGGGGGAAAGGAAAACGATGGCCGCGCCGACAACCAGCCAGGCGCGGCGCGGACCATCGATTCGAGCAGCGCGGCAAGCTCTGTCCCGAGAGACGAGCCGCGCCCGGCCGTGAAAGCCGCCGGAAGCCGCGCCGACAACCAGCCAGGCGCGGTGCGGTCTTCCGTTTGGGAGGACCGGCCGCCGCACTGTCCCGAGCGCGGCATCCGGTCTGAAAAAAGTCCCGATCCCGGCACCACGAAGGGGAAGGCCGCGTCCGCTGGGTGGCGGACGGCCTGCAATGCCGGAATGGGGTTGGCGAACAACATGGGGGTTGTTGAAAATCGTTGGGGATGAATCGGTTAAAAAATTCCGTAGATGTCCTTGGGCCGGTTGGCATTCTCGAGATCAGCGAACTTCTGGAAGTTTTCGCGGGTCCAGATGTAGAAAAAGCTGCCGCGGCCCGCGAGGGTCACCTCGGACTCTGGTTGGATCCCGGCGGCCTCGCAAAAGATCTGCGGAATCGCCATTTTGCCTTGGTCGTTCACCGTCACTTCCGCGCAGTACATGGCCAGTTGCCCGAGGATTTCGTCCTTCGTGGCTTGGTCCAACTTATCGTCGTTCTCAACCTTGCTGACCTTCTCGCTGTAGGTCTCCTCATCGAGCACCTTCACCACCGGCATGTCGTGCGCCGTGGTGACCAGCAGATAGAACGGTTTTCCGGTTTCCGGACGCCACTGCGCCTTGATGGAAACCCGATTTTTCGAGTCCATCTTGTAGTGCTGATAACTTTTGTAGCGCTGCGAGGTCATCGGCGTGAAGCGATACCGACCGGATTGTCGGTGAGGCGCATCGTACACGGCCGTACATTCGCCACAAGTCGAAATACACTTTTCTAGTTTCTTCCTGAAACCGTTGAGAATCAGGTTTTTGCAGGAACAATTCCCACGGATCGAAGCCCCAACAGGCGAGTATTTTCGGGGAAATCCCAAAAACATCCTTGTGAATTTCAAAAATTCCGCGTTTTGACGGCTTGGTGTACCTCCCCTTCACGATCGTTGATCTCCCACTCAGATCGCCAAGGCTTGCGGCACAAACCCATGGGAATAACCGAGCCGGCAGCGGCGAAGCTTTCCAGCGTGCTTCGCACGCCAAGGCGCGGTTGACGTTAGAAAAATGAAACGATCGCCATTTCCGGGTAAGTGCCGTAATTCCAATGTCATGGAAGCTCCCATGACCTTGATTCCCATTCACTCTCCGGGTGAGTCCGAAATCACCTCAAAATATCCCTCTGGAACCTGACCGCTCGATACCCCGAGCGGACGTTGTTACGCCGAATGGGACGACCAAGCTCCCGTCACTCGCGAAGGAAATTGATCTTCTTTTCCCAGTTTCCACAGGCCGTGGGGCGTTGGGAGGAATTTCTGCACGGAGCGATGGAGCGCCGAGCAGCGCCGGACCTTGCTATTGGCCCGCGTGCTGCGCCGCTGGCTAGGCGGAAAGTGGCTACCTGGCCTGCCGGACGATGCCCAACTCCGTCTCAGCGGAAAAAAACGTCCAGCTCCGCCCATTCCAAGCCATCTCAAACCGCCCCCCCTCGAGGGCGCTCAAAAATCGCGCCCATTTTCCTTTTTTAGGTTAAGGAGTTTGCCAACTTGGGTGCCGATGATTTCTGCATTGGCGAGCTTTTTGCGGCTGGCGATGTGGGTGAGTTCTTCGCGGGTGCGTGGGAGTAGGGCTTGGCGGGTGGTGGTTTCGCGGGCGGAGCTGTGGGGGATTACGGCAAAGGCAGTAGCGGTGACCGGGAGTGGCGGGGTCGCTGATTTCGATAATGTTATGGTCGTCGAAGAGTTCGGGCTGGTGGGCGGTGCGCTCTAGTATCCGGACCATCTGGCGGTGGGTGAGGGCGCTGATGATTTTGAGTCCTTCGGCCCCGGGTAGGGCGGCAATTTTTCCTCGTTGCTGGCGGTGATCATGCCGCGATCGCCGACGAACACGAGTTCGCTCATGCCGTATTTTTCCCGCAGTTCTCCGATTTTCCCTTCGACTGTGGAGGCGTCCTGGGTGTTTCCAGGAAATACTTTGACGGCGACGGGGCTGCCGTCGGCGTTGTAGAAGCGCCCGTTTGAATCTATTCCTACGGAGACAAGGGAAATCTGGGATTTGGTCCCAGAACATGCGTCGAGGACGGCTTAAAGCTCGACCTGTTCACCGTCGTAAATCCATTTTCGTAAAATCGCGACGGGGGGCTTGGCGGATACAATCCGCCGCCACGAGGCATCATTTCAGCGACGTGAGCACCGAGTCGATCCATGCTTCATCGTCCGCGCTGAAGGGCGGATCGGGGCGGCGGGTGAAATCGGCGGCATTGTAGTGGCCGCGGCGGTAAGCTTGATCCACCAGCGCCTGCAAATCCAGAGTCGCATCGGCATCGTCCTCCCGCAGCGGGATTGCGATGACCGGCAAGGGTTCGCGCAGAGGCATCGGGTAGCATTCACCGCCCTCGGGATCGTTCGCGCGCCAGACGCTGGTGTGATAGGTCGGGCGGATGTGGCGGTTGAAGAAATTGCAGTCGGCAAAGGTGGTGGGCCGGCCGCGGCGCTGGAGGTCGATTTCCACAACATTCACGCCAGCTTCCTCGCACTCCTCGCGTTTGCGGAGGTAGAGCGCACGGCCTTTGCCGGGAACCTTGTTCGAGGGAGTCAGAAATTCGATCATGGACACCACGCGGTTGCCATCCGCGGCGTCGAGGATTTCCAGATAGCGCTGCGTGGTTTCGCAGAAGGGAACGCGGAATTTCAAGGGTTTGGCTACCGGACGCTCCATGGTCGCCGTGCCGCCGCCGTCGTCCTTCTGCCAGCCCGGGCGCTCCACCACGATCACGTCTAGTGAAGAAATTCTTTGTTCCGTTTCTGAATCAATCTTTTCCAGAAACACCCGTGCCTCGGCTCTGGCGCGCAACGCGTCCGGGAGGGTTTCCTGCAAGGTATCCGAAGCATAGGTGATGAGCGAGGTGTGAAGATCCCTCCAATATCTCTCCAGATAAGGATTCATCCCGGGAAATGGATTTTCTTCGGCGGCCATGGCGGAAATCCTAGGCCGGGCGTCCGGCGTCCGCCATCCGATTTCCGCCAGAGCGGACGGGCGCGCGAAATCCGGCTTTTCAAAATTTCGGGGAATCGCAAGATTAGCGACATGCGTGTCACACATTTGCTAGCAGTGGTATCGGCAGCCGTCATCTCCTCCACGACGACGCGGGCGGGGATTCCGGCGGCGGCGGGAGCGGAACTGAAACTGGTGGCCGATGGTTTCAAATTCACGGAGGGACCGGCGGCGGATGCGGACGGAAATGTGTTTTTCACGGACCAACCGAACGACCGGATCATGAAATGGACGGCGGATACTGGAAAGGTGACGGAGTTCCTGAAACCGGCGGGGCGCTCGAACGGATTGTATTTCGACCACGCGGGAAACCTTGTCGCCTGCGCGGACGAGCGGGGCGAATTGTGGCGGATCGATGTGGGGACGAAGGAGAAGACGGTCCTTCTGAAGGATTTCCGCGGGAAGCTTTTCAACGGTCCGAACGATTTGTGGATCCATCCACAGGGCGGGATGTATTTCACCGACCCGTTCTACAAGCGGGATTACTGGACCGGCCGGGACACGCCGGAGCAGGAAATCCAGCGGGTGTATTTCCTGGCGGAAGGCGCGGATCAGCCGGTGGTGGTGGAGGAAACGCTGAAGCAGCCGAATGGCATCGTCGGCTCGGCGGATGGCAAGACGCTGTTCGTGGCGGACATCGGCGCGAAGAAAACCTATCGCTACGAAATCGCGGCGGAAAGGACGCTCGGGAAGCGCGAGCTGTTCTGCGAGATGGGGTCGGACGGGATCACGCTGGACCAAGCGGGCAATCTCTATCTCACGGGCAAGGGCGTCACGGTTTTCGATCGCGATGGGAAGCTGCTGGGCAACATCCCGGTGCCGGAAGGCTGGACGGCGAATGTCTGCTTCGGCGGGAAGGCGATGACGACGCTGTTCGTGACCGCTTCGGACTCGGTTTATACCTTGGAAATGGCGGTCGCCGGCGCGCGCTGAACTTGGATGGATGCCCCCGCAAATCCCGACCGCCCGCTGGCGGAGCTGGAGCGCGACCGCTTGTTCGAGCTATCGCCGGATTTGCTGTGCGTGGCGAATTTCGACGGCTGGCTGGAGCAGGTGAATCCGGCGTGGACGGAGTGTCTGGGCTGGACCGAATCGGAGCTCAAAGCGCGACCGATGGCGGAATTCATCCATCCCGAGGATCTGGACGCTTCGATGTTGACCCGGCAGCGGGTGCTGCGCGGCGAGGTAGTCCGGGGATTCGAAAATCGTTACTGTTGCAAGGACGGCTCCTTGCGCTGGCTGTCTTGGAACGTACGCTGCTCTGGCGGTGACCGGCGGATTTTCGCAGTGGCGCGGGACATCACGCGGCGAAAGGGCGCGGAGCGGGATCTGCATGCCCGCGAGGCCGAACTCCGATCCGCGGCGGACACCCTGGCGTCGGTGCAGAACGCGCTACCGGCCCACATCGCGCTGATCGATCGGCAGGGCGCGATCGTCTCGGTGAATGAAAGCTGGCGGCGGTTCTCGCTCGCGAATGGCGTGGGGGAGGCGGAAATGACCGCAGGCGCCAACTATCTGGACGTCTGCGACGACGCCCGCGGGGATGGTGCGGAGGACGGCCGCGCTGCGGCGGACGGCATCCGCGCGGTGCTGCGGGGCGAGCGGGATTTCTATGAAATGGAATACCTCTGCCCGGCGGAAGGGGAGAATTTGTGGTTCCGGCTAACGGTCTCACCGCTGTGCGATGGCGAGCGGGCGGGCGCGGTGGTGATGCACATCGACATCACGGCGGCGAAGCGGGCGGAGGAGAAAATCCACCGTTTGAACCGGATTTACGCGGTTTCCAGCGGCATCAACGAGGCGATCGCCCGAATCCGCGACACCGGCGAGCTCTACGAAAGCGCCTGCCGGATCGCGGTCGAGCGCGGCGGCCTGCGCATGGCGTGGGTGGGGCTGGCAGAGCGCGAAGGCGAGGATTTGAAACCGGTCGCCTCGTGGGGCGAAGGCAGGGAATACCTGGACGCGTTACGGGTGACAACCCGCGCGGACCTTCCCGGCGGCTGCGGACCAGCCGGACGCGCCTTCCGCAGCGGCAAGCCGGAATGGTGCAACGACATCGCGGCGGAATGGGTCACCTTCTCCTTCCGCGGGAGCGCGCTGAATTCCGGCTATCGGAGTTGTGCGGTTTTCCCTCTGCTCGCGGAGGGCCGGTCGATCGGGATTCTAGCCGTCTATGGCGCCCAAGCCGGGATTTTCGGCGAGGAGGAAATCCAACTGCTGGGCGGATTGGCGGAAAATTTGTCCTTTGCCGTGGAGTCCCACCAACGCGAGCGCGCCCGCCGGCAAGCGGAAATCTCGCTTCAGGAAAGCGAGCGCCGATTCCGACAGCTCGCGGAGAACAGCCGGGCGGTATTCTGGATCATGGAGCTGAAGACGGCCTCCGTGCTCTACGTCAGCCCGGCCTTCGAGACCATCTGGGGCCGCTCCTGCGAGAGCCTTTACAGCAATCAGCAGGCTTGGCTGGAGGCGGTGCATGGCGACGACGTGAAGCACGTCGTCACCGCGCTGCAGGGAGTCGCAGAAGCCGGATACGACCTTACCTACCGGATTTCCCGCCCGGACGGTGGGCTGCGCTGGATCCACGACCGCGCCAGCCCGGTGCGGGACGCGGATGGCCGGGTCTATCGGATCGCCGGCACCGCGGAGGACGTCACGGCGCGCCACGCGGCCGAGGAAATGCTCCGCGAGCAGGCGACGCTGCTGGATCACGCGCAGGACGCGATCCTGGTGCGGGATTTGAAGCACCGGATCCTCTACTGGAACCGCGGCGCGGAGCGGCTCTACGGCTGGCCCGCCGCGGAGATCGCGGGGCGGACGATCGACGGCCTCCTCTACCGACATACCGCGGAATTCGAGACGGCGACCGCCCTGGTGCTGGAGCGCGGCGAGTGGATCGGCGAAATCGCGCAAATCACCCACGGTGGGAAATCCGTGACAGTCGAGGGCCGCTGGACGCTGCTCCGGGACGAGGCGGGCCGGCCACGCTCGATTCTCGCAATCAACACGGACATCACCCGCCGCAAGCAGCTGGAGCAGCAATTCCTCCGCGCCCAGCGCATGGAAAGCATCGGCACCCTCGCCGGCGGCATCGCCCACGATTTGAACAACGTCCTCGCGCCGATCCTGATGTCGATCGACCTTCTGGACCGAAGCGTGAGCGACCCGCGCGGGCGGGAAATCCTGGGAATGATCGGCTCGAGCGCCCGCCGCGCCGCGGATATGGTCGAGCAGGTGCTCACCTTCGCCCGCGGTGCGGAAGGCCGGCGGGAGCGCGTGGAGCCGGGCGTCCTGATTGCGGATTTGCTCAAAATCACCGGCGAAAGCTTCCGCAAAAACGTGGCGGTCAGCGCCGAGGTGCCGCACGATCTCTGGCCGCTTTCCGCCGATCCCACGCAAATCCACCAGGTGCTGCTGAACCTCTGCATGAACGCGCGCGACGCCATGCCGGACGGCGGCTCCATCCGCCTGCGCGCCGCGAACTTCCGCGCGGGCCCGAAATTCGCCGCGATGAATCTGGACGCCCGGCCGGGACCCTACGTGCGTCTTGAAGTGGAGGACACCGGCTCCGGCATGTCCCCCGAGACGCTCGAAAGCGTCTTCGACCCGTTTTTCACCACCAAGGAAGTGGGGAAAGGAACCGGCCTAGGGCTGTCCACGGCGCTTTCGATCGTCACGGGCCACGGCGGTTTCATCAACGTTCGAAGCAAAGTGGGCCGCGGGTCGGTTTTCCGGATTTACCTGCCCGTGGATGGAGATATCCAGCGGCAGCGTGTGGCCCCGCCGCAAGCCGCAGCAGCCGCCATTCCGGGCGGCGGCGGCAGGAGGATCCTGCTGGCGGATGACGAGCCGGCGATCCTGGAAATCGCCCGTCTGACCTTGGAAAATCACGGCTACCGCGTCGTTACGGCGGTGGACGGCGCGGAGGCGCTGGCGCGATTCAGGGAAAATCCGGCGGCCATCGACGCCATCGTCACCGACATGATGATGCCGCACATGGACGGCGATGGGCTGATTTCCGAACTCCGGAAGCTCCGCCCCGACCTCCCCATCGTCGCCACCAGCGGCGTGGCGGGGGACCCGCGAAAGCAGGTGCCGGAGGTGCGGAAATTCCTCGCCAAGCCCTACCCGGCCGCCGCGCTGCTGTCGGCATTGGCGGAAATCCTGAGCGAATAGGTCGCCCCGCCGATGCGGATTTCCGCGTCCGCAGCCACCGGCCCCGGGCGGACGGTGTGGAGCCGGGCAAACGCATGATCCGGGACGATTTCCCGCTCGTCTTCGCCGCATTTCCAGACGACCGGCGTGGAATCCTCCAGCAGGATCACCAGCTCCGCGCCCGCCGGGATTTCCGGGGTCCGGTGGGCGAGCGACCAGAAAACGGTGGTGGATTCCGGCACCGGATTTGCCACGTAACGCTCCCAAGCGGCGGCGATCCGATCGAGCGGATGGCCAACTTCGGCGCTGTGGATCAGCGAGATGTATTCGGCATGCGCCCAGCAGAGCGGCATCGCTGAGCCGGACGTTTCGCCGAATTCCAGCGGGCCGGCGCTCGCGAGCGGCCAGAGCTGCTCGGGCAGCATGCCGCCCTCGTTGGCGAAGATTTCCATGGCGGCGATGAACGGCCGCGGGTCGCGGCCGGCAGCCAGTTCGTAATGGCCGCGCTCGCCGGTGAGCAACGGCCAGGTGCCGCCGTAGCCGGTGCCATCAAAGGCGGTGCCGTCCGGATGCGGGCCGTAGCCGTCGAATTGGTAGCGCCGCCAGCAAGGTCCGCCTGGGAAATCGACCTTCAGCTCGCGATCGATCAGTTTGAGCGAATCCGTCACCAGCGGATCGTCCGGCGCGAGAAATCCGTAGCGGACCAGATCGAGGAATCCGGCGTCCAGAATGTCCGAGGCGCGGTGCGAGCCGCCGCCGTTCTTGATCCCGATTTCCACATCCGCAGGATCGCCTGCCGGGCCGCTCAGATCGTCCGCCTGCGGGACGATCCGGACGAAATGCCGCGGGATTTCCGGATCCAGCGTGCCGTTGCGGGTGCAGGTCCAGCTTTCGAGATTCGCGTGCATCCAGTCGGTGTGGGCGAACAATAGGCTAGCGATTTCCGTCTCGCCGCGCTGATCCGCGAAGGTGGCGGCGGAAATCACGGCTCCCATTACGGCGGCCAGAGTGCTAGGCGAATAGCCCGCATTTTCCTCCCAGCGCTCCTGCCCGGTGGACGGCCCGTCGAGCATCAGCCGGGCGGTCGCGCGGAGGACCGTCACCCACGGATCGAAGCCCTGGAGCGCGTCCGCATCGGCCAGCCGCCGGGCGAGCAGCACCGGTGCGGCGGTCTCGTCGAGCTGGCGGCCGGTCCAGTAAGCGGTGCCGTCGATCCAGCAATTCTGTGGCATCGCGCCGTCGTCCGGCTGGATGCAGGCGAGGTAAATGAGCGCCCGCAGCGGCAGCTCGGTTTGCCCGGAAATCAGCATGGCGGTGGCGCTATGGAGCATGTCGCGAGGCCATACGAGGTGGTAGCCGCCGAGGTCCTCGTCGCCCTTGGCATCGCCCCACGGGATGCTCATGGAGGCGATCAGGCTGCCCTGATAGAGCTTGTCCTCGTGGGCTTGGAGGATGCAGCGGCTGAGCCGGTAAAGTCCGCCGCCGTCGCCGGTCTGGCGGATCAGGTTTCCGTCCTCGTCCTCGTCGTGCCTCAGCCGCGACCACTGGCGGACGAAGCTGTCGAAGTGCCCGGAAAATGGCAGTGCCAGCGCCTGAGCCATCGGCGTCAGCGCGCTGGAAAGCGTGCCGCCGAAGCCGATCGCCAGGACGAATTTCCCGTCATTGTCCGGCTGGATCTCGCCGGTCAGCGCGACGTTCCCATCCTTGGCACTGCCGAAATTCCACTCCAGCGAGCGGTGTTCCGCCAGATCCTGCCAGCCATCGCTCCGACCCACAAATCCCGCCGATGCCCGCAAAAACGGCGGCGCGGCGGCGCAGGCCAGATGCGTCCGCTCCCGCCAGCCGTGCAGCACCGGGCTGCCGCCCAAATCCAGGATTTCCGCCGAATTCCCGCCGCCCTCCCCGCCCAGATGCGGTGCGACCAGCGCGAAAATCCGCAATTTCCCCCGTAGCTCCTCGTCGTGGATGACCAGCTCGTGCTCGATCAGCAGCACCGGTTGGTAGGGGTCGCTGATGATCGTTTTGCGGATTTCGTACCGCCCGCCGCGCTCGCGATTCACGATCCGGTAGGCCAGCGCGCCCTTGGCCGGGTAGCTCGTCTCGTGGTCAAAATCGCGCCGTTCCTCGTGGAAGAAGGTCTCCCCGTCCGTGATCAGGAGCTGGATGTCGCGCGTGTTCGGCTGGTCGATGCACGGATAATAGACCTCGTTCACGATGCCATGGCTCAGCGTGAACCACAGCCGCGAGGATGTGTTGTATGCAGTCCCGACGCCCTCCTTGGAACTGGAAGTCCAGCGCGGCGGCATGCCCGGCGCGCCGAACGCCTCGCCGCGGGTCCGGTAGATTTCCGCGCTCATCCGCCGTGTGCGAAGCTGGGGTATGCCGTCATCGCGCCGTCCACCGTGACGGTCACGCCGGTCATGTAGGAGGCCTCGTCGGAAACCAGCATCCGCGCAACCCGCGCGATTTCCTCCGGCTCGCCGATCCGGCCGAGCGGGATTTTCGTGTTCAAATCCTTCATATTTTCCGGGTTGTCCCAGACGTCCTTGTTGATCGGCGTGCGGATCGCACCGGGCGCCAGCGCCAGCACGCGCACCCCCTTTGCTTGCAACTCGAGCGCGAGCGAGCGAGTGACCATGCCCATGGCCGATTTCGTGGCGCAATAGGCCGCATGGCCTCCCCACGGAATGACCTCGTGGACGGAGGTAATGTTGAGAATCGCGCCCTTGCCGCGCTCGATCATTCCCGGCAGCACCGCTCGCGTGCAGAGGAACGGCCCGCGCAGGTTGATTTTCACCACCGCGTCCCAATCCGCCGGGTCCAGCTCCCACAGATTGCCGGTTTTGCCGTCGATGCCCGCGTTGTTTACCAAAATGTCAACCGGCCCCAGTTGCTCCCGCGTCGCCTCGAAATACCCGTTCACCGAATCCTCCTCCCCCACGCTCAGCTTCGAGGAAAACGCTTTCCGGCCCAGCGCCTTCACCTTTTCCACCAATTCGTCCGCCGGCTCCGGGTGCGAGTGATAGCTCACCGCGATGTCCGCCCCCGCCCGCGCCAGCTCCAGCGCGATGGCCATCCCGATGCCCGAACTCGACCCCGTAACCGCCGCAACCCGTCCCTCCAATGGTTTCTCGCTCATGGCGCGCAAAATCCCGCCGGAAATCCCCCTGTCACGGGAAATCTCTCCACGGAGACCGGCCGTTTCGCGGGTATTGCCCCGCGCGGTCAGTCCCAGAACCCGTGGACGCGATCGATTTCCCGGCGGTTGCGTTTGGTCGGGCGGCCCTTTGGCGCTTCGAGGCGGGCGAGATGCCATTCCTTGAGCGCCTCGTAAATTTCCGGCTTGGTCAGGTCTTCGTAGCACGCCCGGGCCTCCGGCGCGCCGACGCGTTTTTCGAGCACGCCCAGCACTTTCACGCTCCGCACACCCGGCCCCTCGACGAACGGGATTTCCAGCAAATCCCCCGGCTGCACCGGCGAGGCGGGCTTGAGCGTGTGGCCGTTGCGGGTGACATTGCCCTCGCCGCAGATTTCCCCGGCCAACTTGCGGGTTTTGAAAAAGCGGGTGGCCCAGAGCCACTTGTCAGCACGCGCGGAATCGGACATCGCAGTCAGTCTGGCATGCGGAAGTGGTTTTGCGACGCCCAAAAGCGCCAACGCGAACCTGATTTCCACAAAACCTGCCGCGCGGCAATACAGTTCAATTCCCGGATCAATAACGCGCTCTGATCGAACTCATATCCGGTTTCATTTCCAAGTCAATGCCGCCTTGGAATCGTTGTTGCCGGTTTATGGATAGCGAGTTACATGAAGCATTTTCAAGCGTTTTCCCGACTCGAAATCCATTTCATTTCCAACTCGTGGCCGACTCGTTGCCTCCGGAGAGGGCAAGCATGGGTTCCGTGGGAAGCGGGAGTGGAGAGCGCGGGTCTGGGCTTGCGGGGCTTGTCTCCCGGGCGCTACAAACCGGCGTGGCGGTGAAGAATATCGTGTATTTCGACCTGGAGACGCAGCGGAGTTTCGGGGACGTGGGAGGCTTCGCCCACAAGGCGAAAATGGGGGTTTCCGTAGGCGTGACCTACAGCACGACGCGCGGAACCTACGAGATTTACGCGGAAAACGAGATGGAGCGGCTGGGCGAGGAGCTGGTGCGGGCGGACCTGGTGGTGGGGTGGAATCACATGCAGTTCGATTATCCGGTGCTCCAGCCCTACGTCTTCCACACGCTGGCGGAGCAGACGCTGAATCTGGACATGATGCTGGAACTGGAGCGGATTATCGGCTTCCGGCTAAAGCTGGATTCCGTGGCGTCCGCCTCGCTCGGCACTGGCAAGACGGCGGACGGGCTGGACGCGCTGCGCTGGTGGCAGGAGCACAAGAAATCGGGAAATTTCGGCCCGCTGCGGAAGATCGCGGAATACTGCGCCTTCGACGTGAAGGTCACCAAATGCGTCCACGAATACGCCGTGGCGAATGGCTTGCTGAAATACGACGACCGGGGCGGCGGCATCGCCGAGGTGGCCGTGCCGTGGCAGTGACCGCGGTTCAGAGCCAGCCGACCTCGAGCGCGACCTGATAAACCGTCCAGAGAAAGACGCAGCTCAGGAGCACGATGAAAACCTTGGTAGCGAATTGGATCGAGGAGCGGGTCATGGCGCGGACCTCTTAGGCGCGCGGCGCGGGATCGCCAAGCGGATTTCCCGGCGGATTTTCGGAAAATCCGGGCGACGTCCGCCGCCTTGACCATCCCGGTTCTTTCTGCGCCGTTCCTTTGCGGCCGCCTCGCCCCGCCGCCCAATCGTGAAGCCGATCCGCCTCCTCATCTCCGCCGCTCTGGCGGCGCTTTTCCTCGCCGGCGCCTACACGCATTTCCAGCCCGCCCGCTGGATGCGCTCCCGCATCCCGGGCGAGGCCGGAATCACCCGCGGCCAGCTCGCCCGCGCCACCGCGAACCGGCTCCGCCTCGAAGGCAAATCCGGTCCGGCCACGCCCGCTGACGAGAAAGCGGCGCTCGCCAGTCTCGCCGCACGCGCCCGGCTCCAGACCGCCGCCGATGCGTTTCTGCCAGCCATCGAAGTCGCGCCGCGGGAAATCGACGCCCGCCTCGCCAGCTTGGCCGCCGCTTTCAAAGGCCAAGCGGATTTCGAGAAAGCTCTGCAATCCCAAGGGATTCCCGATGTCGCCGCGATGCGCGACCGCCTCGCCGCGGACCTTCGCCGGGAGAAATTCGCCGCCATGCGCCTGGCCCCGGAGATCCGCGTGACCGACGGGGAAGCGCGTGAATGGTTCGCGCGGCACGGGAAATCCCTGGGCCAGCCCGAGCGCGTCCGGGTGCGGCAGATCTTCGTCGCCACGTTGGAACGACCGGCCGAAAAGGCAAAAGCCACGCTCGATAGCGCGCTCGCGGCGCTCGCCGCCGGGCGGAAGGATTTCGCCACGCTTGCCCGGGAAATCAGTGACGATCCCGCCTCCCGCGAACACGGCGGCGAACTCGGCTGGCTCGTCCGCGAGCGCCTGCCGCCCGATTTCGCCGGGCAGGTCTTCGCGCTCAGAAAATCCAAGCCTGCCCTCATCCGGACCAGCCTCGGCTGGCATCTCGTGGAAGTTACCGCCCGCAAACCCGCGGCGCCTCGTGGATTCGAGGAGGCAAAGCCGGAAATCGTCGCCGCGCTCGAAGCGTTGAAACGGCGCGATGCCGCAAAGAAGGGCGGATTCTAGGACCGCGCCGGGACAGGCCGGCGTTTCCTCCGCAGCGCCTTCCCGATCACCAGTAGCACGAGCGCGCCGACGACGAAACCGATCCCGGCGTAAATCCACTTCGCCGCACCCACCCTGATCGCGACGAACGGATTTTCGATCGGATCGATGGAAACATGCAGCCGCAGCCCGAGCCAGCGGCCGTCCGTTTTCCTCAGCACCGCGGTCCAGCGGCTCTGGTATTCGAGGCGCTCGCCGCCGGTCACCACGGTCTCGTCGCTGCGGCCGTGGGCGATCGCCATGTCGCCGTAAAATTCGGTCGTGTCTGGCAGCAGCTTCACGGAATACGTGCCATCCGGCCCTAGCCGCTGCTTGATCGTGTCATAATAAGCCTGCATTTCCGGCAGCCCGCGGACTTCCACATTGGTCATGAAAACCGCGCTGATTTCCGGCCCCGCCGCGTCCTTCAGGCCGGCGAACGAACCTTGGTTGATCGCCTCCTCATACCGCGCCGCGAGCGCCCGCAGCGCTTGTCGATCCGCTTCCCGCTCGTCCGCCCGCACATGTCCCAAGGCCAACCCACACAGCAAAATCACGAGCCATTTCATCATGCCGCCAGCCGATCAATCCCGCGGCGGTCCGGCAAGTTCTTACGCCACATCCCCTGATCGGGATTTCTCAGGGAATCCGGAAAATCTTGTTGTTTGACGGGTCCCTGGCGAGCTGGCCGGAGCGGAATCCGGCGACGTCGATAACATTGTATGGCTCGAACGGGCTCAGCACTTGATCCGGATTCGCGGTGCGCTCGGCGGTGGGATAATTGCCGGAAACGCTGGTGGCGGGCGGGTCGGGCCGGTCCGGGCGGGTGGGAATCCGCGGTGGCGGCGGCGGCGGCGGAATGTCGTAGCCGGTGTCGTAGGAAGGTTGGGGCGGCCGCGAATAGGACGGGATGGGCCGGTAGCCGGGCGGCGTTAGGTCAGGCGGCGGGTAGAAGCAGGAAACGAGGCCGGTGAGGCAGACAGCGGCGAGGGCGTGGGTTGATTTCGACATGGGCTTTACGGACGTGGAGTGGGGGCCGGGGATTCGATCCGGCGCGGGCTGGTGAGCAAATGGCGGGCGAGCACAGCCAGCTTCCGCACTTTGGAAACCCGGTGGCGCTTGTCCAGAACGCGGAAGCCGCCGGCCCGCATTTTATCGAGCAGCAGCCGGTAAATCGCGGCCATGACGCGGGCCGGCAGCAGCGCGGCGCAGTCGGCGGCGGGCAGCGCTGCATCGGCCTCGCGGAAGAATTTCTCCGCCCGCGCGGCCTCGTACTCGAGCAGCGCGGTCAGCCGGCCATCGTGCCGGCGCGCGATCAAATCGTCGGGACCGAGGCCAAAGCGCGCCAAATCGGCGAGCGGCAGGTAGATGCGACCGCCATTTTCCAAATCCTCGCCCACATCGCGGATGATGTTTGTGAGCTGGAGCGCGTGGCCGAGCGCGATCGCATACCGCTCCGCCCCGCTGTCCCGGCAGCCGAACAAGCGGATGGAAACCAGCCCCACCGCGCAAGCGACCTTGCGGGTGTATTGCTCGAGATCCTCCCACGTTTCGTAGCGTCGCGGTTCCAGATCCATCCGGCAGCCTTCGATGATTTCCACGAGTAGATCGGTGGGAATGCCGCGGCGGTCGCGGACTTGGACGATTTCCCGCTGGAGCTCGTCCGGCTCAGGAAACCCTTCCCGCAGGCCGGTTTCCCACTCGCCGAGCCTGCGCGCGCGTTTGCCGGTCGGGATGCCCGGCTCATCGGCGATGTCGTCCATCGTCCGGCAAAAGGCATAAAAAACCGTCATGTCCGCGCGCCGGTCGCGGGGAAGAAGGCGGAGGGCGATCGCGAGATTGGATTTCGCCCGGCGGGTGATTTCCGTGGCTGCGGACACGGCCTCAGCGGATGAATCCCCAGTGGCCGGTGGTGATCGGCCAGAGGGCGAACAGCGCCGGGCCGACGAGATTGTATTCCTTCACGGTGCCCCAATACCTGGAATCCAACGAGTTGCCGGTGTTGTCGCCGAGCGCGGCGTACTCGCGGTAGCCCGGCCGCGCGACCGCCGCCAGCTCCATGGTATCGCCCGGAGCGCTGATGGATTGCGGCATTTTCACGCCGTTGTGCAGCGCTTCGTTCGGGCTGGCGAGGCCGTAGCCGGTCGGGTTGATGGCATACGGTCCCTTCCCTTCCGCGACGCGGATAAAGCCGGGTTCCGGAGAGATTTTCCCATCCACCAGCAGATGCGGCGGCTGGATGCTGAGGGAATCGCCGGGGACGCCGGCGAGGCGCTTGATGTAGTGCGATCCCGCTCCCTGCGGACCTTCGCGGGCGAGAATCCCGCGGATGCCGCGCGTCTCGAAGACGAAGACCTCGCCGCGCTTCGGCTTGCGGAAATGGTAGGAATACTTGTCCACCAGCACCAGATCGCCGGAGTCGATGTAGCCCTCGCAAAGCACCATGTCCTTGGGAATCAAACCTTGGTGGGTTTGCGCAAAGCCGATCGCCTCGCCCAGTCCGATTTGCCCGCAGGGATTGATCGGAGCCGGCAGGCGCAGCGGAGGCGCGTCGCTGAAGCGGATCGTCGCGCGGCTGAAGAAGTGCAGGAACGGCGTGTCTTGGATGTCCAAGCCGCCGGCGGGCGTGACGGCGATGTGGCGGTCCCGGTCATTGACGACGCGCACATAGGTCCGGCCGCGGAGCGCCTTTTGCGCCATCCGGGTCGGAAATGATGGCCATTCCGCCTTCGGCTGCGGCGTGCCGACGATGCCGTTGAGCGTCGGCTGCATTGAGCCGGTGGGAATCCGGAACGGCTGCAAATAGTACGCCCGCAGACCCAGCGCGATGACGATCGCCACGAACATCACCTCCACATTCTCTTCCAGCCAGCCGAGCGGCCGCTCGTTCGGCAGCGAATTCTCGCACACCACTCGAATCTGCTTGGACGCCTCATCCACCTTGGCGCGGTCGCCCGAACCGATCGCCGCCTTCAGGTCGGCCTGGCGGGATTCGATTTCCGCAATGCGGTCGGGAGCCAGCAAATCGCGTTTGTAATCGACGAATTTCCGCGCGCCTTTGATGAGATGCTTGGCGTCCTTTTTCCACTTCGGGGCGAACATTCGCGGAGTGTCACGGGGGATTTCTCCGACTGCAAGCGTGGAGACGGCGCGCGATTTCCCTACGGAAACGGGCATCTTGGCGGCCCGGTTTGGGGTTGAAGTGGCGGGGCCTGTCGGTATGGTCCGCGCTTTCCCGCCATGACCCGCCCCACGATTTCCGCCCTCGCGGCCTGCCTCGCAGCCGTGGCAGCCATCCTCCCGCTCCGCCCCGTTTCCGCGCAGGACGTGGAGAGTTACATGGTCGTCGAGGCCTACTCGGGGAAAATCCTCGCCGCCGGGAATTCCTCTGTAAAGCGCCCCATCGCCAGCCTCACCAAGCTCGCCACCGCCGCCGTCGCCATCGATTGGGCCAGTGCCGCAGAGCGCGACCCCGGCACCACCATCGTCACCGTGCCGGACACCATCGGCCTCGTCGGCGGGCCGAACCCGATGGCGCTCCAGCCGGGCGACCAGCTCACCTTGCGGGACGCGCTCTACTCCGCCCTGCTCGGCTCGGACAACCTCGCCGCCCTCTGCATCGCGGACCACGTCGGCCGGGAAATCGTCGCCCGCCGCCAGATCGAGGCCGATCCCGTCGCCACCTTCGTCGGGGAAATGAACCACCTCGGCAAGGGACTCGGCATGACCAGCACGCGCTTCGCGAATCCCCACGGCCTCGAGCGCCCCGGTGCCAAGGCCTACTCGACCGCCGCCGATGTCGCTCGGCTTTCCATTTACGCCCTGCGGCGGAATGCCATCAATTTCATCGTCCGCCAGAAGGACCGGCAGGTGGCCGTCTCCGACGCGACCGGCAAGCGCACCTACACCGTCCGCAACACCAACGAACTCATCGGCGAACCCGGCTACATCGGCGTGAAGACCGGCACCACCGCCGCCGCCGGCCCCTGCCTCGCCGCCGCCGCGGATCGCGAGCCGCTCGTCCGCCTCAAGCCGGATGGCACGAAAGGCGCTACGCCGCGACGCATCGTGGCCGTCGTCCTCAACAGCCCGGACCGCTTCAACCGCGCCCGCGCCCTCGTCAATCAGGGCTGGGCGGTTTACGACCCGTGGATCGACGCCGGCGCGCCGGTGCAGGACCGCGAGCGGGAGTTCCTGAGCCTGCCCACTCCACAATAACGCTTTCGTGAGAATCGGTCTCCTCAACAGCGGCGGGGATTGCCCCGGCCTCAACGCCGTCATCCACGGCGTCGTCGGCGCGGCCAGCCAGCTCGGGTGGGAGGTCATCGGCTTCCGCGACGGCTTCGAGGGCATGCTCCCGCCCATCGATTTCGCCATCCTCAAGCCCGCCGATACCATCGGCATCCTCAAGCTCGGCGGCACCATCCTCGGCACCACCAACAAGGGCCATTTCGCCGCCAAGGTCGGCGCCGGCAACGTCACCGCCGTCCCCCCGGACGTCGTCGCCCAAGCCAAGGCCACCATGGACGAGCTGGAAATCGGCGCGCTCATCGTCGTCGGCGGCGATGGCTCGCTCACCACCGGGCTCCAACTCTACCGCGAAGGCTGGCCGATCGTCGGCGTCCCGAAAACCATCGACAACGACCTCAGCGCCACCGCTTTCACCTTCGGCTTCGACAGCGCAGTCTCCTGCGTCGTCGATGCCCTCGACCGCCTCCACACTACCGGAGAAAGCCACAAACGCGTCATGGTCCTCGAAGTCATGGGCCGCCACGCCGGCTGGATCGCCCTCTGGGGCGGCATCGCCGGCGGCGCTACCGTCGTGCTTCTGCCGGAAATCCCCTTCTCCTTCGAGAAAATCGCCGATTTCATCCGCAAGCGCGATGAGCAAGGCCAGCACAGCACCCTCGTCGTCGTCGCCGAAGGTGCCAGCATGCCCGATGGCGATCTGGTCTCCACTCACGAGAACACCGGCGGCGAAATCCGCTTGGGCGGCATTGGCGAGCGTGTCGCCGCCCGTCTCGAAACGCTGACCGGCAAGGACACCCGCGCCTGCACGCTCGGCCATCTCCAGCGCGGCGGAGCGCCCACCTCGCTCGACCGGATTCTCGGCATGCGCTTCGGCGTCAAGGCCGTGAAACTGGCCGAAGAAGGCGCGTTCGGCCGGATGGTCAGCTATCAGTCATACCACGTCGGCTCCGTGCCCATCGAGGAAGCCGTCCACCACCTTCGCCTCGTGGACCCCGATGGCGAACTCGTCAACGCCGCCAAAGCCGTCGGCATCTGCCTTGGGGATTGATCGGGAAAAATCCGGTTCCCATCCGCCGCCCCGCCTCGCTAGCGTCGCGGCATGCCCACCGATCCCCTGCTCCAGCTCCTCCGCCGCAACGCCCGCATTTCCAATGGCGACCTTGCGGAAATGCTGTCCCTCGCCCCCGCCGATGTCGCGGCCCGCGTGGAAGCCTGGCAAAAAGAAGGCACCATCCTCGGCTACCACGCCGTCATCGATTCCGAGGCCGCCGGCGACATGTCCGTCTCCGCCTTCATCGAGGTCCGGCTCACCCCCGAGCGCGGCGGCGGGTTCGATCGCCTGGCAATGCGCATCGCCCGTTTCGACCAAGTCGTCTCCTGCTACCTCGCCAGCGGCGGTTACGATCTCATGGTCGTCGTCGAAGGCGGCGATCTCCGCGAAGTCGCCCGCTTCGTCTCCGAAAAACTCAGTTCGCTCGACGGCGTCATTTCCACCGCAACCCATTTCCGCCTCAAGACCTACAAGGAAAACGGTTTCGTCTTCGAACGCGACACCCAGCCCGACCGCCTCGCCGTCGCTCCGTAATCCACCGCTTTGGATTTACGCTCCGGGCGGCGCGATCAGACGGTGCCGAAGAGCGTGAAACCGCTGGAGCTCTCGATATCGATGTCCAGCATTTGCCCGGTCAGGCGGTCCGGATCGCCGTCGAAAATCACGATCTTGTGATGCGGCGTGCGGCCGGTGAGGCGGGCGGCATTGTTCTTCGACGGGCCTTCGCAAAGCACTTGCTGGCGCGTGCCGACGACGGCGGCGTGGCTGGCGCGGGCGAGGCGGTCCACCACGGCAAGCAAGCGCTGGTTGCGGTCCTCCTTCTCGGTTTCCGGAAGCTGGTCCGGCATTTCCGCGGCCGGGGTGTTCCGGCGTTTCGAGTAGCGGAACACAAAAGCATTGTCGAATCGCAGCCGCTCGACGGTGGCGATGGTCTCTTGGAAATCCTCCTCGGTCTCGCCGGGGAAGCCGACGATGATGTCAGTCGTAATCGCCAAGCCGGGCCGCGCGGCCTTCATTTTCTCGCAGATCTCAATGAACTTCGCGCTTTTGTAGGGGCGGCGCATCGCCTTCAGAATGCGGTCCGAGCCGCTCTGCATCGGGAAATGAATGTGCGGGCAGAGCTTTGGGAGCCGTCCGAAAGCCGCCACCAAATCGTCCCGATACCCGATCGGATGCGGCGAGGTGAAGCGGATCCGCTCGATGCCCTCAACCTCGTGGACGGCTTCGAGGAGCTGCACAAACGGCGATTTCCCGTCGATTTTCGGGAACTCGGTGCGCCCGTAGAGATTCACGATTTGTCCCAGCAGCGTGACTTCCTTCACGCCGTGCCGCGCCAGGTGGCGAACTTCACCGACGATTTCCCCAATCGGCCTGCCGCGCTCTTTCCCGCGCGTGTCCGGGACGATGCAGAACGAGCAGCGCATGTTGCAGCCCTGCATGATGGAGACAAAGGACGATGCCTCGCGCGGCTTCGGGACGTGGTCCCGGATGGTATTTTGCGAGCCTTCCTCCGCCGCGGTGTCGCAGACGGATTCGCCCCGCAGCGAGTATTGCGGGTCATCCATGCGCGCCTCCAGGCGCCGCTGCAGGATGGTGTCCACATACTCGAAAACCTTGTGGTACTTCTGGGTGCCCACGACAACATCGAGGCTCGGCACGGCCTTGAAAAGCTCCTCGCCGCGGGACTGCGCCATGCATCCCATGAAGCCGTAAACGACGTGCCGGCGGTCGCGTCCGGCGTGCATCATGGAACCCATTTTCCCGAGCGCCTTCTGCTCCGCCTGGTCGCGCACCGAGCAGGTGTTCACGAGCACGGCGTCCGCCTCCCGCTCCTCGGCGGTGACGGTGTAGCCGCCTTCCGTGAACATTTTCGCGACCTGCTCGGAGTCGCGCTCGTTCATCTGGCAGCCGTAGGTGCGGATGAATACTTTCGGCATGGCGGGCGCGGGGCTGGGAGGAAATCGGCGCTCAGGACGCGCTGGCGGCCGGCTCGGCGGCGGCCTCATCCGGCGCGGTTTCGCCTTCGTCATCGGCCAGGCGGAGGCGCTCGTCGGACTCAATTTTCGCGGTCAGGTTCGGCCAGCCGTCGGGCTTCTGCATGTTGAAGCAGTGCAGATAGAGGGTGAGGAGCTTGTGCTCGAAAATGTCGGCCAGGCGGTCAATCGTCGTGTCGAGGCGCTCCTTATCCAGGTTCTTCGGTAAATCGCCGACCACGGAGCCCTTGCCATCGTGCGGGATGCCCATGCCATCGCAGAACATGCCGAGCAGCGATTGCTGGGCGGCCATCAGATAGGCCTGGAGGAGGTGTTCGCCGATCGTGTCGCAGGCGCGCAGCTTCAGGGTCTTGCGCATCCAGACGTATTGATCCGCCATGGATTTCTTTTCGACGAAAACCGGCCGCAGCTTGCGGTTCGAGGCGAGCGTGGCGACGGCGGACCGATAGACATTCCGGTCGTTGGCACGGAACCAATCGAGGATTTGGGTGACAATGGCGGGATCGACTTGGGAGTAAAGTTCGTGGGCTTTCACGTGATTGGGAAATGAGGTGGGCGGAAGTCAAGGCGGTGGGCCGCCCGCTGGCAAGGGCGGAGAACCCCGCGATTTCCGGCCCGGATTTCGCCGGATTCGCCGGAAATCCGCGGCCCGCGCGCTTGCCCCCGCCGGTTTTCCCGCGAAGGGTCGCGGGCATGAACGCACAGGCCGCCGGCACGCCGCACCCTGCCTTGGGAATCGATCATGGCGACGCGCGGATCGGCATCGCCGCCACCGACGATTTCGGGATTCTGGCCCATCCGGTGGAGACGATTTCCACCGATGCCGCCGATCCGGTTGAGCGCATCGGCCGGCTTGCGGAAATGCGCGGCACCCGCACGCTCGTCCTCGGCCTGCCGGTGCGGATGGACGGCAGCGAGGGGAAATCCGCGGCAAAAGTGCGCGCCTTCGCCGATAAATTGCGCGCCCGGCTGCCCGCCATCCCGCTCGTCTTCGTGGACGAAACGCTTACCACCGCCACCGCCGCCGAAAAGCTCCGCGAAGCCGGCCGAAACGCCCGCCGCCAGAAGGCCCTCATCGACCAAGCCGCCGCGGTGGAGATTTTGAATCTGTGGATGGGGGAAAGATGAGTTCCGGCGAGAAATCGGGACTGGTGGACGCGATCAGTTTCGGCGAGGGTCGGCTCATGTCACAGGTTGCAGAACTGTTCAAGGAAGCGTCGAAGCTGGATCGCGCCGCTCAGGTGGAACTGGTGTCATCGCTTCTCGGAAATCTTGATGACGGTGGTCATCATGTTTCGGACGAGGAGGCAATGGGACGGCTTGAAGAGCTGAAAAACGGCTCGGTCCGCGGGTTATCGGAGGAAGAATTTTGGAAGGCGTGCGGTCGTGAATGAATGATGAAGGTCATTCGCCATCCGAAACTTGCCGCCGACATCTGCCTGGTTGCCCGGCACTATTCCGATGTTTCCGAACGAATGCGGACGTCGTTTTGGGCCGAACTCGATCAAATTTTGGGATCGATCCAGCGAAATCCAAGTTGCCATCACTTTGATGCTTGCGGTCTCCGGCGTGCGAACATGCGGAAATTTCCGTATCATTTGCTCTACGAATTCGATGCCGACTCGGTATTCCTCGTGGTGCTGAGACACGATAGCCGGCATCCCGATTTCGGTTTGAATCGAAGGCGCTGAGGCTCCGACCCACAGTCGTCGGCTGTTAACCCCGGCTTCAAATGGAATTCCATTTTCGAGATGCGGTGCGGTTTGGCAGGAGCGGAACCATCTCAGGCGCCGGCGCGATGACGATGCCCGGCCTTCCGATTGACTCTTCACCGCTCATTTCCCACCACTCCCCCGCATGCGCCTCAAACTCACGATTGCCTACGACGGACGGCCTTTTAACGGGTGGCAATCGCAGGCTGGCGGGAACACGGTGCAGGATTTGATCCGGCAGGCGATGGAGGAGGTGGCGAAGAAACCGCTGGCGCTGCATGGCGCGGGCAGGACGGACGCGGGCGTCCACGCGCTGGCGCAGGTGGCGCATTTCGACGCGCCGGACGGGATTTCCATGAATCCGTTCAACTGGGTGCCGGCGCTCAATTGCAAGCTGCCGGCCACGATCCGGATCATGGCCTGCGAGGAGGTTGCGGCGGATTTCCACAGCCGCTTTTCGGCGGTGGGGAAGGTTTATCATTACGATCTCTGCACGGAGCCGGTGCTGCCGCCGCTCAAGGCGGGGCTGGCGTGGCACCTGCCGCGGCAACTCGATGCGGATGTATTGCGGGAGACGCTCGGCTTGTTCGTCGGGCGTCATGATTTCCACGGATTTGCGGCTTACCGCGGCAACGAGACGCCGGAGATCGATTGGTGCCGGACGATCCGGCGGGCGGACCTGGCGGCGCGGGACAACGGCTACCGGATCACCTTCGAAGGGGACGGATTTCTCTACAAAATGGTGCGGTTGCTCGCCGGCGGGGCGATCCACGCCGCGCAAGGCAGGATCCGGCTGGACGATTTCGCGGCGCTGCTCGACCAGCCGCCTGGCCTGCCGCATGGGAAATCCCCGCTGTGCGCGCCGGCGGACGGGCTGTATCTGGAGGAGGTTTTGTATGGCGGGCCGGAAATTGACGGGAAATGATTTCCCCATGAACGCCGCCGAACTCGCACGCTCCGCCGCCCGGGACGACCAGCCGCCAGCCGGGATTTCCACCGCCGCGCGCGCGCTGTGGCTGGCGCGGAGGGGAAATTGGGACGCTGCCCACGATCTTTGCCAAGAGGTGAAGGGAACTCCGGGAAGCTGGATCCATGCCTACCTCCACCGCGAGGAGGGAGATTTGGCGAACGCAAACTATTGGTACGACCGGGCGGGCAAGCCGTCGCCGGCGCCCGGATTTCCGCTGGCGGACGAGTGGCAGGAAATCGCGGCGGAACTGGTTGGCGCGGATTAGGCAACCTCTAGTCCGGGCGAGGAGGAGGTGGCGGATTCCATCGCCGCCTCGGGGTGCGGCGGGCGCGGCGTGTCGCGGTGCAGCTCGGTGCGGACGCGGGGCAGGGAGTCCGGGTAGTTCGTCTGGACGAAGCGCACGAGTCCCTCGCGGATGGCGCACTTGAGATCCCAACCGGTTGGCGCGTCGCCGGAGCTCATCAGGCAGCGGATTTCCATCGTTTGCGGGGTGGAATCGGTCACCTGGAGAACCCACGCCTTCTTGTCCCAGTGCGGGCTGGCGTCGAGCAGGCGCTTCAGCTCCTGGCGCAACGGTTCGACGGGGAGCGTGTAATCGGCGTAGATGAAAACGCTGTTCAGGAGGTCGGCGGAGTTGCGCGTCCAGTTCTGGAACGGCTTCTCAATGAAGTAGTTGATGGGCAGCACGAGCCGCCGCAAATCCCAGATGCAGACCGTCACGAAGGTGAGTGTGATGTCCTCGATGCGGCCCCATTCGCCCTCGACGATGACGACGTCATCAATGCGGATGGGCTGGGAAATGGCGATCTGGATGCCGGCGAAAAGGTTGGAGAGGGTTTTCTGAGCGGCGAATCCGAGCACCACGCCGGCGATGCCCGCGGAGGCCAGAATGCTGGTGCCTAGCTGCCGGACCGGCTGGAAAAGCATGAGCATGCAGGCGGCGGCGAGGAAGACGACGCCGGTCACCACGATTTTCCGAATGACCGAGACCTGCGTGTAAATCTGGCGGGCGCGAAGGTTGTCGGAGACATCGATGCGGTTGGCGCGGAGCACGGCCTTCTCGGAAATCGTGGCGGCGCGGACGATCAGCCAGGCCACGCAGCCAATGAGGACGATGGCCAAGGCCTTCGAGCCGACCCATTCGAACGCCGGGGGCAGCCGCACCGCGCCCAGCAAAATGAAGAGACAGACGAGCGGTACGAGCAGCCGCAGCGCGGTCCCGACGAGCGGGACGAGCACGCTGTCGAGCAGGCCGTCGGTGCGATCGGCGCGCTTCTGGAGCTTGTGCTGGGTGCCGCGGATGACGCGCATGAGCAGCCAGAACGTGGCGATCGTCAGACCGGCGTAGGTCAGGCCGCTCAGGATGCGCGCGACTTTTGGGGAAATCCCGGCGGGATCGGCAATCAAGGCTACGGCGAAAAAAATCGCGTAAATCCAAATGGTCAATCCGAGCGGCTTGCGCACTGCGGAAAGCAGCATCCGCGGCCATGTCTGCTCTTTCCCGCCGCCAATGCGCCCCGCCCAAGCGCGGATGCGGCGATCCGCTTGCCAAGTCAGAAGGGCAACGAGCGCGAGCAATCCGGCCGCGACTCCCCAGCGCGCGGGGGTCGCTCCGCCGGGCAGCGGGGCGGAGAGCCAATCCGGGCCGGACCGTGCCGCGCCGTCCACCGCGGTGCCGAATCCCACGGCCCGCGCCGTCAGCCCGCCGATGATTTTCCGGGCGTGCTGGCGGGCGATCGTGTCGGCATTGGATTCGGATTTCTCCGCCGCCGGCGCTGCGGCTGCGGGTTCGGCGGCCCGGACTTGGGTCGGTGCCCAGAGCAGGGCGCAGGCGGTCATAAACGCCAGGACGGCGCATCGGATTTTCCCATTCTCTCGCATGCGGCAACCCGCCGCCCCCTGCCCTGCTTGTCAAACGCTTGTCCGGCGCGGCGGCGCAAGATCTTAAAAATCAAGGAACGATGTTCACCCGATCGCCGGAACGGGTCATCGAGAACAGCTTGCGGGCATTCTCCGCCGGCACCCGGATGCAGCCGTGGGAGGCGGCATATCCCGGCACATTTCCCGCGTGCAGGCCGAAGTCCCCGCAACTGAGGCGCTGGAAATACGGCATCTGTGCGGGATAGAGGGTGGATTTCCAATCGCGGTATTTGTTCGTGATGACGTATTCGCCAGTCGGCGTTTCATGGCCCTTTTTGCCGGTGGAGACGCGGGTGGCGAAGATCTCGTTGCCTTCGGAATCGAACATGCGCGCCCGCTGCTCGGAAATCCGGATGACGATCCGCCGCTCCTCGTGCTGCGGATCGCGGCCGAGGAAGAGGCGCATCATTTTCACGTCGTTGCGGCGCGAGGCGAAATTGATCGGCCAAATGCCGGTCTTCTTGGTGCGCGTCTCAGTGACCGCACCGGCGCGGATGAGCTCCCGGGCGGAGGAAATCACGCCGGAATCCGCCGCGATCATCAGCGGCGTTATGTGGGTATCGTGCGTCAGCAGCCAGCGGACGACGCCGGGGCGGACGCATTTCACGAAGGCCGGGGAAGCCGGCAAAACGAGCGGCACATTCGGGTCCGCGCCATTCTGCAGCAAGGACTTGATGGCTTGATGGCAGCCGGTGGCGGCGGCCATGGCCAGCAACGGCTCGCCCTCGGGCGTGGGGAAATCGAGATTGGCGCCCGCCTCCAACAGCTCTGCCGCGACGCCATCGCTGCCGGCCCGGAGCGCGGCGGAAAGCGGCGTGTCGAGCGATGCCGCCAAGGAGAAATCCGGCGGCGCTCCGCAGGCCAGAAGCAGCGCAGTCATTTCCCGGTCCCCGCGGGCCGCAGCCAATGCCAGCTCGGTGCCGGCGGGGGTGCCGAAATCCGCGAGGAGCTTCACAAATGTCCCGTCGCGGCTGAGCACGGCGGCGTGTAGAACGCTTTGAGCCTCGGCAGAGGATGCGGCGCCATGGGTGAGGATTTCCCGTGCTGATTCCGGCAGGCGGCGGTCGGTGGCAGTGGTCAGCCAGCCTTTCCACGCTGTGGGATTTTCGATCAGGCCATGCCGGACAAACGGCCCGAAGCTGGCAGGATTGTCCGACATGAAGGCGGATTCCAGTGGCGTCCGGGAACCCGAGCGGCGGTTTGCATCCGCGCCAACCGCGAGCAATGCCTCGATGGCCGCCGTGTCCGCCGCCTCGACGGCGCGGGCGAGTGCGGTGGAACCGTCCTTAGCCGCGACATCTGGATTTGCCCCGGCACGAACGACGGTCGGGAGGAAATCGAACCAGCGGCCCTCAATGACCGCCGCGATGACCGGCAAATCCGGCGTGACAGCGCCGTGTTCCACGAGAATCTCCGCCACCCCGCGCTGCTTTGCATGAATCGCCGTCAGCAAAAGCGGCTCCGCGGCAGAGTCGGCCGGGAGCGGGCTGACGCCGTGGTCGAGCATCGCCCGCAGCGAGGTCGCGCGGCCTTCGCGGACCGCCCAAGTAAGGATTTTCGCGCCGCCCGGCATGGACCCGCCCGCGTTCGCTCCGGCCGCGAGCAACTCGGAAATCGCCGCGGCGGAATCGTTCGCGACCGCGGCGGCCAGCGGGCTGGTGCCGTCCGGGGCCACCGCATCCGGCCGCGCGCCCGCTTTCAAAAGCCGCTTGAGAGCAACCAAATCGCCCTTCTCCGTGGCGATGAGCACTGGCGTCCGGCCGTCTGGCGCGGGGCAATTGGCATCGACGCCCGCATCGAGCAGCCATCCGGTTCGAGAATCCTCGCCAGCCGAAACCGCCTCAATCAGCGCCTGCCCCGAAGGCTGGATTCCCAGCTTGCCCAGTTCCCGCACCCCCCGCTTCTGCGGATTATCACAAGAAACGAGCGCCCCGGCCACCAGCGCGGGCAACAGGTATTGGCGGAGGGAATAGAGCCGTGGGGACATGATTTCGCCGGTCTCCATAGCCCCGCAGGCGCGTCACGGAAAGGAAAAGCTTGGTTTCCGTGACTTTCGGCATTTCCCGAACGATCCGGCGATCCCGTCACACGATCTACCTAACCGGCGTCAACAAATAATATGCCTGGCATATTTCTGTTCCGCAGCCGGAGCTTGCGGCAATTCGGCTTTTGAGGATTCTCGGAGTAATGAGTGCGATCGCGGGATTTCGAACGCTGATGGGAGGGGCGCTGGACCTGCTCTACCCGCCGCTTTGTGGGGTTTGCCGAAGACCGCTGGCGGACGGGCGGTCACTTTGCGAACCGTGCCGGGACGATCTTCCACGCTTGGCGGAGCCGTTTTGCTCGGTTTGCGGGGAGCAATTTCCCGGGCAGATCCTGGGACCTTTCAAGTGCCCGAACTGCCATGGGAAACGGTTTGCGTTTGAGTTCGCACGGCCGGCGGCGCTGCGGGACGACCGGACGCGCGGCCTGATCCACCGGCTGAAATACGAGCGCCGGCTGCACCTTGCGACGGAACTCGGCCGGCTGACGGCGGATGCATTCGACGATCCGCGCTTGGCGGAGGCGCTGGCGGGGAAATGGCCGCTGGTGCCGGTGCCGCTCCACCGGTCGCGGCTGCGGGAGCGGCATTTCAATCAATCCGCGGAAATCGCTCGGGCGCTGGGCGCGTGCGTCGGCCTGCCGATGCTGCACGCGCTGCGGCGCATCCGGGACACCGGCCACCAAACCTCGCTCACCCGCGCCGCGCGGCTGCGCAACCTCCGCGGCGCCTTCGCGATTTCCGCCGCAGGCCGCCGCCGGGTTGCCAGCGCCGACGCGCCCGCCGGGGTGGTGCTGGTGGACGACGTGCTAACGACCGGCTCGACCGTTCACGAGTGCGCCCGAACGCTCCGCAAAGCGGGATTCCGCCGGATTTTCGTGGTCACTGCGATGCGCGGATGAGCGCCGCCTCAGACGCAGGTGCCGAACAAACGATCGCCGGCGTCGCCCAATCCGGGGAGGATGTAGCCGCTGGAATTCAGGCAGCGGTCGAGTGAGGCAGTAAAAATCGGGACTTCCGGAAACGCCCGTTCGACCGCGGAAATGCCTTCCGGCGCGGCGACCAGGCAGACGAAGCGGATCCGCCGCGCACCCGCCGCCCGCAGGCTGCGGATGGCCTCCATGGCCGAGCCACCGGTGGCGAGCATCGGGTCGAGTATGACGATTTCCTCCTCCGCCAGCGCGGGCGGGTGCTTTAGGTAATAGGGCTCGGGCTGGAGCGTCTCCTCATTCCGCGCGACGCCGATGTGAGCCACGGCGGCCTGCGGGATCAGATCGAGAAATCCGTCGAGAAATCCGAGCCCGGCGCGCAAAACCGGCACCAGAATGATGCCGCGGGCGACGCGCGTGCCGGAGGTGATTTCCAGCGGCGTGGTGCATGGCACGACCTCCGTCTGGAGATTTGCCGTCACCGCCGGCACCATCAGCGAGGCGATGCGGCGGACGCGCTGGCGGAATTCCTGCGTCGGACAAGCGGGATCGCGGAGCTGCGTGAGCTCGGCGGAGATCAGCGGATGTGCGACGATGTGGAGCATGTCATTGCTTGGCTGCGAGCAGTTTGCGCAAATCCGGGATTTCCAAGCCCAGCAGATTTGCCGCCACTTTGACGTCGCCGTCGGAGCGCGCGAGCACGCGGGCGGCGACCTCCGTGCCAAGCCAATCGAGCAGATTCGCGCCGGTCGGGGCGGCGTTGATCGCCTGATCGAGCGCGGCGTTGAATGCGGCGGGCGATTTCCGCGGCGCGGACGCCAGTGGAATATCGGCAGGCAGCAAAATCTGCGAGGTCGCCAGGGCGCAGGCGCGGGCGATCGTGTTTTCCAACTCGCGGACGTTGCCGGGCCAAGTGTGGGTTTGCAGCGTGGCGACCGCCTCCGCGGAAATCCGGATGCGTGCCATGCCGTTCTTCCGCGTGATGCGCTGGAGGAAATATTCGGCCAGCAGCGGGATGTCCTCCAGCCGGTCCCGCAGCGGCGGAATCTTGATTTCCACCACGTTGAGCCGGTAGTAGAGGTCCTCGCGGAAGCGCCCGGCGGCCACCTCGTCATCAAGCTTCTTGTGCGTCGCGGCGACGATCCGGACGTCGGTGGTGAGCGTTTCGTTGGCGCCGACGCGGGAAAACGATCCGTCCTGAAGCACGCGCAACAGCTTCACCTGGATCGAGGGCGGCATGTCGCCGATTTCATCGAGAAAGAGCGTCCCGCCATCGGCCTGCTCGAAGCGGCCGGCGCGGCGGGCGATCGCACCGGTGAAGGACCCCTTTTCGTGGCCGAAGAGTTCGCTTTCGAGGAGATTTTCCGGTATCGCGCCGCAATTGATGGTGATCATCTCCTTCTGGCGGCGCGGGCTGTATTCGTGCAGCGCCTTGGCCACCAATTCCTTACCGGTGCCGCTCTCGCCGGCGATGAGGACTGGCGCATCCGTCCGCGCGACGCGGCCGACGAGCTTGAAAACCTCCTGTAGCGCCCGGGAAATCCCGATCATTTTCACGCGGCCGTCGTGCTTCGGCTGCTCGGCTTCCGGCTGGCCGGCGCTGCGGCGGTCCTCCTGCGTCTGGAGCGCTGATTCGACGACAGGCCGCAGCTCGAATGCCAAGGATTCCTTGCGCAGCACGTCATGGGCGCCGCGCTGCGTTGCCTCGATGATTTGCCCGGTGGTGGGAAATCCAGCGGTCAGCACGACCAGCGTTTGCGGGCTTTCCTGCGCGATTCGGTCCAGCAGCGCCAGTCCGTCGAAGGGTTCCAGCTCCATCGCCGCCACAACCACGCTTACCGAGGCTTTCCCGATGACCTTCAATGCGTTGGCGGAATTATCGCAGCGCAGGACGCGGAGGTTCCGGGCCGCCAGGTGTTTTGTAGCCCAATCCAGGAAATCCAAATCGGGATCCACCAGCAGCAGGGTGTCTTCAGGCGTTTCTTCCGGCATCTTGCGAACGCCGGCAGTCAAGCAGGGGACCCGGCGATGACACGTACAAAATGCCCTCCGACAGACGCCCGGCTATTCAAAGAATTTCTTCAAAGTTCGCTGCTCGTCGGGGTCGAGCGATTCCTTCCAAACCCGGTCGCCGCCGCTTCCGGTGCCCGCCGCCTGCCCGCCGGCAGACGGGCGCGAGCCGGATTGATCCACCTCGTGCTCGCCGTTCTGAAGCTCGAGCAAGTCGCCGGGGGTGGTGTCCGAAAGGTCCTTCGACTCGATGCCGGTCAGCTTGCCGATGTCCATCCGGTCGCTCTCCGTGCCCAAAACACCGTCCGCGTGCCCCGGCCCGCGATTCACGCCGCCCTTGCCGGCGCCTTCGCCATCCTCGCCCTCTCCCTCGCCCTCTCCATTGCCTTCGCCCTCCCCCTCGCCATCGCCGGCTTGGAGTTCGTCCGACCAATCCTCGCCGCCCTCGCCCGCGGCGTCCTTCATGGCCTGCATGTTTTTTTGCAGATTCTCGCGGAGCTGTTGCATCTGCTCCGGGCTGAGCTTCGCCAAGTCCTTCAAATCCATGCCCTTCATTTGCTCGAGCAGCTCTTTATTCGGCTTCATCGCGCCGTTCTTGAGGCCTTGGAGCGCTTGGTCGAATTCTTCCGCCAGCCGGGTCCGCTCCGCCTGATTCATGGAGCCGGCATTCTTTTCCAGCGTTTCCAGCGCCTTGCCCGCGCGTTCAAGGTCGCGTTTCAGGCGCTCGGTTTCCGCCTTGTGGGCTTTTTTGAGCGTATCCGTGGCTTCCAGAGAGGAATGGCTGAACCACTGGTCCTCCTGCCGCGATTTCAGCTCGGCCAGCTTCTTCCGCGTCTCCTCCAGATATTTCTCATCCACCAGCTTCTCCTCGCTGAATTTCTCCAATTCCGCCGAAAGCTGCTTCCATGCCTGCGGCTCCTCCGGCGGCGCGCTGGCGGCCGCGGATTTCGAAATCGGAATCCAAATCCCCGCCGCCAGCAGCGCCAGCGCTCCCAGCGGCGGCACGACCAGCCGCGGCCATTGCCAGGAAATCGCCGCGTCCACCCGGTTGGCCGGGGCCGGCCACGGCGCCACGCCGGCCCGCGCCGTTGTCAGCGAATTCCGCAAACGCATCGCTGCCTCGATCCGCACCAATGCCTCGTCCGCCTTCTCGAACCGCCGCCGCGCCAGCCACCAGCACGCCCCCGCCAGCGCCGCAACCGCCGCGGCCACCGCCGTTGGTAAAATCCAACCCGCCAGATCCGGCAGCTCCCGCCGCGCCAGCAGGATTCCCGCCGCCGCTAACAGGGACACCACCAGCAGCGGCGCGGAAAGCGTCTCCAGCCACCAACCCAGATTCACCCGCCGGGCCACGCGGCTGGCAGCCGCCTCCCAGTGGGCGCGGTTCGGATCGTCGCTACGGGGTCTCATGTCCCGGAAACTACCTGCGGGACCCCGCTTGGCGATGGGAAATTAGGCTGCGCCGCGTGACCATTTCGGCACTCCCGGCGACCCTGCAACTTTTTCATTTCGTACTCTTGCAAATCCCCGGTCCTGTGTCTAAGCCGCGCCCCGTCATGGCAAGTATCGGTCCCTTCTCCTTCCCCACTTCCGGTTTCGACGCCGTCATCATCGACTGCGACGGCACGCTGGTGGACTCCATGCCGGCCCACTTCGAGGCATGGTGCGAGGCACTCGCCCTGCACGGCGCGGGCGGCGTTTTCCGGGAGGACGTCTTCTTCGCCATGGGCGGCCGGCCAACGCGCGACATCGTCGAGGAACTCAACAGCGAGTATAATCTCCGGCTCGATCCCTCCGCCGTCGCGCTGGCCAAGCGCGAGGCATTCCTCAAGCGCTTGAAATCCGTCGAACTCATCGACGAGGTTGCCAATTTCGCAAAAAATCTGCGGGGCAAACTCCCCATGGCCATCGCCACCGGCGGCACCCGCATGGTGATCGAGAAGACGCTGAAATCCGTTGGTACGTCTGACTGGTTCGATGAAGTCGTCACCGCGGACGACGTCACTGAAGGCAAGCCATCGCCGGAGATTTTCCTGAAAGCGGCGAAAATGCTCGGCGTGCATCCATCGCGCTGCCTCGCCCTGGAAGATGCGCCCGCCGGGATTCTCGCCGCCCAGCGCGCCGGCATGCAGGTCATCGCGATCCCGTCGCCGCTCGCGGTTTGCTGAAATCCTCAGAAGCGGATGCGGATGCACTTTTCCGCCATCTCGGGAAATCCCGATTCGCCCCGCGCCGCACGCTGCCGCAGCGAACGCATGTGCAGCGCGATCAAATCCGTCTCCGCGTGCGTGTAATCCGCGCCGCCGAATGCCGCGACGTTCGCGCCCTGAAGTTTCAGAATGTCCACGTCCTGCTGGATGATGCGCCGGCTCATCGGCTCGAACAACAACCGCACCAGCCAGCCAATTTCGCCATAGCGGAATGTGATGACGGTTTCCACGTCCGTAATGGCCTCCTCCACCGGCGTCGCTTGCGAAGTGATGATGAAATGATGATCCGCATCGAACTCATAATCGACTCGGCTGAGGTTCGGCATCAGGAATCGATCGGTATGCTTGAGCTGACAATTTCTCAGATAGAACAATCGCGCGATCCAACTATCAGTGGTCGGCTCGTTCTCGAACTCCACCTCCACGAAATCCGCCCCGCGGCGGACGATCGCATCCATTTCCCGCGCGTCTGGAGTGCGGAACCAGCCGCGATGGACGGTGGCGGTATGCGGGCAATCCAGGAAATTTTCCAAACATGCCTCCAGCCCCGCCTCGAACCGGGTGTGCATACGGAAACTCGTCCACCCTTTCTCCCCATAATGCGGAAACGCCCTTGGCGGCATGTCCGGCGGCTCGCCGGGGCAAATCCATACATAACCATCCTGCTCGGCGGTGCCGCGCGCCGGAACCTTGGCCGCAGCAGGCGGGCGGTGGCCGTCGGCCAGCGAGGGAACTTTCACGCACGTCCCGCCGCCATCATAGCTCCAGCCATGGTAGGGACAAACGATGCAATCATGGCTTACCCTGCCCGCCGATAGCGGCGCGTTGCGGTGCGCGCATCGGTCGAGCAAGGCATGGGCACCGCCCGCCGCGTCGCGCCACAAAACATAATTTGTGGAAAACAATCTCCTCGCCAGCGGCCGTTTCCCTAAATCGCCCGAACGGCACGCGATATACCAGTTATTTGCGAGTGACATGGGACGGAATGGGATAATTCATCCGATGATACTTCCCCGGCTCGCAATCCGGAATTTGTTGTTCCGATCCATCCGGCCAAATGATGGTCGCCTTCGCTGGTCCCGCGTGATTTCCCAAACCGAAATGCAACCGCCGATCGCTCTGCGCGGAAAAGCCTGATGTCATGGATACCTCGCGCGCCATGGATTTGCCGCCGGCGGTCACGCGAATGCGCGCGCCGATGGCATCGCGATTTACTTTCGTTCCGTCGCCCGCCAACTCGAATCCAATCCAATGGCCGCCGCGCGTCTCACGATAATTGTTTTTCAGGATTTCCGCATCGGCGAACTGATGGGTGACGACCACATCCAAATCTCCGTCATTGTCGAAATCCGCGAAGGCTATGGCGCGGCTGTTGGTAAGATCGGTGATGCCAACTTGCTCCGCGACATCGAGAAACCGCGCGGGCGAGCCGCCGTCCGATAGATAGACCCGGTTGCGCTGGTGGCCCCAGATATCGTAGCCGCGCAAGTCCGCCCAGCGGTCGGCATAACTATGGACATCCGGCCCGGCGCGCATGACTTGCGAGGCGCGGTACCAATAGTCGCGCTTCTCGGAAAACCGCTTGTCCGCGGTATCGTCCACCATGCCATTCGCTTGTATGATGTCCAGGCTGCCGTCGAGATTCAGGTCGCCCATCGCCGCGCCCCAGCCGAAGCGGCTTTCGTTGACCAGCAAACGCCGGGCGGCAAAATCGTCGAAGTTCTCGCCGTCCGCGCGCCAACACATGCTGCCCTCGGCCTGGAGCGGCGCGTGGACGTTGGAGATGTAAATATCGGTGCCGCCGGAGTTATCGAGATCGCCAATGGAAACATTCATCCCCTTGTAGCTGTCCCGGCCGACGCTGCCGTGGAACGAACCGGTGATCCGCCGGAAATGGCTGCCGCGCTCGTTGATATAGACATCGTCCGGCCCGTAGTCGCTGGCGCAATAAAGGTCGGGCCAGCCGTCGTGGTTGAAATCCGCGGTGCCGATGGCCATGGTCCAGTGCGTTTCCGGCATGCCCATGCCCGCGGCGTCCTGTTTCGTGAAATGGCCGGAACCATCATTTGTATAATAAACGAACGGGCCGCCGTTTTCCGCATTGTGCCAGGTGTGGTGCATGAAATGGAACATCCGCCGGTCGCCCTCGGATTCGGCGGGCGGCAGCGAAAAGATGTTGAATGGAACCGGCTTGGCATAGCCCGCCAGCGTTGGCGACATGGTATTTCCAATGAGCAGATCAAGATCGCCATCGCGATCGAAATCCGCGAAGGTGGCGGCGACGCTGACGGTGTGTTCGTCGATGCCGGCCTCGCGGGTGACATCGGTAAAGACCGGATTTCCCGCGGCATCGGCGGAGTTTCTCAACAAGCGGGTTTTCCCCCAGCCGCACATCAGCAACAGCGACTGCCGGCCGGAATTGTCATAGTCCGCGAACAGCGCGCCGGCGATGAGTCCGTGGATTTCCGGGTGCGCGGAAATTTCGTCCAACGCGGGGATCGGCACGCGCTCGAACTTCATGTTGCCAAGGTTCCGATAGAGCGAATTTCTATGGCCGGCGGATTTCAGCGGGTAAGTAAGGAGTAGGTCCTGTAACCCATCGCCATCGTAATCTCCCACCGCCACCGCGTCGCCGACGGAGAGCACCCATTTCGCGATGTGGGCGATGCGCGGGTCCACCTTTTCCAGTGCATCGGAAAGCGGCGCATTTTCCATGGGCACGCGGGTAAGGGTGAACTCCGCGACCGGCGTGCGGAAGTACGATCGGGCGAGCCGCGCGTATGCCGCTGTCCCGGCAAATCCGGCGAGCGCTACGATCGCAGCGCGCCGCACCCACGCCGCCCGCGGCCGGATCGCACCAACGGCCCCTGGCAGGCTTTCCCATAGATACTTCGCAGTGCTGACGATGAACAGCGCTGTGAAAATGGTGGATAACGACGAGCGGAAATGCAGCACCAGATCGAGCACGGCGACCGCGATGCCCCACGCGATTTGGCCGCGCGTGGAATTTGGCGAGGTCCGCGGATCGGTAATCATATAGAATGCGAACAGAAAGAACGCCGGCGAAATCAAGGTGCCGGTAATGAGCGTTTCCGGCGGCAGATGCCAGCGCATCACATAAGCCCGGAGGCAGGTCAGCGCGGTGAATGACAGCAGGAACGATATAATTAGAGGCCCGCGGCGGATGTTGCAGGCGAAGCAGGCCACGGCGGCCACCGCGAGAAACCCGCCGGCCACCAGCGGGTCCGCGCCCCACTGATAGGGCGGAGTGGTGGTGAAGCGCCCGCCGCCGAACCACAGGACGGCAACCACGCCGAAGAGCGCGGGATTGTACATATGCTTTCCGCCGCGGGTGATGAGGTATTTGGAAGATATGGCAAAGAAGGCGGGCAGGAACAACAGCCAGCGGTCGTGCGGATAGTTCACCAACAAAGAAAGTCCCAGCCCGGTGATGCAGGCGCTCAGCGGGAAGAGTTTTTGTTTCCGGAACATCCACGCGAACCCCATGTCCAGCCCGGCGCAGGCGAGAATGGTGAGCGCGACCTGGTATGGGTCGCGGTTGAAATCCAGCCAGATGCCGCCGGCGATGGCATAACTTCCGAGCAATGTTGCGAACACCCAGCGCGGGTCGCGCCGGCCGGGGATTTGCCAGGAAGATTCGCTGCGGTTCGTCGGCACGGGCGGGACGCTATCCGGCGGAGGCGGCGAGGGGAAATCGAATCCCGCGGCGCGGCCTGAGCGGATTTCCCGGGCTTGAAAGCGGACCGCCGCTCGGCATGGGTGCGCCATGTCCGAATATCCCGAACAAGCCGACAAACCGCTCGCCAATCCCTCGCCGCGCCCGGCCGAAAAGCCGCCAATCCCGCAGCCGGCCGGGGACGGATTTCCGCGCCTCGACGACATTTCCGCGCCGCCTCCGGGCAGCGATCAGGATGATGACGATCCGATGGCGTCGAGGCCTTGAGCCAATTCTTTGCGCATCCGAAAGCGCTCGAACAAGGTGCCGTTCCGCTCGACCTCCTCGCGCTTGGTGACGCGGAATCCGAGCCGCTCGAACAGCGGGCGCGACGCCCGGCTTGCCTCGGTGAGCAGGTGGCTCGTGCCGGCGGCGGCCGCGGCGTGTTGCAGTTCCCGGTAAATCCGGGTGCAAATGCCCTGCCGGCCATGACTGCCGCGGCAATACAGAAACGCGATCCGGTCCCACGGATCGAGCTGGCCGAAGGCGACCGGCACCCCATCCGCCTCCGCTACCAAGGTCACCCCGCGGTCGAGCTCGGCGGGGAAATCCTCCATGGTGGCGGGAAATTCCGCCCACACCGCGATTTGCTCCGGGTCATAGAATTCCGCGCCGGTGGTGCGCACCGCGTCCCGATAGATTTCCGCCAGCGCGTCCGCGTCCGCCGAGCCGCCGGGGCGGAAAGTGATTTGCATAAGTGGGGCTTTCAGTCGTTCTGATAGACGCAAATGCGGGAACGCCCCTCATCGACGCAGATTTTCAGGGCATGGCCGAGTCGGAACACCCGGAGCAGACGAGCGCGAATGCCGTCACCACTGCGATTCCAACGATTCTCATGAGAACGAGACGGGTTGAGGATTTTCAGCTTTCGCGCGCCGTCAGGGGATGGTTTCGAAGAGGCCGGTGAGGTAGCCGGGAGTGAGGACTTCCGGGGTAACCACGGGTTTGGCGCCGGGGACGAGCAGGACATTCACGGGAATGGCGGCGCGGCCGTAAGCGCGAACCTGGGCGTCGATGGCGGGATCGGCGTTGGTTTTATCGCCTTTCAGGGCGACGACGCCTTTCTTCTTCATAAGGGCGATGACCGCATCGGTATAGGCGACCTTTTTGTTCACCTGGCAGGTGGCGCACCATTTCGCGGTGAAATCGATATAGACGGGGGTGCCTTCGGCGAGGAGCTCATCGACGCGCTGCTGCGACCAGTGCTCCCAGACGAGCGCGGATTTCTCCGGCGGCTTGGCGAGGAGAAAGCCGCCGACGCCGAAAAGCACGGTGAGGGCGATGGCGATGCCGCGGGTGCGGCCGGCTTTGTGCGGGAGATTCCAGCGGCCGTAAATCCAGCCGGCGACGGCGATGGCGCTGAGGCCGAGGATGGGGCTAAGGAGATTATCGAGATCGATCTGCGCTGCGTAAATCCAGAGCAGGTAGCCGGCGGTGGCGAAAAGCAGGAAGGACATGGCCTGCTTGAAGCTCTCCATCCACGGACCGGGGCGCGGAAGGGAATCGACGAGTTTGGGGAACAGGGAGAGGACGAGGTAGGGCAAGGCGAGGCCGATGGCCATGGCGGCGAAGGCAGTGAAGAACTGGACGGCGGGCAGCGCGATGGCGGCGGCGATGGCGACGCCGAGGAACGGGCCGGAGCACGGGGTGGCGAGCACGGTGGCGAGCACGCCGGAGAAAAAGGAGCCGGAAATCCCCTGCTTGCTCTGCAGCGTGCCGCCCACGGAAGTGGCGGACGCGCCGATTTCAAACAGCCCGAACATGTTGAGCGCGAGCACGAACATGAGCAGCATGAGAGTCATGACGATCCAGGGGTTCTGGAGTTGGAAGCCCCAGCCGGTGGTGGATTTGAAGGCGAAAAGGATGCCGCTGAGAACGCCGAACGAGGCGAGCACGCCGAGGGCGAAGACGATGCCGTGGAGGGCGATTTTCCGCCGGTCCGAGCCGGCCTGCTGGACAAAGCCCATGATTTTCAGCCCGATGACGGGAAAAACGCAGGGCATGAGATTCAGGATGAGGCCGCCGAGGAACATGCCGCCGAGGATTTTGAGAAATCCCCCGGCGGAAGCGGAAACGGCCGGCGCGGCTGGCGCGGCGGAAATGGCGGTTTCCGGGACGGTGATGGATTTCGGCCCGATGAGGATGCCGGAAAGCGCGTCGCCTTGGGGGACTTCTTCGTCCAAGGCGTTGATGCGGATGCGCTTGAGGGTGACGCGCCAAGCGTCGCCATCGCGCTCGATTTTCCCGCCGCCGCTGGCCGGCTGAAGGAATTTCTGGTTGGGGATGAAATCGGTGGGTTGGTCGCCGACCGCGGCGGCGGTTGCGATGCGGATTTGGACGTCATCGCCGGCGGTGCTGGCGCTGGTTTCGAGAGCGGGAGCGGCGGGCTGGCTGGCGCGGGCCTTTGCAAAGAGGTCGGCCTCAGCGGGATCGGCGACGGCTTGGGCGGTGACGGGAAGGGTGAGCGTGAAAGACTTCGCTTCGTCGATGCAGGCATTCTCGCAGATCTGCCATTTGGCATCGCCGGTAATGGTGACGGTGGTGCCGGGCTGGAGATCGGCGGGAGCGGTGAAATCGACGACAAAGACCGGGCTGCCGGGATAAACATAGCTTTTGCCAAGGAGGCCGTCCTTCACCTCGGGGACCGGCCACTGGATTTTCCCGGCGGTGAACCCGGGTGGGAGCTTCCAGGCGATTTCCGGAGATTTCTCCACGCCGCCGGAATTCTCGTAGTAGCTGTGCCAACCGTCCGGATGCACCAGCTCCAGCGCGAGGGAAAACCCGTCGCCGGGGGCGATGGATTTCTGCTCGGAATGCAGCGTGGCGGTGGATTTCGAACCCTGCGCGCCGCCGCCGAAGCCACTGAACTGGGCCTGCGAGACGGCCGGGAAAATCGTGAGGAACAGGGCGGCAAGCGGAAGGGAGCGGATCATAAGCAATGGCGGGTTCGGCCCTTTTGTGAGGCCGGCAGGTCGGTTCTTCATCCAAAAAAAACGGGACGCCCGGAAATCCGGACGCCCCGCAAGGGTGAGAGCTGTCGATTAATAGCGGCGGTAGTTCTCTTGGTCGCGGGCATTGCCGTAGGCACCGCCGACGGCGGCTCCGCCGGCTGCTCCGATGGCGGCGCCTTCAAGCGCGCGTCCGGATTGATGGCCGACGACTCCACCGAGGAGCGCGCCGCCGAGCGCGCCCGTGGCGGCTCCGCGCTGGGTGTTCGGGCCGACGGGTGCGGCGCAATTGGAGAGGGCAACCGCCGCGAAGGCGCTGACTAGGGCGAGGTATGTCTTTTTCATGATCGTTTGTGGTTCAAGGCATCGATAGGGCGGAAAGGGTCCTGTTCAAGCGAATTTTCCCCCGCCGCGCGGAGAGAAACGATTCGGAGAGCCGGATATTCAAGGCGGATTTGCAAAGTTGGCGCTTCGCCCCGCGGGTAGGGCGTGGGCAGCCTGTGGCGATGACGCTCGAAGTCTCCACGCCCGCGCTGCTTTTCCCGGCCATCAGCCTGCTTTTCCTTTCCTATACCAACCGCTTCCTGCACCTCTCCGCGCTGATCCGCCACCTGCACGAGGAATGGATGCGGGAGGGCGGGGCGATGCTGCGGGCGCAAATCGACAACCTGCGCCGCCGGCTGGTGCTGATCCGCGCGATGCAGCTTTTCGGCGCGATCAGCCTGTTGCTGTGCGTGGGGGCGATGCTGGGCGCGATCGGCGGTTTGCAATCCCCGGCGGTCGCGGCTTTCGTGCTGGCACTGGCGCTGATGGCGCTCTCGCTAGCCTGCCTGATTTACGAAATCTGGATTTCCGGCGGAGCGCTGCGGGTGTTGTTGAACGCCATGGAGGAGCCGGAAACGCGCAGCACCCACACGCCGCTTGACCGCGCGGATGGGCGCGGCTCCCTTGGGTCACCATGAGCACCACTCAACGATCCGCATCCTTCAGCATTCCCTCGATCATCGCCGTCATCGCGGGGATCCTCACCTTCGCCGTCGGCGCGTTCTGGGGGCTCGTTCTCGCAGGAATCGCGATCGTCGCAGGCTTGATCGGCGTGATCATGGCGCTCTCCCCGAAGACGCGGGGCGGGATTTTCAGTGTGCTGGGCGTGCTCGGCGGGCTGATCGGGATCGTGGCCGCGGTGTTTAAAGTGTTTTTCTGAAAGCGGAATCCGGCTGGCACGCACGTTGCTGAACCCGGACTCGAGCGGTCCGACTGAGATGCTCCCTGGTTAATGGGTTTTCCAGGGAGATGATCAGTCGGACCGCTCTTTTCACGTCTGGCGCAAGAGCCAGAAGGGATTTGACCGAATATTTTGATTTCTGTTCAAATAAACCTTGCGGGCAGGTCCGGGGGCAGGTAGTTCTTCCGCGTCGCAAGACAAGGCGGTCCGACTGAGATGCCTCCGGGTTAATGGGTTTTTCCTAGGGGATGATCAGTCGGACCGCTTATTTTTTGCCCGCAAGCCAAGGTTGGCCGGGATTTGTGGCGAAAATCCAAGCTGCGGCGTTGTCTTTCCCGCGGCGCATGGTTTAGGGCAGGCGCATGAAATTGATCCGATTTGGCGAATGCGGCAGGGAGCGGCCGGGCGTGCTGCTGGAGGACGGCAGGCGCATCGATGCGAGCGGCGAATTCCAAGACTACAACGAGGATTTCTTCGAACTGGGCGAGCTGGCAGCGCTGCGGAAATGGGTGGCGGGCGGCTGCGCGGGCGGCATGGAGGTCGATCCGCTGGCACGACTGGGGCCGCCGGTGGCGCGGCCGTCGAAGATCGTCTGCGTGGGGAAGAACTACCTCGACCACGCGAAGGAGCTGGGAGAAGGCATCCCGGTGGAGCCCGCGCTATTTCTCAAGGCCACCAGCGCGTGGAGCGGGCCGCACGATGACGTGCTGATCCCGCCCGGCGCGGTGAAACTCGACTACGAGGTCGAGTTGGCGGTGGTCATCGGCGCGAAGGCATCGCAGGTGGCGGAAGCGGAATCGCTGGCGCACGTGGCGGGCTATTCGACCTTTTGCGATTTCTCCGAACGCCACTTCCAGAAGGAAATGGGCGGCCAGTGGACAAAGGGAAAGAGCGCCGATACTTTCGCGCCCATGGGGCCATGGCTTACCACCGCTGACGAAATTCCCGACGCACAGGCGCTCCGGCTCTGGTGCGAGGTGAATGGCGAGTTGCGCCAGAACGGCTGGACGGGCGACATGATGTTCTCCGCACGCCGCCTCGTGAGCTACATAAGCGGCTTCATGACGCTGCTGCCGGGCGACGTGATCGCGACCGGCACACCCGGCGGAGTGGCCATGGGCATGGATCCGCCGCGCTACCTGCAAGCCGGGGATTTCGTGAAATGCGGCGTGTCCGGCTTGGGCGAACTCGAACAGCGGGTGATTGCCAGCCGGTGAAAATGCGCCCTTCCTTCGCCAGAACCCGCAGCGCGCTGCGGGCCATGCACCACTGGCCGCTGCCGCGCGGCGGCGTGCATCGCTCGGTCTGCCATTTCTGCGATACCATCCATGTCGCCCAGCCGCTGCCGGAGGGCCGGGCGGCGACGTGCGCGCGGTGCGGCGCGGTGCTGTTCCAGAATCGGACGGCCTCGCTGGCCCGCGCGACCGCGTTCTCCGCGACGGCGCTGGTGCTGATGTTCGTGGTAAACTGGTTCCCATTTCTCACGATGGATGCCGCGAGCATCCGCACGCAGTTGAACCTCTCCTCGGCGGCGGCGGAGCTTTTCCGGCAGGGCAGCCCGATGCTCGGCCTCGCGCTCACGCTATTCACCATCGTGGCCCCGGTGGCGCTGGCCGGCGGGCTGATTTACGTGTGCCTGCCGCTGCTTTTCGGCCGGACCGCGCCGGGCGCGCGCTGGGTGGCGAAGTGGATGTACCGCACCGAGCCGTGGAACATGGTGGAGGTCTTCCTGCTGGGCGTGCTGGTGAGCTTGCTGAAATTAGGCAAGGTGGCGGACGTCCACTTCGGCACCGGCTTCTGGGCCTTCGCCGCGCTGATGTTCTGCATGGCAGGCGCGGTGGCGGGAATCGACCGGGACGAACTTTGGGACCGCCTCGAGGCGGCGCGGCCATGAGCTCGCCCCTGCCGAGAGCCGCGCCGCAAGGTTTGGCGGGCTGCCACACCTGCGGCAAGGTCAGCCCGGTAACCCTCGGGAAATGCCCTCGCTGCGGCACGCATCTGCACCTGCGCAAGCCCCACAGCGTCCAGCGCACCATGGCGCTCATGGCCGCCGCCGCCGCGCTCTACATCCCCGCGAATCTCCTGCCCATCATGACGATCACGGAGCTGGGCGAGTCCACGGAGAACACAATCGTCAGCGGCCTGCTCTCGTTCTGGCGCTCGCATTCCTACCCCATCGCGCTGGTGATTTTCACCGCGTCCATCCTCATTCCGCTTCTGAAAATCGTGGCGCTCACGTGGCTGAGCCTTGCCGCCACGGGGAAAATCCGACCCACGCCGGGCAAGCTCGCGAAGATTTACTGGTTCACCGAGCTGCTCGGCCGCTGGTCGATGGTGGACATTTTCGTCGTCGGGATTTTGGTGGCGCTGGTGCAATTGGGCAATTACATGACCATCACTCCCGGGCCGGGCGCGCTTGCATTCGCCGGCGTCGTCATCCTCACGATGTTCGCCGCCATGAGCTTCGATCCGCGCCTTCTGTGGGACCGACTGGATGAATTTCCCGACCCCGAAACCCCTCCCCCGAACGACATTCCGTGAGCGAACAGGAACACACCGCGCCCGCCCCCGAGCCACCGACGCATGCCGCCGCCGAGCCGCCCACCCGGGCCGCGCGCCGCTGGAATATCGTCTGGGTCGTGCCTGTCCTCGCCGTCCTCATCGGAGCGTGGATGATTTACCGGAACCTCGGCGCGCAAGGACCCGTCGCCCGGGTCCGCTTCGACACGGCCGACGGCATCGGATCCGGGAAGACCGAGGTGAGATGCCGCTCCGTCCGCGTCGGCGTGGTGAAAAAGGTCAAGCTGGCGCAGGATTTGAAATCCGTGCTCGTCTATATTGAGTTGGATTCGGATTACGACGTCCTGCTGCGCAAGGACACGCGCTTCTGGGTCGTCCGCCCGCGGGTTTCCACCACGGACATTTCCGGCCTCGGCACGCTCATCACCGGCGCCTACATCGAGCTGGACCCCGGGCCGCAGGACGGCCCGCGTGCCAGCGCTTTTAAAGGCTTGGAAACGCCTCCGGCCACCAGCAGCAGCATCCCCGGCCGCCGGCTGGTGCTCACCGCGGATGAGGCGGGCTCGCTCGTGTCCGGCTCGCCGATTTACTTCCGCGGCTTCGAAGTCGGCCGCATCGAGGGCCGCAAGCTCGACTTGGACGGCCAGCGCGTCGTTTACAACGCATTCATCCGCGGCGACTACAGCGGCCTCGTGAAGGACAACACCCGCTTCTGGAACACCAGCGGCGTGGACATCACCGCCGGCGCGGATGGCTTCAAGCTCCGCACGCCCTCCCTCCAGGCGATGGTTTCCGGCGGCGCCTCTTTCGGCGTCCCCGAGGACGAGGTGCCGGGAAATCCCATCGAGGACGGAGCCACCTTCACGCTCTATTCCAGCGCCGATGAAGCGGTCGAATCCAACTTCAACCCGACCCGCAAGTTCCTCCTGCTCTTCGACCAATCCGTCCGCGGCCTCGCCAAGGGCGCGCCGGTCGAGTTCCGCGGCATCCCGATGGGCCGCGTTGCCGACATTTCCTTCGACTACGTGGAAAGCGAGCAGGACTCCTCCATCCCCGTGCTCATCGAGGTCGATCCCGGCCTGCTCCAGCGCGAGGCCGCCGAAGGCATCGTCCAGCCCGACGGGGAATTCCTCTCCGCCGCCGTTGCCCGCGGCCTGCGCGCCGCCCTCAAAACCGGCAACCTCCTCACCGGCGCGCTTTACGTGGATATCGACTACTACAAAGACCCCATGCCCGCCACCATGCGCACCGTCGGTGATTACGCCACCATCCCGACCGTCTCCTCCGGCATCGCCCAGCTAGAGGTGAAAATCACCGCCATCCTCGATAAAATCCAGGCCCTGCCCATCGACGACACCATGCGGAAAATCGGCGCTGCCGCGGACGAGGCCACCACCACCGTAGCCGCCGCCCGCGGCACACTCACCGAGCTCCAGGCGACCGCCGCCGCCGCCCGCAAGACTCTCGATTCCAACGAATTCGCCAAACTCCCCGGCGACCTGCGCGCGACCCTCGCCTCCGTTGAGAAATCCGTCGCCAGCGTCGGCCCCAACGGCTCGATCCAAGGCGATCTCCTGCGCACCCTCGACGAACTCCGTTCCGCCCTGCGCTCGTTCGAATCCCTCACCACCACCATCGACGAGAAGCCGAATTCCCTCCTCTTCGGCCGCGAGGGCTCCGGAAATCCCATCCCCCGCGCCCCCCGTAGGCGCTGATTTTCCCTCCATTTTCCTGCAATCATGATCCGCCTGTTCGCCCTAGTCCTCGCCATCGCGCTCGCCGGTTGTGCCGAGCCGGCCAAGAAATTCTACGTCCTCACCCCCAGCGGCCCCGTCCCCGCCGGCGGGGGCATCGGACTCGGCATCGGCCCCGTCAACCTCGCCGAATACCTCAACCGGCCGAATCTCGTCCTCCAGCAAGCGCCCAACCAATTCGCCGTTTCCGAGGACAACCGCTGGGCCGGCGACCTCTCCAGCGCCATCGTCCGCGTCACCGCCGCCAACCTCGGCCGCCTCCTCCACACCGGCGACGTCCGCACCTACCCGTGGCAGAGCGACGACGAACTCCGCTACCAAATCACCCTCGACATCCGCCAGCTCCACAGCGGCCAGGATGGTTACGCCATCATCGAGGCCGGCTGGCGCGCCTACTCCCTGCCCGATCGCACCCTCAAAGCCTCCCGCACCTTCACCGCCAGCGAGCCCCTCAAATCCGACGGCTACGATGCCAGCGTGGCCGCCCAATCCGTCCTCCTCCAAGGCCTCGCCGAGGACATTGCCACGCACCTGAAGTGACGGGAAATCCGGTTCAATCCGGCGCGCTTCCGACCTGTTCCCGCCACGCTTCCTAAAACGGCATTTCCTCTGCCTGCCGCGCCAGCCGCCAACCGACACCAGACCCGCGCTTCAGCGCGGGTAAATCCGACCCACAAAACCCGCCCTGTCACGTAGCGACACCCGATTCCCGCACGCGAACACTTTCCCAACCGGTTAATCAAAACATAACTGATCTCAAAAACAATTGGCCAAGATCTCACTCACCTTCGAGGTGAGAGGA
>JBBSUD010000002.1:0-105398 GCA_038235225.1 Verrucomicrobiales bacterium
GTTCTCGTGGCGCTGGTGGAGCGGGTTTTGGAAAATCTGAAAACCAGCGCGCTGATACCCAAACGCAAGCCCCGGAGTTGTCCGCGCACCCTGCGCCAACCGGTGAAAGACTGGCCGAAGACCAAACGAGCCGAATCGAAAACGCTGGTGAAATTCATCAAAATCACCAGTCCTTAACGGCATTGGCCTAAAGGCCGGACTCCGGGCGGCTCAGCGCCGTGCCGGCTTCTTCCTTGCCGAGGCGATTTCCACGATGAGCCTGTGCAGGACCAAGCGGTGGTCCAAGCCGGTCGTCACCAGCGCCTGATCGGCCTTGAGCGTGGCTTCCATGACGTGCTGGAGGCCTTCGAGGCTGAAATTCCGGGCGTTGTCCGCGGCCAGGAAAATCGGAAAGACGTTCACGCCGGTGCCGTCCTTTTTCTGCGGCAGCCACGCCCGATCCGCTTCCGGCAGGCGGTTCAGGCCGCCGGCAAAAGCACCGTAATTTCCTGTCGGCACCTTGAAATTCTCCATGATCAGCCGCGCCATGAAGAGATTCCGCACCACGCCGATGATGGAGGCGCGCATGATGCCGATCGCCGATTCGTCGGCCGCGAGCTGCTCGTCGATGAGCTGGATGGCGCGCGAGGCATTGCCGAGCTGGATCGCCTTGCCGATTTCAAAAACAACCGCCGCACGGCTCAGCGGAACGAGCAGGCGGACGTCGTCCTCGGTGACGGTCCGGCGGTCGGTGCCGAGATACAGGTCGAGCTTTTCCAGCTCATTGCCGATCTGTTGCGATTGCTCGCCGGCCAGCAGGACGAAGAGGTCCAGCGCGTCTTTCTCGAACCCAAGGCCCAGCTCCTTCGCCCGCCGGGTGACCATGCCAGCCACCTGATCCTGCCAACCGTCGCGACTGGTATCGATGCGGTCGTGGGACTGCACCTCCGCCGCCTTCTCGATGAATTTCCAAAACGCCCGCCGCTTGTCCACGCCCTGCGCGGTCAGCAGGAATTTCACCCCGTCCGGCAGCCCGCGCTCGAGGGTGGCGCGCAGGCTTTCGACGCCCGCTTCGGTCCGCTGCGAGCGTCCGGTCACGTTGTCCGCCAGGAAATTCGCGTTGCGCAGCCACACCACCTTGTCGCCGCCGAACATCGGAATCGTCAGCAGCGCCTGCACCGTGGAGGCGCAAATCTCGTGCGCGCTCTCGGAATTATCCGCAATCCCGTCGATGGTTTCGTGGGTGAATCCGTCGTCCAAGCCGCCGGTCAGCCGGTTGTAAAGCTCCAGCGCCCGCTCCCGCACCAGCCCTTCGTCGCTGCCCACCACCGCGAAGAAATTTCCGGCTTTCGGGGGAGCTGTCTTGGATTTCGCGGCCACGCGGAGGTGGTAAATCGCGCCGGACCGGCCTGCAAGCCATCGTCGGCGGACCCGGAGGTCGCACGAACACATCGTGACGCCGGATGTGTGACGTTCCGCTCCGGATCCCCCGGGCCGACCAAGAATTCCGGCGACCTTTCAGGCCGCAATTCGGGTTGCGGCGGGTTCCCGGCCCTGAAGGGCCGGGCTTTGTTCCATGGCCCTTTCAGGGCCGGATTCCGGGCTGAAAGCCCGATAGAACAAAGCCCCGGACTTCAGCCCGGGGTTGCCGGCGACGATGCATCGCGGCCTGAAAGGTCGAGATTCGGATTAATGCCGATTCCCGTCCCTGAAGGGCCGTGCTTTGTCCCGTGGCCCTTTCAGGGCCGGATGCCGGGCTGAAAGCCCGAGGGAACAAAGCCCCGGACTTCAGCCCTGGGTCGCCGGCGAGGATGCGTCGCGGCCTGAAAGGTCGCCGTAAATCCGGGATGGAGGAGCGCTATGGCCGCATGAAGTCAGGCCGTTCCGGGAAATCCGCCACTCTCGCGAAAATTCCGGTTCATGTTTTCCATCTCGATAGGTGGCTCCGCTGGTGACGGCCGTTGCCATAATCCGCTCTTCGGGACTGCGGTGCTTCCATGGATTTTCCCGATCCCGGAATTTCTTAAGCGTTCTTTTGACCAAGATTTTCTCCACAGCACCGTGGATTAACTTCCCGTCGAACCCATCTGCCAGTCCGATTTCCTCCCGGAAAACCACATTCTCCATCCGCGTAAATTCCCGGTTTAAAGTCAGTTCCCGTTCAAATCCACCTTCCCGCCCTCCAGCCGCTCGATCTTTTTCCGCTCGCGCGCCTCGCGGAAAAAACTCTGCAACAGGAACGCGCAATCGTCGCCCAGCACGCCGGCGGTCACGTCGCAGCGGTGGTTTAGCGGCGGATTTGCCTCCAGCAGGTTGATCCAGCCGCCTGCCGCGCCGCCCTTCGGATCCGGGCAGCCGAAGACGACGCGTTCCGGCCGGCAGTGGACGATCGCGCCGGCGCACATCGGGCACGGTTCCTTGGTCACGTATAGCGTGCAGCCCTCCAGCCGCCAGTCGCCCATGGCGTCCTGCGCCGCCGTCAGCGCCAGCATTTCGGCGTGGGCGGTGGCGTCCTTGAGGGTTTCCACTTGGTTCCACGCCCGCGCGATCACCCGGCCTGCCCGCGCGATCACCGCGCCGATCGGCACTTCGCCGGCCGCCCGCGCCCGGTTCGCCTCCCGCAGCGCCTGCCCCATGAACCAGGCATCGCTCTGCAAATCGATGATCAGTCCCGCGTCGTTGTCGTCGTCCTCCATGCCGACCGGCGTAGCGGAGGAAATCCGCCGATGCACGCGGATTTCTCGCTTCGTCGCCGGCAAATCCCCGCCGATTTCCCTACCCCGCCGTCGCCACCCGCGGCGGCTTTCCCAGCCCGCGGTAAAGCAGCGCAAACATCACGAAACACCCCGCGATCATCGCTGCCAGGATCGACCAGAACGCCATCCACCCGTGCGTGCCGGAGACCAGGTGATTCCGCAGCCACGAGCACACCAGCGCGCCGGCCAGCGGACCGATTCCGCCGGAAACCAGCGTCAGCAGCCCCTGCGCCTGCCCGCGCAGCCCGGGCTCGACGCGCCGATCCATGAAGATCTGCGCGGTGATGAAATAGAACGTGTAGCAAATGCCGTGCAGCAGGATTCCGCCAATGTGCCAGCCGATCGCGCCGGTGCCGCCCGCCACCGCGCTCATGCCGAATCGCACCGCGGACAGCCCGAGCGCCCATAGCAGCACCGTCTTCACCGGGAAGCGCACCATCGCCGAGCCGATCAGCAGCATTCCCGCGATTTCCGTGATCTGCGCGATCGTCATGGTGGCTGTAGGTCGTTCGTCGCCAAGGACTTTCAGCAGCTCCGGCGCATACATGTAGAACGCGGCCAGCGGCACGGAAAAGAGCGCCGTCACCGCGAAAAACACGCAGTGATCGCGCTGCTTCATCAGCGAGAACGCGTCCAGTCCCAGCCGGCTTTGCCAGGATTTCCCGGACCCCAGCGGCGGCGTGTGCGGCAGCGCGAAGGCGATGAATCCCGCCACCAGCCGCACCGCCGACGCCGCGTAGCCGGCCACCGGGCTGGTATCCGCGCGGATCACGAAGCTGGTGATGAGCCCCGCCGCCATCCAGCCGAGCGTCGCGCCCAGCCGCACCAGTGGGAATTGCCGCTCGCCGTGCGCCAGGCCGGTCATGGAAATCGTCGTCAGCAGTCCCCACGCCGGGCCGGAAACCAGCGAGTAGGCGCCCAGCAGCGCGATGAACCACCACGGATTCCACCCCGCATCCAGCACCGCGAACGCGGCGAAGAGCGCCACTCCGCCCAGCAGCGAGGACCACGCGAACAGCCGGTTTGCCGGAAATCGCTGGTCCGCCAGCGCCCCGCCCACCAGCGGCGAAACCAGCGCGCAGAGCGGGGAAATCAGGAAGGCCAGGCCCACCCAATCGCCGAGTTCCCGCTTTTGCAGGATGTTCGTAAGCGCCGGCAGCCAGAAGCCCGGCGACATCCCGTGCAGGAAAAACACCAGCCACAGCCAGCCAAAAACCGCCCTCCGCTTCCCCGGAATTTTCAACTCGTCCTCGGCGCGCACCGGCGCTGCCTACCGCCAGTCACCCGGCAAAGCCAGCGCATATCCCGCATCCATTTCGCAGCATTTGCGGAAAAATCGGCGGCGATTGTCTAAGTCCGTGTCACATCCCGACCAAATCCAACGCATGTACCGATATGAAACGCCAGCTCGTCTCCCTCGCTATCCTCATTTTCACCCTCGCGGCCGCCGCCGCGCGCGATCCGTGGGTCACCCTGACCGGTCTCTCCAGCACCCAGCTTTCCTCTCGTGTCCTTACCTTCGGAAATCCGAACTATGGATTACAAATCGAAGAGGTAAGCGGATACGAGGAATTCGGCGTCATTCATTACGCCGCCCGCTGGGGGCCGAAAAATGACACCGTCGAGCGCCGCCTTTATTCCGGGATGACGGCCTCCCTCCTCATCAACACCCACACCTCCATTCAAGCGTCGGGCTGGCGGCTGAGATATATGAACGGTTTCCGCTTCAACGGGATCGATTATTACAATGCCGTCTATCGGAAGTCCGCCGGCGTCGCCCAAATTCTGCGCGTCGGGGACACGCTGGCCGAGCACCAGGCCGCCGATAGCGACCTCGGCAGCCAGGGCTATTATCTGGAAAATCTCACCGCCTTCCAAGCCGGCATCTTTACCCACTACGGCGCGGTATGGAATAAAAGCAACATCTCCCCCATCACCCAGGTTTCCTATGGCCTGACCGCCGCGCAGCTCACCACGGAAGTGAACACCCGTGTCAATACCTGGCGGATTCACACCGTCGCGGGCTATACGGCGGCTTTCGGCGCCGATCCGCTCCGCTTTACCATCATGTGGAGGAAACCTCCATTTCCCACCGCGTGGGCGTTCCGCGCCGGCTTCTCGAAGGAAAATTACTTCGCCGAGGATAGCAACAATCTCGGCATCGGCTGGCAACCGTCGTTTCTTCAGCTATGGCAAAATGGCGATGGCGTGGCGGTCAACGCGATGTGGGTTCCCAATGGCGGACTTTCCGGAACGTGGACCAGCCAGATCGACACGCTGGTCAATAACGCCATGACTGCCAATTCCATACCCGCCCTGTCATTGGCGATTTCCCGCAACGGCCGCCTTATGTTCCGCCGCGCCTACGGTTTTGCCGACCAGGAAGCCGGCTTGCTGGCAGGCGCGGACCATCGCTTCCGCATCGCCAGCGTTTCCAAAGCCATCACCGGCGTCTCGGTGCTTCACGCGCTGGAACAGCAATCCACATGGAATTGGAAAAGCAAGGCGTTCGGCACCGGCGCGGTCTTCGGAAACGATTATGGCACGCCGCCCTACAGCACCCGTGAGAAAGCCATTTCCATATCAAATCTCCTCCACCATACCGCCGGCTGGTCCGGCGATGGTAAACTCATGTGGATCGAGGAGCCGGCATGGGGCTCCTCCCATCAGGAATTCATCGACTGGCAGCTCGACAACGGCATCTTCGTCGCCGACCCCGGCGAGAGCGGCCGTTATTCAAACCTTGGATTCACCATTGCCGCCCGGGTCACGGAAAAACTCAGTGGCGTCAGCTACGAGACTTACACGAGAAACGAAATCTTCGCGCCCTGCGGCATTTCCACCCTCCTCGGCCCGCTGGTGGGGGAGCGGACCCGCGCGCAGAAGAAGTTCATGGAAGCCGCATATTATATCTCCCCCGGGCAAAGCGCGGATCCTTATATCCTCGATCCGCGGCGCTTCGATGGCGCGGGCGGCTGGATCGCCCGCCCGTCGGACCTGCTTCTGCTTGCCCGCCGCGTGGATGGTGATGACGACTTTGAAGACATCATCAGCCCCGCCACGCTCACCAAGCTCCACACCCGCGAGACCCCGACGTCCTCGTCCGGCTACGGATGGGAGGGCTATGGCTGCGGCTGGTACACGGACAATTATGCCAACCCTAGTTATTGGGGCCACAACGGGGGCATGAACGGCACCCGCGCCGAGCTCATTTCCCGTACCGATGGCATATCTTACTCCTGGGTCACCAACGCGCGTGAGGAAATCTCCAACCCGGCTCTGGAATCCATCCTCAATTCCATTACCGCGGCGCATGCGTGGCCGGACGTCGATCTCTTCAGCACCCATCACCCCGCCTACAACTCATGGCTCGCCAGCAATTTCCCCGCCGTCGAGCGGGGCGAGCCCGGCCTCGACGAACTCCTCACCGATCCCAGCGCCGATCCCGATGGCGACGGCATCCCGAACGCCGCCGAATACGTCCTCGGCCTCGATCCGTTGGAAGCTGATAAGTCACCTTATTATGTAACTGTCAGCGGCGGGCTGATGCACATCCGCTGGCTGGTGAAAAACGGCATCGAGGGCGCTACCATGGATTTCCGCACCAGCACGGATCTGAAGAACTGGGCCGGGTTGTTCGGCGTTTATGTTTACGCACCCGGCGGCATCGTTCCCATCGGCTACAGTTGGCGCCAGCTCGACGTGCCCATCTCCGCGCAGCGCAGGTTCATCAGGTTCACGTTCCAAGTGAGATAATCCATGCCCGGAGTCCGGGCCGCTTTTCCGCTGCCGTGACGATGCGAAAGAGCAACCTGAAGGTTGAACTCCGGGCGGCGCGATATGCCAAAACAGCCCGCCCGGAGTCCGGGCTTCAGCCTGCTCTTCCGTTGCCGGGACGAAGCAAAAGAGCAACCTGAAGGTTGAACTCCGGGCGGCGCATCGGCGCTTGTCGCGTCCGGGTCTTCGGCACACCGTCGGCGGCCATGCCGAATTCCCCCGCCACCGCCCGCCGCGAAGCCCCGTGGCTGGCTGGTTTGCGGGCAGCGCGAGCCAACGTCCTGCCCGGGCTGCTGGTGCAGGCCATCATGCTTGCGGTGCTGTTGGGTTACTATTTCTATCCGCCCACGCGGGACGCGCTCAACCGCCTGGCGGACCTGAAACAGCGCTGGGGTTATGGCTATTCCGCCATCGCCGCCATCGTCGCCGGCGCGTTCGTGCCGGAAGTCATGCGGATCATGGTTTTCCAAAAAGGCCGGGTGCGCCGGGCGAATTTCCATAATCTCATTTTCACCGTTCCCTTCTGGTGCGGCATGGGGCTGGTGGTGGATTTGTTATACCGCTGCCAGGCCGTCTGGTTCGGCAGCGAAGTCACTTTCCCCATCGTCGTTAGAAAAGTCCTGGTCGATCAATTCCTCTACAATCCAATTTTCGCCGCGCCCGTCACCGCCATTCTTTATGATTGGAAAAACCGCGGTTACCCCGCCCGGATCCTCGGCGGATTTCTGACCATCAATTACTATCGCGACACCGTCCTTCCCACGCTGTTTGCTACCTGGGGAGTTTGGATTCCCATCGTGAGCATCCTCTATTCACTACCGCAACTCCTGCAAGTCCCGCTCTTTGCACTGGCGCTGTCGTTATGGGTCATTCTCTACACCTGGATGAGCGAGCAACGCGCCGCAGCGCCGGTTTGAGTTGCGGTCCGCCCGAACCGGATTTCAAAAAACCGCGAATGTCCGCGAATTGAAACGCTGGATTCAATCATTGAAAAACCACATCCTTTCCCTCTTCAAAACACCGGGCGCCGGATTTCGTGGGAAACCAGCGCGGGTGATTTCGCGGGCGGAGGGCGCTCGCTGGTTCCGAAATTCCGAGGCCGGAGGGTAAATTGTGGTTTCATCGTCCTTGCACCGCTCCGGGCGGAGGGGTACGGACTGCGGGGAGATGGCGGGCGCTTCGATCGGTAACCGGGCCAATCCGACGTGGTCACGCATGTTGGTGCGGGTGACGCTGATTTGCGGGGGCTGCGTGGCGATCCTGCTGCCGGCGTGGCTGCCGAACCGGCCGGAAGTGCCGGTGGCGCGGGGAACGGTGGAGCTGCTGCAGGCATTCCTACTGGCGGCGGCCTCGGCGGTGATGCTGGGAGCCTCCTCGCACGCTGCGAAAAACCGGCCGGTTTGCCGGGTGCTGGCGCTGCTGCTGGTGGCCGCCTTCGTCGGGGAAATCGAGGATTTCGTCTCGGGCATCATGGGCTGGAAATTCCCGGCAGGCTGGGTCATCGGCGGGATTCTGCTGCTGGCGCTGGTAGAAATTATCCGCCACCGGGGGACGATGCTGCGGTTCTTCGCGCGGCTGGGAAATCACGCGGGCTCCGGGCTGATCGCCTCCGCGCTGTTGATCATTTACGTGTTCAACCGGGTGATGGGCAGCCCGAAATTCTGGCAGGCGATCCTGGCGGATGCCTTCGATCCGCAGGTGCCGAAGGTGTGCAAAAGCTACCTGGAGCTGCTGGCGTGCTACCTGATTTTCATCGGCGCGCTGGGGCTTTCGATTTCGATGGCGCGGCGGGAGGAGCCATAACGATTCGCCCGATTTCCCATGTTCCACATTGTCCTCATCGAGCCGGAAATCCCCCATAACGCGGGGGCGGCGGGTCGGCTGGCGCTGGCGACCGGGGCGACGCTGCACTTGGTGGGCAAGCTCGGATTCTCGCTGGATGACAAGCACGTGCGCCGGACCGGGCTGGACTATTGGCAGGACGTGAAGCTGCGGGTGTGGGCGGATTTCGCGGAGCTGCGGGCGGCGGCGGACCCGGCGGCGGGATTCTGGTACCTCAGCACGAAGGCGCGGCGGGCGCCGTGGGAGGCGGATCTGAAGGCCGGGGATTACCTCGTATTCGGCCGGGAGACCCGCGGCTTGCCGGACGAAATCCTGGACGCCGCGGGCGACTCGGCGCTGCGCATCCCGATGGCGCCGGGCGGCACCCGAAGCCTGAATCTGGCGACATCCGTGGCGATCGTGCTCTACGAGGGAGTGCGGCAGCAGGGGGTGGATTGGTAGGAAATCCGCCCGGGCGCAACTGCGGCCTGCCGGAGAACGCGGGCCGCCCGCCCGGCGGATTTCCCATGGCAAATGGGCGCGGGCTGTGGCTGCTTCGCGGCATGCGCGACCCGGAATTCTTCATGCGCCGCGCCATCGAGCTGGCGCGCCAAGGCATGCGCCGGGGCGATGGCGGCCCCTTCGGCGCGGTGGTGGTGCGGGACGGGGAAATCGTCGGTGAGGGCTGGAACCGCGTGCTCGCCACCAACGACCCCACCGCCCACGGCGAGATGTGCGCGATCCGGGACGCCTGCGCCAAGGCGGCGGATTTCTCACTGGAGGGCTGCGAAATCCACACCACCGGCGAGCCGTGCCCGATGTGCCTCGGCGCGATCTACTGGGCGCGGATTTCCCGCATCCACTACGGCTTCCGCATTGAGGACGCCGCGGAAATGGGCTTCGGCGATACGGATTACCACGAGCAAATCCGGCTGGCGCCCGAACTGCGGCGGATCCCGTCCGGCGTGCTTTGCCGGGAGGAATCGCTGGAGCTGGCGCGGGAATACACGCTCCTGCCGCACCGCCGGGCCTACTGAGCGGCGCGGAAATCCCCTTGCTTGACGCCCCGCCCCGGCAGAGCGGAAACTGACCGCCATGGCATGGAGGATCGAGGAAGCGGTCACCCGCGGGGAAATCGACAATACCGTGGAGGGACGCACCACCGGCAGAATCTGGCTGGCCGGGCGCACCGAGCCGCTCGTTCTCGCGCTGGAGGGCGACTGCTGGCGGGACCTCGCCGGCACCAAGCTCACGTTCGAAAGCAAGGAGGCCGAGCCATGCGACGACGCGTTGGAGCTTGATGCGGACCAGGCCGGCATTATCGGCGATATGACGGCCTCCCGGAAAGGGCGCGTGGCGCTCGTCGATGAGGACGAGGCGCGCGGATACTACCAGAACGAGGAGGAAGTGCCCTTCGAGTGGCGGAATATCCTGTATTTGGAATGGTTCAGCGCGACCAACGGGCGCGTCGTCATCGAGAGCGGCGATTTCCGGCTCAAGATTTCCCCGCAGGAATGGGAAATGGATCAGGATGCCGAGGAGGCCCAGAAGCTCGCCAACCTTCACGCCATGAGGGATTTCATGGCAATGGTCATCGACCGCATCGAGCCGGACGAGGAGCGGAAATTCGCCGGCGAGCTGGACGAATTCGCTTGGGAGGAGCGGCTCAAGGAGTCCGACCGGCTCAGCGAGGCCTACCAGGAAGTCCTCGAGAAGTACATGGAGGACCCGGACAGCGAGCGGAAGGAGGCCTTCGTCATGGGCTGGGACGGACTGCTCGACGCGCTCGCGGATTACGATGAATCCGAGTCCGGGGAAGCCGGCGCCGAGGGTGGCTACTTCGCCGGAACCAACCCTTTTTTCGACAACGACGATGAGGACGAGGACGACGACGAGGATGGTGACGAGGACGATTTCGGCGAAGACGATGATGACGAGGAGGATGACAACAGCCGGCACCCGCTGCAGGTGAAATCCCGGGATTTGGCAAAGCGCGCGATGGAGCTGGTGGGCGAGGACGAAGGCCCCGGCACGCCTTCCTTTCGCTTGGTAACCAATCTCCTGCAAGTCAGTGGCAAGCTCGCAGGCGTGCTCCATAACGGCAGCGGCGGCTGGACGCCTGAAGCCGGATTCGTGCTCGCCGTGCTCAAGCGCTGCCTGTTCTGGCTCAACGACGCCGTGGGCGCCTGCCAGGATCTCGCCGCCGCGCAAAAGGACGCCGCCGCGCGCGCCGCCTACCTCCAGCTCCGCGCCGCCATGTTCGGCATCCGCGGGGAAATCGTGGAAATGCGGCGCCAGATGAAATGAGGCCGCCCAGGTCCCGGCACCGAGCGGGAATAGGTGAATTTCCCAACGCGCCGCGCCTCAGTTCTCCGGCGATTCGCCAGCCTTCCACTTGATATTGCACCCGCTGCTGGGATACGGGCGGGCGAGTGGTTGCTCGCCGCCGAGCATGCGGCGGACGGCTTCGCGGAGGTCGCCGCCGTGTGGTTCGAGGCCGCCGCGGGGGCGCGAATCGTCGTACTGGCCGGCGTAGAAGAGCTTGCCGTCCAGGTCGAAGAGGAAGAAGTCCGGCGTGCAGACCGCGCCGTGGCTTTTGGCGACGGCCTGTGATTCGTCCAGCAAGTAGGGGAATTCCCAGCCGTATTCGGCCGCGAATGCCTTCATTTCCTCCGGCCCATCTTGCGGATAGGCTTCGAGGTCATTGGAATTGATCGCCACGGTGGTGACGCCTTGGCTGGCGATTTCCCGAGCGAAATCGCCGAGGGTTTTCGCCAAGTGGACGACAAACGGGCAGTGGTTGCAGGCGAAAATCACGAGCAATCCGCGCTCGCCGGCGACGCTGGAACGGCTGTGCGAACGGCCTGAGGCGTCTGGCAGAGTGAAGTCCGGAGCGGCATCTCCGGGGCTCATTTCGAAGGAAGATAGGGTTTCGGGCATGGGCGGACGCTATCATGATTCGCGGGGGCGCAAAGGAGGTTTTCCGCCTTTGACGAGGCGGAAATCCGCTTCCAGTCTGGCCCCCATGAAAGACGGTCTGACCGCGGCGGAAAGCCTCCGCTACTCGCGCCATTTGCTCATCCCGGCGATCGGCGCGGAAGGCCAGCTCCGGCTGAAAAACGCGGCAATCCTGCTCGTCGGCGCGGGCGCGCTGGGTTCGCCGGCGGCGCTCTATCTGGCGGCGGCGGGCGTCGGCACGCTGGGCATCGCCGATGCGGACACGGTGGACGTCACAAACCTCCAGCGGCAGATTCTGCACGGTGAATCCTGGATTGGGAAACCGAAGCTGGATAGCGCCGTCGCGCGGCTGCGGGAAATCAATCCGAACGTCCGGGTGCTGCCGCATCCGGTCCGATTTACCCCGGAGAACGCCATGGAAATCGCGGCGGCCTACGACCTCATCGTCGATGGCTCGGACAATTTCCCCACACGGTTTCTCACGAACGACGCGGGATTTTTTCTCAAGAAACCGGTCATTTTTGGCGCGATCCACCGCTTCGAGGGCCAGACGGGCGTGTTCGCGCCTCACCTCGGCGGGCCGTGCTACCGCTGCCTGCTGCCGGATATGCCGCCCGCCGGGAGCGTCCCGTCGTGCCAGGAAGCCGGCGTGCTCGGCGTGCTGCCCGGCATCATCGGCTCGATCCAAGCGATGGAGGCGATCAAGATCATCCTCGGCATCGGCACCATCCCACTGGGCCGGCTGACGTGCTACGATGCGCTCGGCAGCAGCTTCCGCAGCCTGCGCCTGAACCGCGATCCGCTGTGCCGGCTCTGCGGGGACGCCCCGGAAATCCTCTCTGTTTCCAACGCGGAAACCCAGCCCCAAACCACCTGCCCAACCATGGAATCCATCACCACCACCGACCTCCGCAAAACGCTCTCCGGCGATTTCCAAGGCATCCTGCTCGACGTGCGCGAACCGGCCGAACACGCCGAAGCCAGCATTCCCGGCTCCGTGCTCATCCCGCTCGGCGAATTGCCCGACCGGCTGGACGAGCTGCCCGACGACCGGGAAATCCTGGTGCATTGCAAATCCGGCGGCCGCTCGGCCAAAGCGGTAGCCCTCTTGGAAAAGCACGGATTTTCCCAAGTCCGCAACGTCACCGGCGGCATCGACGCGTGGCTGGCGGAGGACTGAACCGCCGGGAATTGATAAGGCAACCGGCCTGACAGACGGCCGATTGCGTTCGGGTATTCCTGCGCCAATCTGACCGCCCCTTTCATGAAACCCGCCGTCCTCTCCGCACTGTTATCCGCCGCCCTGTCCATCTCCGCCGCCGCCGCTCCCGCGAAGGACGATGCCGGGCAACGCGAGTTTGTCATCGGGCCGGACTACCAAAATGCGCCGGAAACACAGGTCGGCGAGCGGGTGAAGCGGGGGGAAATGAAGGAATTCACCATGGATTCCAAGGACAGCAAGATTTACAAAGGCATCGCGAAAAACCAGAAGGGCACGGTGCCCTATCAGCGGAAGGTCGCTGTCTATATTCCGGCGCGCTATCATGGCAAAACGGAACTGCCGTTTCTAATTGTGCAAGATGGGATGGGCTATCGGGATGTGGTCTCCAAAACGCTGGACACGCTCATTTCCGAGAAGCGGCTGCCGCAAATGGCCGCCATTTTCATCAACTCCGGCGGAGGCGACGCGCAGGGCAGCCAGCGCGGATTGGAATACGATACGGTGGACGATACCTACACCGAGTTTGTCGAAAAGGAGGTGCTGCCGCTGGTTGCGGAAAAATATAAGCTGAAATTCACCAAAGATCCCGCTGGCCGCGCGACAATGGGTGGCAGCTCCGGCGGCGCGGCCGCGTTCACGATGGCATGGTTCCACCCGGAGCTGTATGGAAAGGTGCTCACGTATTCCGGAACGTATGTGAACCAGCAATCCCCGGAAAACCGGAAAACCCCGCACGGCGCTTGGGAATACCATGAAAACCTCATCCGCCGCGCGGCTAAAAAGCCGATCAAGATCTGGCTGGAAGTGAGCGAAAAAGACAATGGCTGGGATCGCGACGAGGCCTCGCTGCATAACTGGGTGATGGCGAACCAGCGCATGGCGGAGGAACTGAAGAAGAAGGATTATGACTACCGGTATGTCTTCGCGAAGAACGCGGGACATACCGACGGCAAGGTGACTTGGCAGACCTTGCCGGGCGCGCTTGAATGGCTCTTCGAAGGATATTCCGCGAAATAACATGTGCCGCCGGTTTGCCATCGTCTTCGGATTTCTCGCGGCCGCCATTCCGGCCGGCGCGGAGGAAGCCGCGGAGAGTTATAAGAAGAAGATCGAGCCGCTGCTGGAGAGATATTGTTTCGATTGCCATGCGGACGGGGTGCACAAAGGGAAATTCTCCATGGAGGATTTCAAGGATGTGCCGGCGTTGGTATCCGATCGCAAGCATTGGCTGCCGATGTGGCAGAACGTCCGCAGCCAGCTCATGCCGCCGTCCGACGAGGACCAGCCGAACGACGCGGAGAAGAAGGAGCTGTTAGCATGGATCGAGCGCGATGTCTTCCAGCTCGACCCGGAAAATCCCGACCCGGGCCGCGTCACGATCCGCCGGTTGAACCGCTCGGAGTATAAGAACGCGGTGTACGATTTGCTCGGCGTGACCTACGACACCACCGAGGTTTTCCCGGCGGACGACACCGGCTACGGCTTCGATAACATCGGCGACGTGCTGTCGATTTCCCCGCTGCTGATGGAGAAATACATCAACGCCGCGGACGAGGTCGTCGAGCTGGCGCTGCCGGTGGGCGATACCGCGCAAACGCCGCGGATCGAGATGGACGGCCGCGATTTCAAATCCTCCGGAAATCCCGAAACCGACCCCGCGTGGATGGCTTTCGCGAGCGGCCGGACGGTGAAGCTGGACCAGGAAATCAAGTGGGATGGCGACTACCAAGTGACCGTAAGCTACTCGATCCAAGGCGCGACCGAGGCGACCACGGACGAGGCATTGCTGGAAATCTCGGCCGGTGGGAAAAAGGTCGGCAAGGTTTCGCTGGGCTGGGACCAGCGGACGGAAATCGAGCTGACCGGCAAGGTGGCGCTGAAAAAGGGTAGCCAGACTTTCGAGATTTCCCTGACGCCCGGCCGGCGCCCGCTGGCTGAGGAAGAGGTGCTGTTTCTGAACATCCACCGCGTCACGGTCCAAGGGCCGGTGGGCGGGGACAAATTCGAGTACTCCAAGGGCTACAACATGATTTTCGTGGACGGCCCGGCACCGGAGACGGTTTCCGGAAAGGACCGCTACGCCCGGAAAATCATGCGCAGTTTTGTCAGCCGCGCGTTCCGCCAGCCGCTGGACGACTACACGATCGACCGGCTTTGCACTGTGGCGCGCAAGGTATCGACGCAGCCGGGCAAGGATTTCCAAGACGGTATCAAGCAGGCGATCGCGATCTGCCTGTGCTCGCCGCGGTTCCTCTTCCGCGCGGAATTCCAGCCGGAGCCGAACAACCCGGACCGCATCGTGCCGCTGGACGAGTATTCGCTCGCCTCGCGGCTGTCCTTCTTCCTGTGGCAATCCCTGCCCGACGACGAGCTGCTCAGCCTGGCCTTCCAGCACAAGCTGCGGGAAAATCTGAAGGCGCAGGTGGATCGCATGCTCGCCGACCCGCGGTCCGGGCGAATGGTGCGGAATTTCGTCGGCCAGTGGCTGGAAACGCGCGATGTGGACACCGTGGCGCTGAGCGCGAAAACGATTCTCGGCGTGGAAGACAACCGCGAGGCGGCTAAGGAATTCGACCCGCGCCTGCGCACGGATATGCGTCGCGAGACGGAAATGCTGTTCGATTTCGTCCTGCGGAAAGGCCGCCCGGCGGAGGAGCTGATTTCCGCCCGCTACAGCTTCCTCAACGAGCGCTTAGCGAATTACTACGGCATCGACGGGGTGGAGGGGGACGATTTCCGCCCGGTCGATCTGACCGAGCACCCGGAGCGGGGCGGCATTCTGACGCAGGGCAGCTTCCTGCTCGTGACTTCGAATCCAACCCGGACCTCGGCGGTGAAGCGCGGGCTGTTCGTTTTGGAAAATCTGCTGGGCACCCCGCCACCACCGCCGCCCGCGGGCATCCCGAAGCTGGAGGACGCGAACGTCGCGGGGAACGCGCACCCGACGCAGCGGCAGATGATGGAAATCCACCGCAAGAAGCCGGAATGCCGGAGCTGCCACGCGCGGATGGATCCGATCGGTATCGGCCTGGAGAATTTCGACGCGCTCGGGCGCTTCCGCCGGCTGGAGCACGGGCAGCCGATTGATTCGTCGGGCCAGCTTGTCACCGGCGAGGAATTCGCGGATGTCGCCGCGCTCAAGGCGCTCATCGGCGAGAAGCGGCAGGAAGATTTCTACCGCTGCCTCACGGAGAAATTGCTTACCTTCGCGATCGGCCGGGGCGTGGATATCTACGATTCCACCACGATCGACCAGCTCGTCACGCGAATGGGCAAAAATGACGGCTCGATGCGCGAGCTCATCCAAGGCATCGTCGAAAGCGCGCCATTTCAAAAACGCCGGGGCGACAATTGATCGCCCGGCAAACCAGTGAGAAATCCCATGAAAACGACATTTCCAGGAACCAACCGCCGCGGCTTCCTCCGCGGACTCGGCGCCGCCGTGGCGCTGCCCGCGCTCGATTCCTTCCGCCCGCTGCTTGCCGCCGCATCGGCCGCCGGCGAGCGCGCGATCGCCACCACCGCCAGCGGCGCGCCGCTCCGCATGGCCTACCTCTACATTCCGAACGGCGTGAACATGGAAAGATGGCGTCCCAAAGGCACCAATACCGCCTACAAGGCGGGACAAACCTTCGAGCCGCTTAAGGACCTCCGCGATGACTTCCAGATTTTCAGCGGCTTCGAGCAAAAAAACGCCTTCGCCGGCGGCGACGGGGCCGGGGACCACGCCCGCGGCGTCGCCACCTTCCTAACGTCCAGCCGCGCGCGGAAGACCGCCGGCTCCGACATTCATCTGGGCGTTTCCATTGATCAAATCGCCGCGAAAGCCGCACAGGATCAGACGCGGCTGCCCTCGCTGGAGCTATCCGCGGATGGCGTGCGCAAGGCCGGGCAGTGCGATTCCGGCTATTCCTGCGCCTATCAGTTCAATCTTTCCTGGCGCTCGGAGGACCAGCCGATGACGCCGGAATCCAATCCCCGTGCGGTGTTCGAGCGGCTTTTCGGAGCCGGTAGCGCCAAGGAGCGCACGAAAAGCCTCGGCCAGCGCTACGCCACCAAGCAGTCGCTGCTGGATTTCATCAGCCACGACGCCAAGGCGCTCCAGCGGAACCTCGGCCGAAGCGATCGCCACAAGCTGGACGAATACCTCACCGGCGTCCGCGAGATCGAACGGCAGGTGGAAAAGGCCGAGGCCATGGGCATTCCCGTCGATCCCGGCGTGCCCGCGCCCACCGATCATCCGGGTTCCTACAAGGAACAGCTCGACCTGATGATGGACATGATGGTGCTCGCTTTTAAAACCGACTCGACCCGCGTCGCCACCTTCCTGATGGCCCACGATGGCAGCAACCGCAGCTTCGCGGACATCGGCGTCTCGGACGGGCACCACAACATTTCCCACCACCAGAGTAAGAAGGAAAATCTGGAGAAATTGGCGAAGATCGACCTCTTCTACACCCGCCAGCTCGCCTATTTCCTGGAGAAGCTGAAGAAGACCGAAGACGTGGACGGCAAGTCGCTCCTCCACAACTCGATGATCGTCTATGGCGGCTGCATCTCAGATGGGAACCGTCACAATCATGACGATTTGCCGATCATCGTCGCCGGAAACGCTGGGGGAGCCTTCGCCCCCGGCCGTCACGTCGATCTGGGCGAAAAGGTGCCGCTGTCCAATCTCTACGTCCGCATGCTCAACGAGTTCGGAGTGAACGACCGCAAGTTCGCGGACTCCAGCGGCGTGCTCAGGAAGATCTAGGCCCACAAGCGATCAGACCATCACTTTGGTCGAATAGGTCATGGCAGTTGCCGCGAGGGGGGATGAGGATGTATATCCTTTGTAAATCCAAAGCACCTTCGCAGCCGATCATGAAAACCCAGCTCCTTCCCGCCAGAGTCCGTTCGCGCGGCTTCGCGCTCGTCGTCACCCTCAGCTTGATGATCCTGCTGACGGTAATCGCCGTCGGCCTGCTGAGTCTCGCCTCGATCAGCCTCCGAGCCACTTCCGGAGCGGATGCCCGGCAGCGTGCGAAATCAAACGCCCGTCTGGCTCTCGTGCTAGCGATCGGCGCGCTGCAGAAGAACCTCGGCCCCGACCAGCGGATTTCCGCCCCGGCGTCACTGATTGACGTGAAAGCCTCCCCCGGCATGACCGGCGCTTGGGAATCCTGGGCACCGGATCCGCTGGGCGGGACCGATTACTCCCGCCGCCGGGCCGCCGGCGGTAGCACCGAAATCGCGGACGGCGAGTTCCTCGGTTGGCTGGCATCCGCCACGGATGGCGCGCTGGCGGCGGACCCCGCCGCGCCCCCCAAGCCACCCGCCGATGGGGTCGCCCTGCTTCCCGTCACCGCTGCCGCTGCCGCCGATGCCGGCAAGGTCGCCTCCGTCCGAATCCGCAGTGACGGGTCGCTCGCCTGGGCAGTGGTGGACGAGGGCGTGAAAGCGCGTTTCGACCTCCCTGTGGAAGCCAAGGCCCTCGATGGCTCCGCCGAGTCCCGCCTCCGCGCCGCCGGCCGGGATGCGGTGGAATCCATGGACGGACTCGCCGCGCTGCGTCTGGATGCCGCCCAAGCGGCGAGGACGATTTCCCTCGCCGGGGCCGAAATCGTCGCAAGCAGGGATTCCGTCCGGATTCACCGGGAAGACATCACGCCCTATTCCTCCTCCGTGCTTTGCAATGTGGCCGCCGGCGGACTCAAGGCGGACCTCACCCGCGCATTCGAGGCGGAGGGGCTCCCCGCCGACCTCGCGGAGCGGCGCCTCTACTCTCAGACCTCGACCCCGTTTTCCGATGCGGACCCCTACATGAGCGGTCTGGCCGCGTACTACCGGCTCTACAAAATCATGCCGGACCGCACGACCCCCGCGCGGACCTCCGTGCCGGACAATTTTTCCGCGTTCTCGGACAGTCGCGGGGGCCCCGTTGCCAACAAATCCATGCCGAAAGGCGCGTTGATCCTGCCGGTGATCTCCAAGGTCCAGGTCGTGTTCTCGCTGATTTCCAGGGAGGCGCATGCCCACTGGTTCACCACCATCCCGAAGAACACGGGCGATCCGAACCGCAAATACATGGTCTATCTGATCTACACCCCCGTGATCACCGTCTCGAACCCCTACGACGTCCCGCTGGTTTTCAACGATTTGAAGGTCACTTTCCGGAATCTTCCCGTGTCCTTCCGCATGTTCCGCAACGGCATGGCGCAGACCAACAACCGCTTTCTGCTGGGCCAGACTCATACCTCCTCCCAGACGAATCCGGGCTTCGACGATCCCTTCACCGTCACCGTCGGAAATTCCCCGGGCAGGTCCGGTGGAGCGGTCACCCTCAAGCCGGGCGAGGCGCGCGTTTTCGGCGTCACCCATTCCGCGGAATCCACCTTCGGCAGCATGACAAATTTCCTGTGGCAGAACGACTTGGACAAAAGCGCCACTCTCAAAACGTCCGCGGGGCCGGGCTGGGATTTCCGCTCGGGCTTCATTGTGGACTGGCTGGCCCCGTCCGGCGCCGGACGCGCGGGGGATAATCATAACCTCGGCGTCTTCGGCGTCAGCGGCTCCGACACGGTGGATGTGGAATGCGCCCCGATGATGCCGTCGAATTCCGGCGGCCGGTTCAGCGTGGAAATCGAGGCCAACGTGGCCGGCAGCCGCCGCCCCACCCGCATCGGTTTCTACGATTACAAGTACGGTAACGAAAACCGGCTGCGGGAAATCTTCGAACAAGGGCGCAACCCCCTCCTCGGCCCGGTGACCTACCCCTTCCGCCGCGAGCGACCTTGGAAGACGAGCGAGCTTTACCAGAGCGCTCCCGACACCACCAAAATCAAAGATTGGACGGGGCCGAAGCAATTCGCGGTCTTTACTGTTTCGGACCGCACCGCCCAGGATTCCCAGTATCCAGGCAAGCCCGGCCGCCAGTCGTCCTTCGTCCACAACGTCTTGGAAATGGACGCCACCTCCACCCATCCCGGCAGGCTCCCGATGGAGGTATCGCTCCTGCCGATCCGCACGGAAGGCACCAATACTGTCGGCTCCATCGACGCGGACGGCTTCGACCGCGCCTATTTCTATTCCGGGACGCGCCAGGTCACCGGCGCCGTGAGCGCGCCTACTTACCAAATGCCGGTTTCTCCGCTGGTGAACCTAGCCGATTTCCGCCACGCGAACCTCGCGGCCGGTGGATTCCTCCCACTCACCAGCTACACGGTCGGCGAATCGGCGGCACCCGCCATGATCGAGGCCGGCAAAGTCCGCACGCCCAGCGGCTTCGGCTACGACGCGCTCGATCACGCCTGGCTCGCCAACAGCCGCCTCTGGGACGGCTACTATCTTTCCGCGCTCGTCACGGAGGACGCCACGCGAGCATTCCTCGGCGGATCTCCGCTTCTCCACAACCCGCGCTACACGCCCTACGCCACTCCCGGCACCACGCGGGACGCCGCCGCCACCGCGCTCTTGGGCGATTCCGGCTGGAAATCCGCCTCCGCCCACCAGCTTTTGCGGGGCGGATTCAACGTCAATTCCACCTCCATCCCCGCGTGGAAGGCCGTGCTTTCCGCCCACACCGGCGCTCCCATCCCGGTGCTCAACCCTCTTGACCTCACCTCGAAATCCACCACCGCCGATCTGCTCCCGGTCCTTCGCACCGTCACCCCGACCGCCGGCGATATCGACGCCATGCCGGGCAACGCAAACCGCTGGGGCGGCTTCCGCAACCTCTCCGCCGCGAGCGTGGACAAGCTGGCCACCGCCATCGTGGCGCAAATACGCAAGGAAGGCCCCTTCCTCTCGATGAGCGATTTCCTCAACCGCCGCCTCGTCTCCGAAAGCGATGAACAATCGTCCGGCGGCCCGCTTGAGCTGGCGATCGCCAAATCCGGCGTCAACGACATACCCGGCGGCGTCGTCAACCGCGCCGTCACCGCCGCGGACGCCGCCGCCATGGGCTTCGCGAACAAGACCGCCGCCGCCGGCGATACCGAGGAAGGCAGCCGCGCCCGCATCACCCAAGGCGATTTGCTCTCGATGGTCGGTGCCAGCCTGACCGTGCGCTCGGACACCTTCACCATCCGCGCTTATGGCGAGGCAAAAGACGTCTCCGGCAAGAACACACTCTCCCGCGCTTGGTGCGAGGCCGTCGTCCAGCGGCTGCCTGCTTGGGTCGATCCCGCCGATACGCCGGAAATCGAGCCCGCCGCCGCCAGCCCTGCGAACCGCCGCTTCGGCCGCCGCTTCGAAGTGATTTCCTTCCGCTGGCTCGCTCCGGGTGAGGTTTGAATTCGCAGGGAAACCCGCTAGCTTCACCGCTCATGATCCGACTCCTGCTCCTCGCCCTCGTCGCAACCGCCCTCCCGGCCCGGGCCGGGGAAGTCCGTACCGCCAAGCTCCGCGCACTCTGCTTCGAAGCCGTGGACGGCCTTTCCGACGTGCTCTACGTCGGTCCGGACGGGAAATCCACCACTCCGCTCAAGCTCTGGACCACCTCGTTCAGCGATGAGATCGAAATCCGCATGGATGGCGGCGCCGTCCGCTTCGCCGTGCCTGACAAGGCGCCCGATGGCACGGAAATCCTCCGCATCGTGGCCGAGGGGCAGGCGGTGGAGGGCGCGCGGCAGCTCGCTCTTTTCATCCCGCAGCAAGGGAAAATCCCTTACCGCCTCGTGATGATGGACGATTCCGAAAAAGGATTTCCCATGGGATCCATCGCCGCCATGAACTTGGCCCCCACGCCCGTCCGGCTCCGCATCGGCGAGCGGGACGTCCAGCTCAAACCCGGCGCACGCGGCTCGATCCCCCAGCCGGCCAAGGTGAACGACCGCAACCAAGCCAACGTTGAGATCTCCTTTCTGGACACCAAGGGCGCGTGGGTGCCGGTCAACAACACCCGCTGGCTCATCTCCCCGCTCAAGCGCAGCATCGCCATCGCGTTCCTCGACCGAAAGACGAACCAGCCGACGGTGAACTCCTACGATGACACCCCGCCTTGGCGGTTGCCAAAGCTGCCGTAACTCTTTCCTAGCGAGGCGTCGCCGCCGCCGAGCGGACGAGCCGCAGCTTGCCGTAGCTGAAGCGCCCGCCGAGCTGCTCAAAGACCGGCTTCAGCGCGATTTCCTCGTAGCCCTCCAGCGCCGCGAGGATTTCCCGCTCGTCTTCAGCGCTGTAGAGGCGCCGCACATCGATCGGCTCGCCGTTCTCGAGCGCGGCGGCGAGGTGGTTCTCGATCGTGCTGCTGACGCAGCCGCGCATCGCCGCGATTTCCTCAATGGATTTCCCCTGCTTCCACAGCGCCAGCGTGTCGATCGCCGAGGAATTCAACGCCGTCCCCTGCGCCGGCCGCGGTTTGGGAGTGGAAATCCCTTCGAAGGTTTGCCGGGGATTTTCCGCCAGCCACGCGCCGATTTCCCGCAGGAAATCCGCGCCGTAATCCTCCAGCTTCTTCTCGCCCACGCCGGAATTCGCCAGCAAAGCCGCATCGTCCTGCGGATAGCTCCGGCAGAGATGGCGCAACGTCACGTCGGAGAAAACGACGTAGGGCGGCACGGCGCGGGCGTCGGCCAGGGATTTCCGCAACACCCGCAGGCGCTCGAAAAGCCCGTTATCGCAAGGGATGTCCCCGGCGCGGACCGCCGTGGAGCGATCGCGCGGCTCTACCAGCGCGCGCGTCAGCATCACGGTTTCGCGGTTTTTCAAAACCGCCATCCCCTCGCGGCTGATGGCGGCGGTGGGGAATTTATCCCCGCTGGCCGCCAGAAATCCGGCGCGCAAAAGCTGCCTGCCAAGATCCACCCAGTACGCCCGCGCCCGGTCCTTGCCGATGCCGTAGGTACTTACCTTGTCGTGACCCCAGCGCAGGATTTTCTCGGATTGCCCGCCGGTGAGGACCTCGGAAACGTGATTCAACCCAACGTCGAATCCCCCCGCCTGGCGGATGCGGACGACGCAGCTCAGCAGCTTCTGGACGTCGAGCGTCGCGTCCCATTTCTCCCGCGGATTCAGGCAATGGTCGCATGCGCCGCAATTTTCCGCCGTCCAGTCCTCGCCGAAATATCCCATCAGCGCGACCCGGCGGCAGCGGTCGTCCTCGGCGTAATGCGTCATCTGGTCGAGCTGCCGGTGCGCCACTTGGCGGGCCTGCTCGTCCGGGATGTCGTCGAGAAATTTGAGTAATTTCATCACGTCGCCGCGGGAAAACAGCAGCAGACAATCGGCGGGCAGCCCGTCGCGCCCGGCCCGGCCGGTTTCCTGATAATAGCCCTCCAGATTTTTCGGCAAATCCGCGTGGATCACGAAGCGGACGTTGGGTTTGTTGATTCCCATGCCGAACGCGACGGTGGCGCAGACGATCTTCGCCTCGTCACGCAGGAAGGCGTCCTGATTCGCCGCGCGCTCGTCGGCTTGCAGGCCGGCGTGGTAGCAGACGGCGGCAAACCCATTTCCGCGCAACGTGGCAGCCATCGCCTCCGTGCTTTTCCGGGACTGGCAGTAAACGATTCCGGACTCGCCCGGCCGCGCTTCGGCGAAATTGCACACCTGGGCGGCGGCGCCGGATTTGGCCACGACCTGGTATTTCAAATTCGGCCGGTTGAAGCTGGCCAGGAAGATTTCCGGCTCCCGCAAATCGAGCTGGATGGCGATGTCCGCCCGCACCCGCTCCGTCGCCGTCGCCGTGAGCGCCAGCACCGGGATGCCAGGCAATGTCTCCCGCACCTCGCGCAAACGACGATACTCCGGGCGAAAATCGTGGCCCCATTCGCTGATGCAGTGCGCCTCGTCCACCGCCAGCGCATCCACATTCCAATGCCGCAGACCATCGAGAAAATCCGGCAGCATCAGCCGCTCCGGCGCGACGAAAAGCAGGTCATACTCGCCCTTGCCGAGCCCGCGCGTCCGCTCGTAGGCCTCGGCAGGGTCGAGCGTGGAATTGAGAAAAGTCGCCGCCACGCCGCTTGCCCGGAGCTGGTCCACTTGGTCCTTCATCAGCGCGATCAGCGGCGAAACCACCACCGTCAGCCCTTTGCGAAGGAGCGCGGGAAGCTGATAGCACAGGCTTTTGCCCGCGCCGGTCGGCAGAATCGCCACCACATCGCGCCCCGCCAGAGAGACCTCCATGATTTCCCGCTGCAGCGGCCGAAAATCGTCGTAGCCGAAGGTTTGTTTGAGTTTTCGCGCCAGCCGGTCATCGCTCATGGCGCCGATTTCCCGCCATGCGCAGGGGCGGTTCAAGAGGGAAAATTAGGAAGCCGCGTCCTCCGCTGGCGGAACGCCTCCGCCCGTGATCGCCTGCCTTTTCAGATTTCTCAGCGTGAACAAGCCCAAGCCCGGGGCTTCCCGTATTTCGCGTGCGCCATCCTTTCTCGTTTTGCCGAAATTCCCCCGCTGTTCCCGGAAAACCGCCTCCACAAACTCCCGGCCACCAATCGCCACGCCATCCACAAAGTAGCGCACCCGGCATCGCAGCAACTCTCCACGCGACAGCCCACCACGCTTTTGCCGCACCTCCGCCCGAGCCTCTGCGGTCACCCCGCGCCGCGTCTCCGTCACCACCCCGCGCTCGAATAACCAGCTCCGGTATAACATTGCCACGGAGAGTCTTCCATCAACGTCGCCGGATTGGATGCTATCCCAGGAATCCGCCTCCCGCTCTGTCGCCAGGCATAGGCCGCGCCGCGCCATTCCGGATCCCGCCAATGCCTCCGCATACCCGCACCAGCGGTAGTCCTTCGGATCCTCCACCAATCCCGCCCGCACCGCATTCAGGTCGATGTAGCATGCCATCGTCCGCAATGCCTCACCGTCCGCTACCAGCACGCTTTTGAAGCGCTCCATCCACAGCGTCCCTTTCCGGTCGTGCGTCCGGTTGAACCAACGGGAGAACCGCTCCTTCAACTCCTTAACGAACAACGGCAAATTGCAGAACCGCAGCTTGAAACGATTCAGCAGTTCGTCCGCTTCCTTCTCCATCCCCCTTGCCCGCAAATCCGCCAACTCCCCGCCAAGTCCCTGCAGGTATTCCGCCGAATAAAGAAATCCCAGCCGCTCGAACATCCGCTCCTCCCCCTCCGGTCCGTCGAATTGCACCAGAAATTTTTTCTGATCCGGCACCCGCACCAGCAGGTGGAAGTGATTCGCCATCACCGCGTGGGTGACGATTTCCACTCCGGAGAATCCCTCCAGCAGCCGCACGATTCCGAGAAAAGCATCCTTTTCCACCGCCCCGAAAAGTTTTTCCCCGCCGGCGGTCTTGCTCATCACGTGGAAGGAATTCGCGTGTCCCGTCCCCCCCGTGATCCTCCGTCGCCCTCCACTTTTTCCCCGCGCGAACCCACCCATCGGCAGTCCGGTTTTCCGCCCTGCCAGCATCTCGGTTCCCCCACTCCTGTCTCCGGTCTCTGCTCCGCTCATCCGCACACCCTGCGCCACCTTCAGAAAAGCACAACAACAATGTGCCAGTCATATTTAGTTTCGCACTTCCACGTTCACTCACGCCTGATCCTCCCACCGAGCGCTTGCGTGCCGCTGGTGGAATGATAAGGAGGCCGCGCATGTCCGATTCCGAACTCCCGACGGCCCGCGCGCGCGGTGGCTGCATGTCGAAGCTGCTCTTCCTCCTGCTGCTGTTGCTCGCCATAGGCTTGGGGACCGGGATTTTTTACGCGGCGCGGCCGCAGGACCTCTCCGATCTGGGCGGTTACGGTGGGGCGGTATCGCCACGGGAAAGAGATTTGGCGGAGGTTCTGAAGAGCTCGCTGGACCGCGGTTACAACGTCACGCTCACTGAAGCGGAGATCAATCAGTGGCTGGGACGGACGCTGGTATGCAAGCAGGGCGGACCGCTTGGTGATTTTGTAAAACTCAAGCGCGTGTGGGTGCGACTGGAGGACGGCCGGGCGGAGGTCATCATGGTGCGCTCCATTTTCGGCAAGCCCTTCACCGTTTCAATGTATCTGCAGGTGGAGAAATTCGAAGACGCTCGCGGCCTCATCACCGACGTGAAACCGGACGGCGGCCCGTATCACCCGGATTTCCCCAAACCTCCCAAAGGCGGGCGCTTCGGGCGGCTTGTGGTTCCGCAGGGTTTCCTGCACCTCATACTGCCGGCCTACAGGAAGCTCGCAGCGGCGTTTTCCGAGGAAACCGGCATGGCTTTCAGCGACATGGCGCGCATCCGCATCGAGAGCGACCGCCTCGTTCTCGATCCCCGCGACAATTCCAGCGATACCGGTCTCGCACCGTTCTGAAAGTCCATGATTCCGCCTCCACTCACGTTCGTTCTGCTGCTCTCCACCGCGGCGGTCGCGCAGGAAATCCCGCGGGCGATCCAGGTCGCCGAGCCACCGCTCTCCAAGGCGATCCGCGATCCGAACGTCATCGTGAGCAATTCGGAACAGTTCCGTGTCTCGGGCGGCGTGGCTTCCGACCGGTCCGCCGTCGCGCTGCTAGCCGAGGAAGCGAAATCCGACCTGCTCAAGCTCACTGACGAGAAGGACGAATTCGTTCACGCGAACGTTCCCATCGACATCGTTCTCCACGGAAAGAACGGCGACCCCATGCCGCCGCGCATCGAGGCCATCGCCCTCACGTGGAGTGAGTTGGGCTACAAGGTCACGCTGGATCTCCACATGGGCCTCGGCGTCGAGCCGGAGCGGGTTCGCCGCGCGGCCACATCCGCGCTGCTTTACTACCGCACGCTCAAGGACTTGCCGAAAGGGGCAGACACGCCGTTTCTCGTGCCGCCATGGTTGGTGGACGGCCTTCGCGAGGCTACAGACTGGCGACTTGGGCGCAGCGATCGACGTCTTTACGAGGCATTGTTCAAATCCAGCGGACTCTTCAAGCTCGACGAGCTGTTCTCGATCAATCCCGCCGCCTGCGCGGAGCTGGACCCCGCCATGCGCGCCGCGTTCCGCGTTTCCTCCGGCTCGCTGGCCATGGCGCTGCTGGAGCAGCCGCAGGGGAAGGACGGATTCCGCTCGTTCCTTACCGAGGTAGCCGGGTTTCAGGGTGAGATGCCCGTCCTTCTCCGGAAGCACTTCCCGGGGCTGAACCTATCGGAAAATTCGCTCGCGAAATGGTGGGCGCTTCAGTTCGCGAATATTGGCGGCCGCAATCCCGCGACCGACGTGATGAACGTCGCCGCCACGGAAATCGCTTTGAATGAAGCGCTTCAGCTCGATTTCCGCACTCCGGAGGGCACCGTCGAGCGCAAGAATCTCTTCGCGTGGCCGGAAGCCGCCGCGCTCCCCGAAGCCGCCCGCGCTGCCGCCATTCAGCCTGCCGTTGAGGCGCTCGTCCGCATAAGCTGGCGTTGTTTTCCGACATACCGGCCGCTGGTTGCCGATTACAATGCGGCGCTTGCGGAAATTGGCGCGGGCCGTTCCGACGGCATCGCCGCGCAGCTGGAAGATCTCGCCAGCCGCCGCAACGTATTGGCTGCCAAGGCAGCCCGCGCCCGGGATTATCTCGATTGGTTTGAAATCACCCGCGCCAGCGAGAGCAGTGGCGCCTTCGAGGACTTCATGCGCCTCAAGGAGCGGCTGAAGGAAAATCCCCGCCGCCGGGACGATCCGCTTTCTCAATATCTCGACCGCATGGATGCCGTTTTTGACCGTGGTTTCACCGATCTCGCGCCGGTCGCACCCCAGTCGGGCGAACTGGATTTCAGCTCCCTGCCGCCGCTGCCGCTTCCCCAGTAGCCGCCTGCCCGCTTGGATTTCCCGGCGCGGCATTCCGCATTTCGGCTTTCACCCGTTACGGGTTCGTGCCTTCCCTCCCGGCGACCACGCCCCGCCTTCCCGCCCATGTCCACAGAGCTGACCCGCAATTTCTCCATCATCGCCCATATCGACCACGGGAAAACCACGCTTTCCGACCGCCTCATGGGCGCGACCAACACTGTCGCCGAGCGCGACGAAAAGGCCCAGCTTCTCGACGCCATGGACTTGGAGCGGGAGAAGGGTATCACCATCAAATCACATCCCGTCGCCATGGAATACAAGGCGAGGGACGGGAAAACCTATAAGCTCAACCTTCTCGACACGCCCGGCCACGTCGATTTCTCCTACGAGGTCGCCCGCTCGCTCGCCGCCTGCGAGGGCGCCATTTTGATGGTTGATGCCGCGCAAGGTGTCGAAGCCCAGACCGTCGCGAACCTTCACCTCGCCCACGCGCAGAACCTCGTCATCATCCCGGTTCTTAACAAAATCGACCTGCCTGCCGCAGACGTGGCGAAATGCCGCAAGCAGCTCGAGGACATTCTGGCCATCCCCGGAGAGGACGCCATTCCCGCCTCCGCCAAGGCTGGCATCGGCATTGTGGAAATCCTGGAGGCCATCGTTCACCGCGTCCCCGCGCCCGTGGAAAATCCGGACAAGTTGCTGCGCTGCTCGGTGTTCGATTCGATTTACGATACTTACCGCGGCGTCGTCTCCTACGTCCGGGTCTTTTCCGGCAGCGTGAAAAAAGGCCAGCGCGTGAAACTCATGCACACCGGCAAGACCTACGAGGTTAAGGAAGTCGGAGTCTTCACTCCCAAAATGAGCGCCCGCGAAGTGCTCGTAGCGGGCGATGTCGGCTATGTCATCGCCAACATGAAATCCGCGGACGAGGCGAAAATCGGCGACACCATCACCGACAATGTTCATCCCTGCGCCGAGCCACTGCCCGGCTACAAGGAAATCCAACCCATGGTTTTCTCCGGCATCTATCCGGTCGAATCGTCCGACTACGAGGCGCTCAAGGCCGGCATGGGCAAGCTCCAGATCAACGACGCCGCCTTCACCTTCAATTCCGAAAGCTCCACCGCCCTCGGCTTCGGTTTCCGCTGCGGGTTTCTCGGATTGCTGCATATGGAAATCATCCAGGAACGCCTTCGACGGGAGTTCAACATGGATGTAATCTCCACTTACCCGTCCGTCATCTATCATGTGAAACTCACGGATGGAACCGAAGTCATCGTGGACAACCCGACCTTGTTTCCCGATACCCAGGTCATCCAGGAAATCGAGGAACCCATCGTGAATGTCTACATCATGGTCCCCGGCGAGTACATCGGCGACATGATGCAACTCGTCCTGGAAAAGCGCGGAGATGTCACCAACACCGAAACCATCGATGACATGCGCGTCATGCTTTCCTGCGTCCTGCCGCTCTCCGAAATCCTCGTCGATTTCAATGACAAGCTCAAATCCATGACCCGCGGATATGGGTCCATGGACTACGAGCACGCCGGCTACCGCCCCGCCAAGATGGTGAAAATGGACATGCTCATCGCCGGCGATCCCGTCGAGGCGTTCTCCACCATCGTCCACCGCGACAAGGCGGAAAGCTATGGCCGCGTCCTCGCCGGCAAGCTCAAGGATGTTATCCCGAACCATTTGTTCGTGGTAGCCATCCAAGCCGCCGTCGGCGGCAAAATCGTCGCCCGCGAATCCATTTCCGCCATGCGCAAGAACGTCACCGCCAAATGCTACGGCGGCGACATCACCCGCAAACGCAAGCTTTTGGAAAAGCAAAAGGAAGGCAAAAAGAAGATGAAGATGTTTGGCAAAGTGAACATCCCCCAGGACGCCTTCATCAAAGTGCTCAAGAGCGGGGATTGAGAAACCCGCCCGGTCCGCGGTTCCGATTTGCTCCGCCTGTTGCTTCGCAATCCAAAGCGGTGTGGCGCGGCGCTTCCCACCGCACTCCAAGGTGCGGCGCTTCGCTTCCCACCTCAATCACCCGGTCCGGGAATTCCTTGTCCGCTCCGCCCGTCGGCGCGGTGTATTACGGTGAGAACAACATGCCGGAGACCGACCACGCAGCCCTGATCCGATTCGCCACCCACCGGCGGGATGCCGATTTCCGGCTGCTTGCGGATCGCTACTCCGGCCTGATCTATCAGACTGCCCTCCGTCGCACCGGCAGCCGCCAGCTTGCCGAGGAGGCGGGCCAGAACGTCCTCCGCGCTCTGGCGAAGAAGGCTCCGGGCTTGCCAAGCATCCCGATCGCCTCGCCGCGTGGCTCCACCGCGCGGCAATTTTCGAATCCGGCAAAGCCATGCGTTCCGAAATCTCCCACCAGCGGAGGAAATCCCTCCAGCACCCGGATTCCATCCCATCCACCGCACCCGACGAAGCACCACTGTGGACCGAGATCCTCCCGCACCTCGACCTCGCGCTCGACCGTCTCCCGGACAGCGACCGCACGGTTCTTCTCCAGCATTACTACGAGCGGCTGCCGTTTCCCCGGATCGGCGAAATCCACTCCCGCCCGGCGGCGACCGTCCAAAAGCAATGCCGCCGCGCGCTGGAAAAAGTCGCCGGAATTCTCCGCGGAAAAGGACTCGTCGTGTGCGCCACCTCACTGGCAACCGGCTTCGGCGTGGAATGTGCGAAGGGCGCTCCCGCCGGATTCTCCGCATCCGCCGCCGCAGGCGCGCTGACCGCCGCCGCAGGCGCGCTGACCGCCGGCGCCTATTCCACCACCCTCCTAACACTTTTTATGGCCACGAAATCCAAAGCATTCATCCCGCTCGCGCTGCTCCTCACGCTCACCCCGCTGGTCATCCAGCAGCTTGAAATCGCGCGTGCCTCCGCCCGCTTGGACTCTCTCGGCGGGTTCGCGGTATCACCCGCACGCCAACCCGCGCGGGCGGACCGCATCGTTTCGACCGAGCGTTCCGGGACCATCACCATCACCCTTCTCAGCCATGCATACGACGAAGCGAAACGTCGTGGCAGGTTGAAATGGATCGCCTTCGAAGACATGATCGCCGCGCTTGAGCCAGACGAGGCCGCTTGGGCGCCTTCGTAGCTTCCACCCTCGACGCCGCCTCGGAATACCGGCAGTTCTTCGCGGCCCTGCGCCGGACTCGGGAAAAAACCGGCGACTCTCCCGTGCTGGAGAAAATCCGCGCCGGGTATGTCGGCGCTCTATCCGATCCGCTGGCGGGACTTCCGTTTGAGGACGCGTCGGCGATTGTGGATTCCGAGTTCACTGCCGCGGAAAGATTGAGGTTTGCAGCTTCCGAGTGCCACCGGGCGGATCTGGATGGTTGGAAAAATGGGCGGATTGGTATTTGAAGATCGGTTACGACGATTGGAAAAAGCGGGAGGTCACGCCGGGATCGCCTCCCGACCATCCCGCGGCCGCTGTGTTAGAAACCTGGGCCGAATCCGACTGGCAGGCTGCGGGAAAATGGCTGGGAAAAGTGCCAACCGGTCCGCTGCGCTCGGAGATGGTCCGGGATTATGCCGTGCGCATCGCCGCCCTGGAACCTGCCAAGGCCGTTGCGTTTCTGGCGGAGATTCCCGAGGAGCGTGTACGGAGAGATCTGATCAAACGGATCGCCGAAAATCTGGACGGGGGAAATCCCGAAGCTGCGGCCGCGTTCCGCGCGGAGTTTCCGGCAACGGGCGGCGACCGTTGATCGCCGCTACGGCGCAGGCCGCGACACTGCTTTGAAATTGCGGAAGTCGTAGTGGCGGATCGCATCCGCCTGGCTCTGCAAGCAATATCAAGCGGCTTCGGATGGGTCGACAGACGAGCTTCGCAATGCGACGTGATGCGCCTCACGGGATTACTGGAAGAAGTTTGGATTGGCGGGGCATGGCGGATGCAATCCGCCGCCACGGGACCGATGATTGCCGTTGCGGCGGGGACTCATTCACTTTCATAACAGTCGGCCAGCCATTGGCTAAGGAGGCGGACGCCGAAGCCGGTGGCGAAGCTGGGTTCGCGCGGGTCGGCGCGGGTTTCCTTGGTGGCTACGCCGGCGATGTCGAGATGCGCCCATGGCACCTCGCCGACGAAGCGCTGGAGGAACTGCGCGGCGGTGATCGAGCCGGCCGCCCTACCGCCGATGTTCTTCATATCGGCATTCGGCGAATCCAGCATCTTGTCGTATTCCGGCGCGAGCGGCATGCGCCAAATCTTCTCCGTGGAGCTGGCGGATGCGGCGGCGAGGCCGTTTGCAACGTCGTCGGAATTGGAGAAAAGCCCGGCATATTCGCTGCCGAGCGCGATGACGATCGCGCCGGTTAGCGTGGCGAGATTTACCATGGCGGCGGGTTGGAATTGTTCTTTGGCATACCATAATGCGTCGGCCAGCACGAGGCGGCCTTCGGCATCGGTGTTCTGCACTTCGATGGTCTGGCCGGACATGGAAACGACAATATCACCCGGATTTTGCGCGTCGCCGTCCGGCATGTTTTCCGCCAGACCGACGATGCCGATGACATTCACCTTCGCCTTGCGGGAGGCGGCGGCATGCATCGCGCCGACGACGGCCGCGGAGCCACCCATATCTCCCTTCATGTCCCACATGCCGGCGGCGGGTTTTATGGAAATGCCGCCGGAATCAAACGTTACTCCCTTGCCAATGAGACATACCGGCTTGTCGCCGGATTTGCCGCCATTCCATTTCATGACGACTAGCTGGGACTCGCGGCGGGAACCTTTTCCCACGCCGAGCAGCGCGTGCATGCCGAGCGCGGCCATTTCCTTTTCGCCGAGGATTTCGATTTCCAGTCCGAGGCTGGCTAGTTGCTGGATCCGCTCGGCATAGGCTTTGGGAAATAGAACATTGGAAGGCTCGTTCACCAGGTCGCGGGCAAGGATTTGGCCATCGCCGACGGGGCCGTGGAAACCGGCATAGGTGACTGCGGCTTTGGCGGCATCGTCCACGATTACGCGGAGTCCGGTGACGGTGGTTGCCTTGCGGACGGGGAGTTTGGTGCGGTATTTATCGAATCGATAGGCGGCGAGACGAGCGCCGAGGGCAGCGCGCGCGGCTTCCTCGGGATTGATGGAAATGCCGTCGAGATGCAACGAAAGCATGGCGGCACCGGTGCTTCGGAATGCCTGCATGGCCCGCGCGCCGAACAGCTCGGCATCGAAATCCGCGCGGCTGCCTTCGCCCGTGAAATGGATGCATTCCGCTTGCGAGCCGTGCGGCGCGTAGATGGAAACGGACGTCCCCTTCGCTCCGGAAAAGCGCGCGGCCTTGAGCGCCGCCTCGATTTGTCCGCAGGAATCGGCGCGATAGGCGGCGGCGGTTCCTGTGGTTGGAATTTCTCCGAATACCGGCACGACGGCGATGCCGGCGTCCGTCTTGGCTGCATTTTCAAATGTGATTTTCATGGAATCGATGGGCATGTCTCCGGCTCGCGCGCGGGCGGGGAATGCTCGGCGGCGGCTTGGCGGGATTCAATGCCTATCCGGCGCGGCGGACGATCGGACCGGGGATTTTCTAACCGCCGGCCGAGGAGAAGGCTTGCGGCCGCCCCGTCGGGGAGGCGAAGCTCGTGCAGCCATGCCGGAAACCCGCAAATCAACCCGCGCGCGCCGCACCATCGCGAACTCGCCGCCGCAGAGCGCCAAGAAGCAGGCGGAGGCGCTCAAAGCGACGCGCGAGCAGCATGCGGCGGAGGTGGCGCAGGATTATCTGGAGGCGATCGCAGTGCTGATCGAACAGAACGGCGAGGCGCGCGTGGTGGACCTGGCCGGGCGGTTGGGGATTTCCCACGCCACGGTGATCCAGACGGTCGCGCGGCTGCGGAAAAAGGGGCTGGTCTTCAACGAGCCATACCGGTCGATTTTTCTAACGGACAAGGGCCGGGATATCGCGGAAGAGGCGCGCCACCGCCACGCGGTAACAGTGGCCACGCTGATCAAGCTGGGCGTGAGTCCGGCGACGGCGGAGGTGGATGCGGAGGGGATGGAGCACCACGTGAGCCGCGAGACGCTGGGGATTTTCGAAAAATTCGTGGGCGGCGCGGTCTAGCGGATTCGTTATCGGTGCGCGGGATGGCGGCGGGGTTTTGGGAAAATCCGCATTTGCATCGCGGCGATCTTGGGTAGCGTCCCGCGCATGACGACGCTGCGCCGATTTCTCGCTCCCGGATCCGTCTCGCTGAAGATTTGCGGAGTGACCACGCGCGCGGATGCGGAGCGCCTCGCGGAGCTGGATGTGGACGCGCTGGGGGTGAATTTCTGGCCGCGCTCGAAGCGGTATCTGGCACCGGAGCAGGCGGAGTGGCTGCGGGAAATAGCGGGCAGGATTTTACGCATCGGCGTGTTCGTAAACGAGCCGCCGGCGCTGCCGCTGCGGCTGATGGAGGCGGGTCTGCTAGACGCCATCCAATTGCATGGCGACGAGGCGCCGGCGGATGCGGCGGTCTATCGGGACGCGGGCGTGCCATTCATCAAAGCGATCGGCGTGAGGACTCTGGCGGACCTGGCGCGGGCGGCGGAATACGGCGCGGCGGCCATCCTGCTGGACGCGCACGCGCCAGGCGTCTATGGCGGTACGGGCGCGGTTTTTGATTGGGACGTGGCGGCGGATTTCCGCAATGCCGCCGGCGCGCCACCCGTCATTCTGGCCGGCGGCATCGTCCCGGAAAATGCCGCACGCGCTGCAGAAACCGTCCGGCCGGCGGCGCTGGACATCGCGTCCGGCGCGGAGATTTCCCCGGGCGTGAAAGATTTCGCGAAGACCGCCGCCTTTCTAACGATCCTCCGCCAGCCGGCCGCATGTTGACCGATTCCCACTGCCATCTCGCCTCGCACAAGTTCCCGGCGGAGGAAATCCCGGCTCTGCTGGACCGCGCGCGGGAGGCTGGAGTCGGCAGGCTCATCACGCTGGCGACGTGCGCGGAGGACATCGCGGCGAATCTAACATTCTCCGAAAATCCGGCCGTCCACGCCTGTCTCGGCATCCATCCGTGCGATGTCCACCATGCCGCGGACGACGCGCCGGAACTACTGGCCGCCTATCTAGCAGACCCGCGGGTTTGCGGCGTGGGCGAGACCGGCCTGGACTACTATCACCCGGCGCCGTACGGCTGGACCGAGGCCGCCTACCATGAGCGCCAGCGGGATTTCCTGCGCCGGCACTTCGCGGTGGCGCGCGACGCCGGGCTGAATGTGGTGATCCACACGCGGGACCGGGAGGGCGCGGCATCCCTCGAGGACGCGCTGGCCATCTACGGGGAATACAGTAACGGCGTGCGCGCGGTGTTCCACTGCTTCATCGGCCCGTGGGAGAACGCGGCGCGCGTGCTGGAGCTGGGAGGGCTGGTTTCCTTCGGCGGCGTGGCGACTTTCAAATCGGCGCGGGAGGTCCGCGAGACGGCGCTGCGCTGCCCGGCGGACCGCTTCATGGTGGAGACGGATTCGCCCTACCTCGCGCCGGAGCCGCACCGCGGAAAGCGCAACGAGCCGGCCTATGCCAGCGCCACCGCCGCGCGCTTGGCCGAGCTGCGCGGGGAATCGCTGGAGGAACTCGCTGCCCGGACGAGCGCCACCGCCGCCGGGTTTTTCCGCCTGCGGGGGGAAATGGATTTGAATAAAGAAATCGTTCCGTGACGTTCCATTCAGCGATCGGCGGCCCTGCCTCCGGCGCCTTGCCGACCTTGCAATCCCCTCACGCCAACCCCAGCCTCACTCCATGAATTCGCTTCTCATCCCCGTCACCGCGCTGCTCGTCCTGGCCCTCGCGTCCTGCGCTAATAACAAGCCGGCCAATTACGACACCGCTGCGAATCCCTACGGCGTGGCCGACCCGGGCGTGAACGCACCGGTCGATCCCAACCCGATTTACGACACGCCGGCAGCCTACGAGGAAACCAGTTCCACGGCGGCGGCCACCACCCCGTCGATCAATCCGATCATGAATCCCCCGGTTTCCACGCCGCGCGTGCCGTCGAACGGCGCCGCCACCATCCATACCGTGGTCAGCGGAGACACGCTCTCCGGCATCAGCGCGAAATACAAAGTGCCATCCGCACAAATCAAACAGGCCAATGGCATGACCAGCGACGTCGTCGTGCTCGGCCGCAAGATGGTCATCCCGCCCGCCCGCTGAATCCGATCTTTTGCATCCAGCCGCCGGAGGTGTTATGCCTCCGGCGGTTTTCCATTTACCGCCATGCGCATCATTCAGAAATCCCTCGCGCTGCTCCTGCTAACGGGCTCGCTCCTCGCACAAACTCCGGACAAAACCCCGAGCCCGAAGGAAATCGCCATCGACGGGTTGCTATCGGAACGCGGCGCGCCGTCGGCCATGGATGCAGCCATCGCCAAGGCGAAAGCCGCCGGCGTCGGTCCGCAAGCCATCCTCGAGGCGCGCCTGTTATACCATGTTGACCGCCGGGAGGACGCGGCGCTGGCGGCGATGCTGCCGGACTTTCTGGCGCGGGACGCGGATTTCAAAATCGCGGATTCCACCATCTTCAGCTCGCGCGAGGACTGGCTCGCCGCCGTCGAATACGTCCGCGCGATCGACGCTTTGGAAAAGGGCGACAAGGCCGCTTTCAAAAACCACATCACCGAGGCATTCTGGCTCAGCCCGCGGCAGGGCGCGGCTTTTGCCCCGCACATCGAGCGGCTGCGCCTGGACGACGCCATGAAATCCGTTAGGGTGGATTTCTCCAAGCCGTTCCGCAGCCTAACAGGCAGCGAACCCGTCGCCCTGCGGGAAATCCTGGGCAAAAAAAAAGCGCTCATCCTGCACTTCTGGTCGCCCGCCAGCATGGACTCGGCCGGCAGTCTGCCGGACTATGCCATCGCCGCCGCGGAGCTTGGCTCGAAGGGCGTTGCGATGGTTTCGCTGCTGCCCGCCGACGCGCCGGACGCGTTGCTGGAAGACGCGCGGAAAGCCTTGGCGCCGCTTGAACCCAAGCCGCCCGGCGCCTGGCTCATCGACCGCGCCGAAGGTCCGCTTTTCCAGGAAATGAGGATCCGCTCCATGCCCGTCTTTGTGCTCGTTTCAAAGGAAGGCCGCGTGTTGTATAATGGCGACCCCGGCGATGACGCACTGTGGGAAGCGCTCGCCAGACTCGACCCCGCGCTCGTCCGCCCGGCCATGGAAAAGGAAGCGGACTGAGCTACTACGCCTTTGGTAGGTGCGGCGCGGGCGGCTGGGGAAAGTTTAACTTTTCCTGATATTCGATGCGTTTTCCCTTGACGCGGGGCGGACCTACTACTTATGTCGTCGCTAAGCGAAGCGATCCCCGCCACATGGCACGGCCCCTCCCCATTCCCTCGCATCCGTCCAACCTGGAACTCCAGGCGCTCACCGTCCTCTGGAACGAGGGACCATCTACGGTATCCGCAGTAGCGGATGGCCTGACCGATGGCCGGGACCGCGCCTACACCACCGTGCTCTCGGTGATGCAGAGCCTGGAGCGCAAGGGTCTGGTGGTGAAGGAACGCTCCGGCCGCGCGCATGTCTTCGAGGCGGCGATGCCGCGCGGGGAAATCGTCGGCCGCGCCACGCGGTCCTTTCTAACAAACGCTTTTGGAGGACGCGCCGGTGAGGCAGTCCTCGCCATCCTCTCCAACGCCGAACTAACGCCGGAAGAGAAAACGAACATCGAACGCGAACTCCAACGAACCAAAACTATGGCTGCAAAAAAAACAGCGAAGAAGGCCGCGGCCAAGACCGCCAAGAAAGCCGCGAAGCCGGCTGCCAAGAAAGCACCGGCCAAGAAGGCCGCCGCTAAAAAGGCAGCCAAGAGCGCGGCCAAATCCCCCGCCAAGAAGGCCGCCGTGAAGAAGGTGGCCAAGAAGGCGGTGAAGAAAACCGCCAAGAAGGCCGCTAAAAAAGCCGCGAAGAGCGCGGGCGCCGCCACCGCGGCCCCGAAGAAAACCGTCGCCAAAAAGGCCGCCGCCAAATCCGCTCCGGCGAAGAAGGCGGCCAAAAAGACGGCGAAAAAAGCTGGCAAAAAATAAACCCTCTCCCGGTCCTGCGGGCACATCGCCGCGGGCGGTTCCGGGGTTCAACAAGGGCGGGGAATCTCCGGATTCCCCGCCTTTTTTCGTCGGAAAAAGGGGTTGCATGGCGGCGCGGGACCGTCCTAGTTTCGCCCGCCCCGAGCGGGGCGCCGTTCGCGCGGTTAGCTCAGTGGTAGAGCACCTCCCTGACACGGAGGGGGTCACTGGTTCGAACCCAGTATCGCGCACCATCCTCCTTTCCCAAGTCCGCCGTCCGTTTTGACTTCCGCGCCTCCAGCCGGGCCGCCGGCCCTCGCCGAGCTCGAAGCCCTGATCCGCCTCCTTGATGACGAAACCCCGGAGGTGCGCGAAAGGGTCGCGGCACGCATGGCGCTCTGTGGCGGGGATTTGAGCGAATGGCTCGCCTCCCATTCGCGCCCTCTCAGCCTGCGGGAAAAGTTCATACTGGCGGAAATGCTGCGCCCTGCGCTGCGGGAAAATCTTTCGCGGGAATGGATCGCCCCCACTGGCGGGGCGGCTGCCTTGCAGGAGGATTGGGAATCCTTCGAGGCGCTGCTGCGGCTTCTGTCGGATTTCCTGCACGATGGCATCACGCTGCGCCAGCCGCTGTCCGACGCGCTCGACCTGTTGGCGGAGGAGGCGGCGCAGGCCGGCATCCGCACCGCCCGCGCCCTCGGGGATTTTCTTTTCCCGGACCGGCTGGAGCCAAACGCCACAAGCTACTACGACCCTAGAAACTCGGACCTCGCGTGGTGCCTCGCGGCCGGCCGCTCGAATCCGCTGGGCCTTTGCCTCATCTTCATCCTCGTCGGCCGGCGGCTGGACCTGGAGGTGGAAGGCGTGAATTTCCCCGGCCATTTCATGTGCCGCATTTATGAAGACGGATGCCCGATCGTTGTCGATTGCTTCGATGGCGGGCAGCTTCACTACCAAGGCACGCTGCTGGAGAGTCCGGAACTCGACCGCCGCCGCAAGGCGATCCTGCGGGAAACGGCCGGCCCCGGCGAAATCCTCCTGCGCTTGCTGGGGAATTTACGCAAATCCCTGGCCGACGCCGGCCGGAAGGAAGACCAGCAGCTCGTCACCCGGCTGCTCAAGACGCTGGCCTGAGCGCCGAGATTCCGGGTTGCGCGGCCCCCGCAGGCTGGCCAATCTTGCCCGGTAACCGGACGCCCGGACGCGCCCGGAAGATTTCCAAGCAATCATGAATAACTCACCCGGCGAGCCGTCGCAATCCGCGCGGGAACCTGGCGGTTCCGTCAGCCCGGAATTCCCAACGGATGATCCGGATGACGATTTCCGGCTCGTTGCCCTCGCCCAACAAGGGGACATGAGCGCCTACGACGAGCTCGTGACCCGCCACCGGGGAAGAATTTTCGCCATGATCCGCAACATGATCCACCAGGAAGCCGACGCGTGGGACCTCGCCCAAGAGGTCTTCATCAAGGCATGGAAGGCGTTGCCGAAATTCGAGGCGAAGGCGCGCTTCTCGACGTGGATCTACCGGATCGCCCACAACTGCGTCTATGATTGGGCGCGCAAGCGGAAGCTGCGCAGCGCCGGCGAACTGAATGACGAGATTTTCCAACGGGAGCGCATTGATCCCGCTTCCTTCACCACCCCGTCCGGCGGCGAGTCGCCGGACGTGACGATGGCGCACGGCGAGTTGCGCGTAAAAATCGAAACCGCTCTCGGCAAGCTCTCCGCGGAGCACCGGGAGGTTGTCGTCCTCAAGGACGTGCAGGGCTTGTCCTACAAAGAAATCGCCGAGGCCATGTCCTGCAACCTCGGCACCGTGATGAGCCGCCTCTACTACGCGCGGCAAAAACTCCAAGCAATGCTCAAAGATGAATACGAATCTCGATGAAACCACCCTGGCCCTATGGCTGGAAGACGAACTGACCGGCCCTTCGCTAGCGGCAGCCGAGGCGTGGGCGGCCGGGCAGCCGGACCAGCTTGCCGCCCGCGCGGCCATACGCTCTTGGCGGGCCACCATTGCCGCCGCCATCCCGGCGTCCGAGGAGCCGCCTTATCCGGATTTCTTCAACAGCCGCGTGCTGCAAGGCATTCGCGAGTCCGCGCCCGCCGCCGCGCCGGAGCCCGCCCGCCGGGCCGTGCCGTTTTGGAAATCCTGGTTCCTGCCCGCCGCCGCCTGCGCGGGCATGGCGTTGGCATTCTGGGCCGGCACCATATCCTCCCCCGCCCCGGCAAACGTCGCGAGGCAGACAAATCCGCCGCAGGCAGCCGCCGCCCCGGTCGTTTACACCCCGGAAAAGGGCGTGAAAGCCGAGTGGTTCGCCAGCTCGCCGGCATCCGCGACGGTCATCGTTCTCAATGGCGTCGCCGCCATTCCGGATTCCACGGATTTCACCGAAACCGCCTGGCTGCCAACGCCCGGCGAGGCGGATTCCACCGCCGCCCTGGACCGAGAATCCCCGGCCATCGAACGCCTCACGCCATGACCATCGCCCGCCGCCGCTGGATCGGAGTGATATTTCTCGCCCTCTTTGCTGGTCCTACCGCCGCCCAGGACGATCCGGGGAAAACGGTCATCGGTCAGGTGCGCGTGGCGGTCTATTACGGGACCGACGGCGACGTGAAATCCGCCGGAGCGAAGGTCTCCCCGGTCGATGCCGCCACCGCCACCCGCCTCCGTGGCGAGGCGCGCCTCCGCTTCAAAAGCTACGTTCTGCTGGGCCAGGACACCCAGCCGCTCCTGCGCAGCTACGAGAACTGGGTCCAGCCGCTGCACCCTTCTGACGAAGTGCTCGTCCGCTTCGAGGCCCGTGCCAAGCCTACCAAGGCGTTCACCCCGCTCGATCTGGAACTATGGCTCAGCCGCAAGAAAATCCTCAAGACCGATGCCCGGCTCGAAGGCGGCAGGCCGCTCTTCGTCCTCGGTCCGGAGTGGCGCGGTGGACGCCTCATCATCGCCGTATCGCTTGCACCCAAGGCGAAACCCAAGTCATAGTCCCGCCATGAAACACACGCTCGCGTTTTGGATGGCCCTCGCGATTTTCGCGCAGGCGGAGAAACTCAAATTCGACTCCCTGCTCAAGGAAATCTCCGCCAGCCCGGAAGCCAAAACGGTAGTCACCGATTTCAAATTCACCAACGCGAGCAACAAGCCCGTCACCATCACGAAGAGCGATCCCGGCTGCTCGTGCCTCCACGTCCAAGTCCAAGGCGGCAAGCTCACCTACGCTCCCGGCGAGGATGGCCTCATCCGCACCACCTTCGATATGGGAAATTTCTCCGGCACCGTGGACAAGGTCGTGGCCGTCTGGCTGGACGACGACCCGCAGGACCATCCATCGCTGCGCCTCACCTCCCGCGTCCACATCCCCGTGCTGGTCAATCTGGAACCGAAAACCGTCGCCTGGGAAATCGGTGCCAAACCATCGCCGCAAGTCATCGCAATCAAGATGATGGAGGGTCAGGAAATCCATGTGAAAGGCGTGTCCTCTTCCAATCCTGTTTTCGCCTGCACCCTCGCCACCGTCAAGGAAGGCAGCGAATACAAGCTCACCGTCATCCCCGCCGCCACGGACAAAGCCGGCATCGCGGTGATCCGCATCGAGACCGATGCGAAGTCGGCCAAGCACCGTCTCGCCCAGGCCTTCGGCGTCGTCCGCAAGAACGCAGCCGGCGTCCAACAGGCCTCCTCCCGGTGATGCGCGCGCCCGCCCAACTCGCCGCCATCCTGGTGATTTCCGCCGCTGCGGCCGGGGGAACCTACCTTGTGAAAGGTCCGCCGGCGCGCAAGCTCGCTTGCGATCCCACCACCCTCAAACCGGGTGAAATCTGTCTTTCCCAGATCCCCGCCGACGCCGTCGTGCTCTGGGTCGATGCCCGCCAGCGGAAGGAATGGGAAGCCAATGGCGTCCCCGGCTCCGCCCTCTGGAACCTCGATCCCGGCGAGGACATGCAGGCTTTCGAGGCGGATGTCGCCATGCAGATCATGCAAACGCCGCGCGTCATCGTCTATTGTGGCGATGAGAACTGCGGACTCAGCCACCAAGTTGCCCTGCGCATCGAAGCTCTTCAACTCGGTGCCGATGTCTCCGTCCTCCGCGGCGGCTGGCGTGTCCTGCACGAAGCCGGACGGACGAAATAGGCTGCGATCAGCGCGAGCGAATTGTTTCGGGTTTCTTAATCATTGACCTGTCCCCGCATCCGCGATAACCCAGCCAGCGAACGCGAATCCGCCCCGGCTCATGAATTCCACCCGCACGCACGCCCGTCCGCCCGCCACCCGCGAATCGACCGCACGATGGTTGGAGCGTGAGGGATTTGTGGACGAGGAGGTTGTCGCCAACATCATCGCCGCCCCGCATTCCCGCCGTGCCTCCGGGCAGCCGGACGATCTCGCGCTTGCCGCGGACGATATGGATTTCGCCGGTTGGAACCTTCCCGCCTTCGTCCGCACCGGGCCCCCGGAAATCCTTGCGGAACCCACCGCCCCCGTGGCCGGCCGCCTCCCCGCTCCCCCCGTCCCGCCATGGCGGAGGGAAGCGCCCGTGCCAGCCGCCGGCCGCCGCTGGTGGCTCGCGGCACTGGCCGGCGTCATCGCCACATTGCTTGTGTCCGCGGTCGTCGTCGCCCTCGCGCTCGGTGCGAAGAATCCTTTTTCCCTGCCGCCCGCCGGCGACCGCCCTGCCCCGCCGCACGGCGCCGCCCCCCTGCCTCCCGCCCCAGGCGATTGACGGCGGGCGCGCCACCCGGCCATTCTCGCCGCGCATGTCACGCCCCGGATTGATCCTCAAGCTGAGCTGCACGGACCAGCCCGGCATCGTCGCGAAAGTCGCCACCTACGTCGCCGGCCACCGCGGCAATCTGGTTGAATTCGCCCAATTCTCCGACCGGCTCGGCGGCAAATTCTTCGCCCGCTTGGAAATTGAAACCGCCGACCTCGACGTCGATGTTCAGGATTTCATCGATGGGTTCGGCACGCTCGGCCGCTCGCTCCGGGCGGATTGGCACTTCCGCCGACTGCCCTACCGCATGAAAACCGCGGTCCTCGTCACCAAGACCGACCACTGCCTTCACGAAATTCTCTGGCGCGCCGAACTCGGCGAATTGCCCATCGAGATCACCTCCATCATCGGCAACCGCGAGAACTGCCGCGCCGCCGCCGCACGCGCGGAAATCCCCTTCCACCAGATTGAAATGGATGGCGACCGCCGCCCAGCCGGCTTCGTCGAAATCCGCCGCCTCGTCGAGGAGCAGGACGTCGAACTCATCGTCCTCGCCCGCTTCATGCAGATCGTCCCCGACGATTTCTGCACTGATTTCTCCGGCCGCATCATCAACATCCATCACAGCTTTCTGCCCGCCTTCATCGGCGCCAATCCTTACCAGCAGGCTTACGCCCGCGGCGTGAAACTCATCGGTGCTACCTGCCACTACGTCACCGCGGACCTCGATGCCGGCCCCATCATCGAGCAGGAGGTGGAGCGCGTGCAGCATTTCCACACGCCCGCCGATCTCGCCCGCCTCGGACGCCATTGCGAGCGCGCCGCCCTGGCCCGCGGCATCCGCTTCCACGTCCACGACCGCACCATCATCGACGGCCGCCGCGCCATCGTCTTCCCGGATTGAACGGGAAACTGGAGGCTTTACAAACCACCGGAGCCTGCCCATTTTCCCGCCCCGTTCCAAGGAGAGGTGGTCGAGTGGTCTATGGCACCTGATTCGAAATCAGACGTGGGGTAATACTCACCGTGGGTTCAAATCCCACCCTCTCCGCCAAGAAACCCGATTCCACAAGGATTCCAGCGCTCCATGGCTAACGGATTCAGGGTTTCCGCGAATCTCTCGCAGCGCCCAAAGTGCGATGAAATGCGCGAAAATGCCTATTCTATTGCACCGTCCGTTGCACGGTGGAGTTCCGCTGCTGACGGTCCCACTGGTTGCTCGGTGACCGGGTCCGAATCGGGCTCGAAGGTCGATCATCGCACGGGGCGGGAGTTGCCGTGCAACACGCCGATGCGCGGTTGGATATTCGGACGATCTTTCCCGGTCCAAAAATTGCAAGGAGGGCCGGAACGCCATCGATGCCCCATGCGTCTCCCACGAAGGTTGTTGGGCGGAGAAATGGGGGGTGCGTTAACCATAGAACGCACCGTTGTTTTAGTACTATCAGGCCGGCTTGCCGAGTAGGCGGGTGGTCCGTCTCACTCCGAAGCGGCAGGCCGCTTGTTTCCACACGAGTCGGATTTCGTAGGTGTTGCCAGCGGCCAACTGCGAACTCGCGAAGTTCAACTGTTGCCAGCCGACTCTCTCCGCAGCCGCTTGATCACAGCAATCATCGACGACTTGCTGCCACAGCTTCCAGACAGCGACGTGAGAAATGCCGAGTTCCCCCCCGATGCCGCGTTGTAACTTGTCACTCAACTTCAGTCGGGTGACGACAGCTCGTCGGAAAATGGTTCGGGTGTGCTGCACCATACGCTGACTGCGGAGAGGTTGGGGGCGACGGTTCTTTATCCAGCGGGGGCCATCGGATCCGCCCAAGAACCGGATCATCACGTCCATGGAGACGCTGTTATTCCGCGTTCCCTCGATCTTGGCGGGATCAAACTCGGCTTCGGCGATCTTCGGTAGCACTGCGGCCAAACCTTCTCCCCGGACGAGCCGCGCCAATTGCTGAAACGATCCCGCGCGGACGACCACCCGAGGACTCCACCCTTTCGCCGCGAGAAGCTCCGCGTAGGTCCGGGAGAACTGTCCGCCTGGCATCAGCTCTCCACAGGGGTGTTTGGAGAAGAGGCTATCGATTCCCATATCGCCTTTCCAAGCCAGCATGGGCGCGGACATTGAGTAGCCGATTTTCCCGAGCGGATGGCATTTCATCCCGGCGGGAGCGGGGTCTTGACGGATGATCGCAAAATCCAACCTGCCGTCGGCGACGCAACGCGCTGCATCAAGGGTGCGGGATTGCCCCAACTCCAGGACTACCTCGCCGAGAGCGCTTCGGCTCCCAGCCAGCTTTGGCAAGACGAGCCAGTCCACCACACTCGCGGATGCACCGATGCGCACTTTCATCGGTCGCCCGGACATAGATTCCCGGAAATCATCCAACTCCGAGAAGTGTCGGCGGATAGTCCCGGCGAGCTGATGCCCTTCACCCGTGATCTCGGTGGTTTGGGGCGGTGCTGGTATCGGCTGCGATCATCTGATCCCGAACATTGGCAATCAGTGGCAGGGAGTTCGCGCCAATTACCCCGGGGGCGAAATTGAACATGAGAATCGCTGCCACCCAAGCCGCCAGCCTTCCTTGCACGCACCAAGGATCCCCATCAGGATTTGAGGGAAATCGCGTTGAGCTCGGGCGCATATCGACGAGCGAACCCGCCTCGCCCGGGGATGTTCCGGCAGGGGCGTGATGCTCAACTTCGATTTCCACCGGCACTTTCTGATCCCCAAGACTTCCATTCCGGCTTCTAGATAGAGCCTGTCCCAGGAGCGGTGCTTTTTTATGATCGACGCAATAGGCGTTCAATCGAACACTTTCCGGATTCCGAATCGGTGAAAAGTTTGGCGAAAGTGGGGCTGGATTCGCTCATTTACGGGATTTTTCGCGTTTTCAGGTCCGGTGAGGACGCAGTGATCCCGGATCGACGGTGGCGATCCCGCTTCTGATGGCCCTGCGCTCCGCTATCAGCCCGCTCGCTCCATAGCCGCCCGCACCTTCTCTTCCTGTTCCGCTTTTCGCTTTTTCTCAGCCTCGGCCATGCGGGCTGCCACCCACAGGTTATGCGTGAGGACGGCCCAGCCGACGGCGACCTCCCGATGCTCGAAGCCTTTGGCTAACAGGGGACGACCGAGGAAACCATTCTTGAAAATGGCGATCCTTGCCTCGGTGCCGGCCCGGCGCTTGAGCCCCTCGCGGAAGCCTTTCTCGTTGACGAGCTTGTCGGAGAGTTCCTTCGGGTCGCGCGGACACAGGCCGTTGCCGATGCCTCGTTTTTCTAACATCGTCGTATTAACTTTACTGGCAAGACCGCGATCTCCCCAAACCTTGGCGATGGCGTGTTGTTGCTCGCCCACGAGCCGCTCAATGGCGGGCTTGATCAGCTTGGAGTCGCACGGGGTGTCTTGGTATAACTGGTAGTCGACGATGATGCCGTCGCCGTTTTCACCGAGCCAGAGTTTGTTTCCGAATTCGACTTTTGCACCAGCTTTGCCGCGTTGGATGACATTGATAGAGCTGTCATATAAACTCAGAATCTTGTCTTCATTGGCAACACTGCGACCACCAATGATGCGTTCGTGAGCTTGGTGGATGGCGGCAGGAAGTTGCTCCAACACGCTCTCAATGCGATGAACAATCTGTTGGGCTTGGCCTTCGCTCAGGTCGCTTTCCTCGCGGCGTGTCTTGAGTGCGTGGAGATGAGCCTTTGCGTGTTTGGCGATGGTATTGACGAAGGATTTCATTTCGCGCAGCACTTTCTTGCGCTGTTTCTTGCCATCCTTCGCGTGAAATTTGGCGGTCATTTTCATGCACAACGTGTTCATTGTGCTGAGAAATGCGAGCGGTTCCTGAGGCATGCGGTTCTTGAGTCCATGCTGGCGGATGACAAGGGTGGCCTTCATCAAGGTGCGGGTGGCATCCCGCAATATCACCCAGTCCACGGGGAAATGAATGTCGGCCTTGAGGCAGGTGCTGTCGAAATAGATATTATCGAATCTGATAGGTTCTGCAAGTCCCAATGCTGCGGCAGGCGTCATTCCGGTGCTGTAATCCAGCACTTCTGATGCTAACAGCGCGGTGAGTTTCCCGTTGATCACCCGCACGGTTTGCTCGCTGGCCCAATGGCCGAAGCGGTCGCTGCTGCTCTTGGCGAACACCTTGACGCAATCGACCTCGCCGACATGCAGGAACCATTGAAGCAGCGAGCTGTCGGCGAGACGGGCGCAGAAGTCGCGGTGGTCGAGCCCCGTGAGTTGACGGGCGATGTTAGAGCGGAGTGCCAGGACGGTGCGAGAAGCGAAACGGTCGAGCTGTTTGGCACCGATGGCGTGGATATCGATCTGGCGCTCGGCGAGGACGAGGTTGAGGAATTCCTGCTCAAGGCCGGAGGAGCGGAGAATCGCGTCGATACGCTCGAACCGGGCGCGTTGCTCGCGGTAGTCCAAAGGACCGTAAACGCAAGGAAGTGCTGGACGAAGGGCGGGCTGGTAAGAGAAGGTGGTCACGGTTCGGGGCTGGATTTAGTCTGCTAACCAAATCATAGACCCTGAATTTGGGGCATGGGAGCCTTTTTTGGCTCCCATGCCTTAATTTTTTGCCCGGCAAAGTGCTGTGCAACAAGGGGTTGTGGGGTTTGGGACAGGCTCTAGATATTGTTAGCCTGCCGACCCGGCTTCGGCTTCATCACCGCTGCCATGCGATGATTTTTTTCATGATGGATGCGATGAATGGCGTGAGGCGGGCCTTGTTATAGAGATCCCCGGTTTTACGGATCGCCTCGGCTTGGGTGGGGTAGGGATGGATGCAGTTCGCGATTTTCCCGAGGCCGATGCCTTGGGTCATGGCAATGGAAATGGACGCAATCATATCCCCCGCGTTGGCGGCGACGATGGTGGCGCCGAGGATCTCGTCGCTGCCTTTCCTGACATGGATGCGGACGAATCCCTCGGTTTCGCCTTCGAGGATCGCTCGGTCCACACCGGACATCGGCTGGGTGAAGGTATCAACTTCGATGTCTTGTTCTCTGGCTTCTGCAGAGTTCAGCCCGATGCGTGCAAGCTCCGGCGAGGTATAAGTACACCATGGAATGACGAGGTCGCTATGTTTGACGCGACCGAAAAACAACGCATTGCGGACCACGGCGCGGGCCATGAAATCGGCGGCATGGGTGAATTGATAGGGAGAGCAGATATCGCCTGCGGCGAAGATGCGTTTGTGGGTGGTGCGGAAACGGTCGTCGATGGTCACGCCCTTTTTCGTGTGCTCCACACCGGCTTTTTCGAGATCGAGTCCTTCCACATTGGGTGCGCGGCCGGTCGCCACCAGGAGTTGATCCACGGTGATGTCATAGCTGTCGTCTCCAGATTCCACGCGCATGCGGATGCCGCCATTGCCGCCGGGTGATAGTTTCAGTTTCCTGCCCGAGCCGAGGATTTTCACAGCATCTCGGACAAGGTGCTTCTCGATAATTGCCGCGGCATCCGGCTCTTCCTTGTCGAGTATGCCGGATGAGGATTTGACGAGATAGGCTTCGGAACCGAGACGCGCGAAAGCCTGCGCCATTTCGCAGCCGATAGGTCCCGCACCGATGACGCCGATGCGCTTCGGGCGTTCCGTTAGCGAGAAGATCGTTTCGTTGGTATGATAGGAAACCGTGTCGAGTCCCTCGATCGGCGGCGCGGAAGCGCGTGCGCCGGTGCAGATGACAGCTTTGGAAAAATGCAGCTTCGCTCCGGCGACTTCGATATGGGAGGAATCGATAAACTTTCCTTGGCCCAAGAATACGTAGATGCCGAGCGAGGTGTAGCGCTTCACCGAATCGTGGGGTGAAATGTCGCTGCGGAGCTTTCTCATGCGTTGCATGACTTTTGCGAAATCCACCTCGGTCCCTAGCGGCACGTTCACGCCGAAGCCCCCGGCATCTCGCACGGCGGCGGCGGCGCGGGCCGAGCTGATGATCGCCTTCGATGGCACGCAGCCGACATTCAGGCAGTCGCCACCCATGAACTGGCGCTCGATCAACGCGACCTTCGCCCCCAGCCCCGCCGCGGCGGATGCGGTGACAAGCCCGGCGGTGCCAGCACCTATGACGACGAGATCGTATTTCCCGGAAGGCACCGGGTTCGTCCAATCGGCGGGATGAACGTTGGCCACGAGCTTCGCATTATACTCGTCATCGGGCTCCATACGGTGGGGCGTGCTCATGTTTCCGTTATGTTCGGTCCTTCGGAATCATCAATTTTTCCCGACAGCGCGCGCTTGGCGATTTTGGTGATCCAGACGGTTACGATGATGGTGGCGACCAACCCGATTCCATAAAACACCTTCTGTGAGGTCGTCGTTTCGCTGGCGGCAACTTTAGCGATCGAGCCGAGATAAACATAAAGAATAGTCACCGGAAGCATGCCGATCCACGATGCACCGACGGCCTGCCAAAAGCCGATCTTCGTGAGGCCGAGCGCGTAGTTGAGAAATGTGAATGGGAAAACGGGCGATAGCCTTAGCAGCATAATCATCTTCCAGCCTTCGCGACCGACCGCTTCGTCGATTGCCTTGAATTTCGGCTTATCCTTTAGTTTTTTATCGATCCAATTCCGCAGTGCGAACCGACCTAGCAGGAAGCTCACCGCGGCGGCGAGAGTTGAGGCGACGGAAACGAGCAGGGTTCCCTCTACCAGTCCGAAAATCGCCCCGGCGGAGAGTGTCAGGATACTGCCCGGCACGAATGCGACGGTTGCGCCCACGTAAAGTAGGACAAAAAGCACGGGCGCCCAGATGCCTTGGGCCTGGACCCAATCGAGGATGTGTTGCATGCGGAGTTATAGGTAAGTTATGGATCGAACCCGCGCGATCCACCGGGGCGGGACGCTCAGGAAATAGGCAGCAAGCATCAATTGATGTCGAAGGAATGTGCGCACGATGCCGCCCGTTTCCCAGCGCCGCGGCGATGTCAAAGCTGCCTGCGGCGCCGTCCGGACCGGGCCAAGCCGCTTGAGCCGGCGGACCAGATGGAGGTCCTCCATCGCCGGCCAATCGGGAAATCCTCCGAGGTGGCGGAAGATGCTCCGGCGGATGAACAACCCTTGGTCGCCATAAGGCATACCTAGCAGATCGCAGCGCAGATGCACGAGTGACTCGATCAAGGGCGCGGCAGCGAGATCTCCCGCAAGCTGGAATCGGAATGCGCCTGCGCTCGTCCCGGGCTTCTGCAATATCCGGCCCACTACTTCACCATAGTCTAGCGGCGGCAAAGTATCCGCATGGAGAAACAACAGGAACTCGCCCGTCGCCATGGCGGCGGCCACATTCATTTGCGTGGACCGCCCTTTCGGAGTTTCGATCACGCGGACGCCCGCTTTTCCGGCTATCGCTTTGGTTTGGTCCGTGCTGCCTCCGTCCGCGATGATGATTTCGTGCGGCGGCGATTCCAAGAGCCGCTCGAGAAGTATGGAAATCCAAGTAGCCTCATTCAGTGTGGGAATGATGACAGAGAGCGAATTTCCCACGGTGAGCGCGGCATTTGCAGCCGGGAGATCGTCCGGCGTGTCCACATCCGGGCGGGCGTCCAAAAGAGCGACATGCGCTCCGCACGCGGCGGCGGCAGCCAGCGATTGATTTAGAACCTGCGGTCCGCCCCATTCGATGTTAGTGAAAATTCCGGGACACGGTTTATTCAGACCGACGAGATAATAGCCGCCATCCGCCGCGGGGCCGAAAACCAGATCCGCGCGTTCCAGCGCTTGGAATGCCTTCGCGAGAAGCGGCTCGTCGATCGACGGGCAGTCGGTTCCGGTGATGACCACGCGGCGGGCGCCATCGGCAAACGCCTGCTCCACTGCGGCGTGCAATCGGGCTCCCAAATCGCCATTTCCCTGCACCCGGCAATCGATATCTCCCAACCATATCTTTCCTTCGACGGCGGTCCCGCCTTCCAAGCGAATCTGCAAGCGGGTGCCGGGATGCATCATCGCGTAAGAAGAGGCCCGACCTATGGCATGCCGTGCGAGGCGGTCGTGGAAATCCGCAGCACCAATCGTGCCCAGCGCGGGGATCAATCGTGTCTTGTTCCGGCCTTCACAGGGAAGGCGCGTCATCACGATGATGGTGTCTTGCCGCTTCACTGTTTGTTGAGATCCCAATTGTAGTCGGTATATTTGATGCCGAGTCCGCCGCGGAGGATGACTTTGCCTTGTTCATCGTTGAAAAGCGGTGCCACGAATTTTTCGACAGAGCCGGACTTGCCGGTAAAGTCCTGTTTGAACCACTTGAAGATCGGCGAGAGATAGAGCACTCCGCTTTTAGCATCGACTCGGTTCTTCGAGCTATCGCCCAAGAAAATCCTGCCTTGCTCATTGAGTTGAGGATCGAGCTTGGAGGCTTGGTAGGCTTCCGCACGCAGGGACGGACAACCGATCGATGCACAATTAATGGCGAAGTGGATGCGCGGGTCATTGAACTTCGGTCGGAGCAGATCGTTCTCGATATAGTCGAGGGTTTGCTTCTTTCCGAACAGCCGGACGACGGGTTGCTTCCATGGCCCGCTGAAAAGGCCGCCGATGTCTTTGATGCTGTCCACCGGATAGTGATCGATTACGAGCTTGAGAGTCGCGGCGTTATAGAGATTGATGAGATATGCCATCCGCTCATCGCGGGGCCAGCCGTTGAAGCTGGATTCGGACACGGCAGCAAGCGAATCCAGATAAACATCGAGCGGTTTTGGATTCCTTTTCAATCCTGCGTAATCGACCTTCTTGCCTTTCACATGCGCCCCGAGAATCAAAGTTAAGGCGGAGTGCGATCGGTCGAAATCCTGGCGGGTGTTGGCAATGGTTTGGAGCTCCTGTGCCTGCGATACCACGGTGAGTATGGGGAACAAAGCGAGAGCGGTGGCGAATGTGAGATTTTTCATGATGATTCAGGCATTAGCTGTTTCCAGCGCGCCGCTGCAACTGCTGCCGTGGCCGGCGGTGCAGCCGAAGCAATGATTTGCGGTGAGGATCGGGAGGTCCGCCATCGAGTCCGGAGTGATGTCCCAGAGATAAAGTTTTTGGTCATTGCGCTTTTGTTGCATGCGGAGCATTTGGTTGAAATCGCAGTCGAAGACCTCGCCCTCGTAACCGATATTGATGGTGGACCGGCACATAAGTCCCCCGACCGTGGCGGGGTTGAAACTATTCGCCAGCAATTCCATATAGTAATCCCACTGTCCGTGCTCGCGGAGGTCCACCGCGAAGCGGGCGATCGGGAGATTCGTGATCGCAAAGAGGCGGGTGAAAACGATGCCGTAGCGTTTCTTTAGCTCGTCCTTGTAGTCCGCTTCAAGTTCTGCTTGGTCGGGCGGCAGCTTCGCGCCGATGGGATTGTAAACGAGGGTCAGCGGGAGGCGGGTGCCATAGCCAGCGGCATTGAGTTTCTTCAGCGCGGAAATGCTCTTTTGGAAAACTCCGTTGCCGCGCTGGGAATCGACATTGTCTTCCAGATAGCAGGGCAGGGATGCGACAACTTCCACTTCATGCCGGGCGAGAAACTCCGGCAGATAGGCATGGCTTTTCGTCTCGATGATCGTGAGATTGTTTCGGTCGATGACATGCGAACCGACCGAGCGGGCCGTCTCAACGAAATACCTGAAATGCTCGCTGATTTCAGGCGCGCCGCCGGTGATGTCCACGGTCGCGGGCCGATGTTCCACAATCCAGGCGCCGACTTTGCGGGCAGTTTCCCGATCCATCATCTCGGTGCGGGTCGGGCCGGCATCGACGTGGCAGTGGGTGCAGGTCTGGTTGCATTTGCGACCGACATTGATCTGCAGCGTCTCGAAGCGGCCGCGATCCAGCGGAACTTTGTTTTGGTGGAGAAGTGTCTGGAAGTTATTCATGAGAGAAGTGAATCGGTGACCGCTTTGGATGTGAGGATCGGGCGGCGTTTCTATTCGGATATGTTTTTCCGGAGCGGCGGGATGCGGGTGAATGCTTTTGCAGATGGCGGATCCTCATCGAGTTTCGAGAAGACGCGCTGGCAGGAATCGCTCTCGAAGAAGGCGTCGCAGCAGGCGGATTCGAGGATTTCTCCGTGGCCGTTGTCCGTGCAGAGGCAGGCGATCCAGTCGGTCAGGCGGCGGGCTTGGTCGAGATTGTGGGTGACGAGGATGACGCTGCGGGTGGCTCGCATACTCAGAATCCCCGCCTCCACGGCTTCCGCAGCGCGCGGATCGAGGGCGCTCGTCGGTTCGTCCATGAGCACGATTTCCGGATCGACGGCCAAGGTGCGGGCAAGACATAGCTGCTGCTGCTGGCCGATGGACAGACGGCGCGCGGGTTCCGTTAGCCGGTCCTTCACCTCATCCCAGAGAGCGGCTTCGCGGAGCGATTTTTCGATAAGCTCGCCGCGGTCGCGTTTGTTTAGTCGGCGGAGCCGACGGGCACCGAAGATGACGTTATCTGCGATGCTGGCGGGAAACACGGCGGGCTGTTGGAATATCATGCCGATGCGCTCGCGGAGGGCGTCGGGATCGACGGCGCGGTCCAGGATTTCGCAGCCATGGAAGCGGATGCTGCCGGTGACCCGGAAGCCGGGCTGCAGCTCCAGCAGTCGGTTGATGGATCGCAGCAAAGTGCTCTTGCCCGCGCCGGACGGGCCGAGGATGCCGAGCACTTGTCCGGCTTCGAGCGTTAGATTGACCGACCCGATGATGGCGCGGCCGCCCACGGAGACGCCGAGGTTGCGGATTTCCAGGATGGGGGATCGATCAGACATGGTTGGCGGCATCGTGGAATTTCCTGCGGAAGGGTATAGCTAACAGACTTGCCAGGGTAACCAAGGAAACAAGCACCAGCGCGGTGCCCCAGAGATTGGTCCGGCTGCTTTCCTGAAACGAATCCTGGGCGAGGATGAATATGTGATAGGGAAGCGCGAGTATGGGTTGTTCCTTGATGCCGATGGGGATGGTGGCGCCGGAAAAGATGGTGGCGACGAAAAGGATCGGCGCCGTTTCCCCGGCGGCTCTGGCGAGGCCGAGCAAGGTGCCGCTAACGAGCGAGGAAGCGCAGTGTGGCATGATGATACTTCGGACGATCCGTCCGCGGCGCAATCCCAATGCGAACGCGCTATCGAGATACCGCGGCTCGATCGCGCCGATCCGCTGGGCGGCCGCTATGGCGATGGTGGGAACGATCATGATGCCTAGCAGGATGCCGCCCGCGAGCCAGGATTTCCCCCAGTCGAAGATGCGGGTGAAGACTAGCAGACCGAGGATACCGAAGATGATGGAAGGTATCGCATTGAATAACTGAAGCACGAACCCTAACAGGCGCTGGCGGCGGGATCCGAGTGGCAGGAGAAATGAATGGACCAATGCAAGTGAGATGGCGATGGGCAGCGCGACCGCCGCGGCGGTGGAGATGAGGATGATGGTGCCCACGATCTGCCAGAGAATGCCGCCGCTCGCACCGGCTTCCGAGGTGGCGGTGGAAATGAAGTTCCAATCCACCACGTCCCGGCCTTTCCAAATGAGGACTGCCGCTACCGTGAGGGAAAACAACAACACCACCGATGCGGCGGCAGCGGTGAGGATCGACGTCAATGATGCTAACGATTTTCTCATGAGGAAATTCTCCCGATGCGGCGCAGCAGGGTGCCGGTGGCGTCGAAAAGCGCGGATAGAACAAGTAGAATCAGTCCGAGAGAAAGCATGGCTCCCCAATGCAGCGGCGTGCCGAGCGCAATGTGGGTTTCGGGTCCGCCGAGCTTGCTGGTAAGTGTTTGGCCGGGCTCGATGAGCGGCCGGAGGCTGAAGAGTTTTTCGGGAAACTGATTGTCCAATCGGCCCACCACGAGGAAGACGGCGATCGTTTCACCTAGAGCGCGGCCGGTGCCTAACAAGGCAGCGCCGGTGATGCCGGGCCATGCCTGGGGAAGCACCACATGTATTACTGTTTCCGCACGGCTCAGCGCCAGACCGCGGGCGGCGATGCGCTGCTCCTGCGGGACTCCGCGGAGTGCGTCTTCGGAGAATGTGGTGACGGTTGGGAGTATCATCACCGCGAGCAGGACGCCGGCGGTTAGAAGCATGTCGCCACTGAGTATATCGAATGCGATTAGCCGCTCGGCCATCCACTCGCGCAGGAAAATGACACCGAAAAGGCCGTAAACAACCGATGGCACGGCAGCCAAAAACTCGACGGCGGTCTTCACCGGCAACCGCAGCCGGGGAGTGAGAAATTCGGATATGAAAACCGCTGCCGCGATGCCGACCGGTGCGGCGAGGACGAGGGCGATCACCGCGACGACGAGACTGCCATAGATCATGCCCGCGGCACCGAAGATGTTGTCCCGATAGAACCACTCGCGTCCTTTGACCAGCTCGCTACCGATCTTGGAAATCGCGGGCCACGCCTGCTGGATCCAGAGAGCGAGAACCGCGAGCAGGCCGAGGAAAAATCCGCTGGAAATCGTCCATACGCCGACAGTGACGGCATCGGGCCGCCGCCTCGCTGTCAGCTCGTGAGCGCTCATTGTTTCTTAAGATCCGCTAGAGAAAGATAGCCGTGCTTGTGAACCAGCTTCTGACCTTCCGGGCCTAGCAGGAAATCGATCAGTGCCTTGGCATGACCGGCTGGCTCGCCATTGGTGATGACCCATAGCGAACGGCTCAGCGGATAGTCACCCGCGAAGATATGTGCTGCGGTCGGTTCTACGATTTTGTCGTCATCAAGTTCCACGGATAGGGCGAAAACCTTGATTCCATCGACCCACGCGGCGGACAGTTGGGAAAGCGCGCCGCGGCTGCCGGCCACCTTGTTGCGCGCTTCCTCATTCGCTCCGACTTCTGGGTGCGCGACGGACGGCGCTTTGTCGGCCTTGCCGTAGAGCCAGTTCGCGAAGACCTCCCAAGTGCCGCGTCCCGGCTCCTTGTTGAAAAATGCGATCCTGCGGTCGGGGCCGCCGATCTGCTTCCAGTTGGTTACTTTTTTCTCGTAGATCCGTTGCATGGTTTTGCGGGAAATCGATTTCACCCCGCCATCCCAGACATCTTTGGAAACGATCATTGCCACCGCGTCCTCGCCGATTTTCACCGGTGTGAAAACGATGTTCGGATACTTCATATGGTCGGCTTCATTGAGCGGGCGGGATGACATGGCCATATCCACCCGGCCGTCGCCGAGTGCGGAAATCCCGCCGGAACTGCCGCCTTGGGTATCCACTTGGATGGTGATGTTCTTTTCCTTTTTAAGGATTTCCGCAGCTTCGGAAACCACGGGATTCACCGTGGTCGATCCATTGACGCGAACGATGTCTTGTGCGGAGACAAACGTACTCGCTGTGGCGAAAGCGAATGCGAGTAAAGGGAGGGATTGCATGAATTTCATCAGTTGAATCGAGTTGATCTCAGCAGCAGCCGCCGGCGTCGCAGCAGTTCGATGCGGCGGTGGTGACATGATAATCGCGGCCCTTGGTTTCCTGCGGGTGGCGGACAGCGGTGCGGTTGCAATCGAAGGGCGCCGCGTCTGCCAGCGGTATGTCTGTTAGCGGATCGATGAAAGAGAAGTAGCCGGAATACGGCGCTTTTTTGTATAAGTTGTATGTCTTGTCGCAGACCGCATAGCGCTTGCCGCGCTCCATGGCGTGGCCGTCGTCAACGAGGACTTTCAGGAAAGGGCCGTTGTAAATGACCGCCTGATTCCGCTCGAAGCACGGACCTTGTTTTCCTTTCCACGCTTGGATCGTGACTGAGCGGAACTCGATCCCTTCGACCGTTTGCCATGGCGTTTCGTCGCGCTTCAGGATTTCGATTCCATGAAATCCCGCATCTGCAAACGCTTTGAGAAACCCTTCCTCGGTATAGGCGCCGCTGATGCAGCCGCTCCAGAGATGGGGATCGTCCTGGAGATGGCTCGGGATTTCCTCGTCGGATACGATGTCGGAAATCACCGCCCGGCCGCCAACTTTCAGGACGCGGAAGATCTCCTCGAAAAGCTGACGCTTCAGGTGGTTCTCCACGAGATTGAGCACGCAGTTAGAGACTACGGCGTCGATGCTGTCGCTGGCGACGAGCGGGTGCTTCACGCGGAGATCGGCGGCGAGCGCGTCGGCCGCGAGATAGGAATTCGCGCTGGAAATCGGATTCCGGGCGAGTTCGCGGTCGAGAATTTCCAAGTCGAGCGCGAGATCTTGGATGCGGCCCTTGCGGAACTCGACATTCGCGTGGCCGATATTTTCCGCGACGATCGGCGCATTCCGGCGGGCGACTTCCAGCATGTCGTCGGTCATGTCCACGCCGATGACGCGGCCGGTCGGGCCGACGACCTGGGACGCGATGAAGCAGATTTTCCCGGTCCCCGAGCCGAGATCGAGCACGGTCTCGCCGGGATGCAGGTGCTTCGACGGGTCGCCGCAGCCGTAGTCCTTTTCGATGACCTCGGCCGGAATGGCCTTGAGAAACTGCGGATCGTAATCGACCGGGCAGCACAAAGCGGCCTCGGGGGCGTGGGCGGCGGCGGCGTAGCGATCGCGGGTGGCGGCTTCGGACGAGGTGCTGGCTGGGGCGATCATGGTTGTGGGAAAATCTGGCCGGGATGCTGGCTTGGGCATCGGTTCGCTTGGGATAACGAAATCTCCAGATATAACGGATTTGCGTGCGCAAAAATCGGATTGCTCGCTGGAGGATCGCCATGCGTCCCGGTCGGCAGGAAATCTGAGAGCACGCGAACGCCCGCTCTATTCCTCGAAGATCCGGTTTGCCGCTTGTCGGCGGGATTTGTCCGGAGACTCCGCCGGGCGTGGACACGCGGATACCGGTGTGGAATCGTGGAAGATGCCTGACACGAAAAGCCGGATCGATCTCGGCTGGGTCATCTGCCAAGGCGACCGCGATCCGGGCAATCAGACGCGCGAGATGGTCACGCGGACCTCCGCGGTTTTTCTGGAGGAAATGAACCGCGAATTTTCCCGCTACGACTGGCGCGGGAAGGTCACCTGGCGGCGAACGCCGGGGCGCGGCGGGCAGGCCGATCCGCTGGAGCTGCTTGAGATCGGCGTCCGGGAGAAGGTGAGGAATGGCTGGGACTTCGCGATGGTCGCCACCGGCGCGGAACTGCTTGGCAGGCGCTTGGTCGAGCTGGAGGCAGCGCCCTCGTCCGCGCTCGAATGCGGCGTTTTCTCGGTCTGGAGACCCGGCGACGAGGAAATGGCGGACGCGCGGGTCTTGGAAATCCTCCGCTACCTGCTCGGCAGCATGCTCGGACTCGAGCGTGGCGTGAACGACGGCCCTTTCACCGAATCCGAGCGGGAGCTGGTTCGCGGCCGGCTGGAAGACATCGGCGACGAGCGGCTGGAGGAGAGGCGGAACAATTGGAATGTCATCGATTTCTACCTGCGAACCTTGCTGGCCGACGCCCGCGGCCTCTTCGGCGACGTGCTGGGCTATCATCCGTGGTGGCAGCCCTTCCGCTTCGGCCGGCTTACCGCTGCGGCGTTCGTCACCTCGCTGCTGTCTTTCTTGGGCGCGGAAGTATGGGAACTCGGCGTGGGCGCCTCGCCGGCGCTGCTCGCGGCCGGCGCGTTTTTCTCCGTCCTCGGTGCGATGTGGTATCTCTACCGCGGGCAAAACCTGGCCGAACTGACCGGCGGCATCGCCCTCAACGAGCAGGTCGCCCGTAGCAAACTGGTGATGATTTTCTGTCTCTGGATTGGCATGGCCTCGCTGTGGCTATTGCTTTTCGCGAGCTGCTGGTGCCTCGCAGGCATCCTTCCGCGCGAGGTCGTCCAAGGCTGGGCCGGCGAGACTCTCGACCTATTCGCCCGCGCCCGCTTCGCCGCTTTTGTCTCGACGCTCGGCACCCTCGCCGGCGCTCTCGGGGGAAATCTGGAGGACGAAGGCAGCTTCAAGGCGCACTTCTTTTTCGATGACGAAGTCTAGCAAGCCGTCCGGGCGGGGGTCGGGCATCAATCCACCGGGAGCCAGCCTCCCTCGAAATTCCGTGCAATCCTGGTTTTTCCGGCCTTCGAAAGGCATCGACGGAAATGTCCGCGGAGGCTCGAATCGCCCTTTCTATCGAGCTGTTCGCTCGGGTAGATTGCCGCGGCCGCAGCCCCCCGCCGCCATGATACCGACCGGCGCGCGGCCGGACGGCTCCCGTAAGTTTTCATTTTCCGGTTCATGAGTTCCTTCCACGATCAGCTTTATTCCGAGATCGATGCCGCCCGGAAACTGGTTGCTGGATTTGCCAGCCGTCACGGACGGAAACCGGCTGGCACGCCTCAAGTGCCTGGCGAACCGAACCGCCAGGCCCAAGAGGAATCGGCATCGGCTGAAATCGCGGCGCTCGCGGCGGAAGAGGAACTCTTCACGATCCAAGCCCGGGAGCGGGCGGAAAACCGCGCGAAGGCCCGGGCGGAAAAGAACGCCGGGGCCGGCGGAGCGCAAAATGCCAGCGCGGTCCCGGGACCGGCGGGGTCGCGCTGGAAAGCGGCGGCCATCTTGAAAGGCCTGGCGAAACTCCGTATCAAAGAGCGGTCCGCCGCCGAGGATTTGATTCGCCAGGCGCACGAGGTCGGCAACGACGACCTGCTGCATGCCGCGGATTACCGCCCGGAGCAAGCCGCCGCCCCGGTCCGGGGGATGTGGGTCCCTTCACTCGGAGCGGCCCAAGTCTGGTACTTCACGTCCCAAGGAACGCGCTGCGGGCCGGTGAGCTTCACGGAGCTCCGGAAGATGGCCTCCAGCCGGGTGCTGGACCCGCGGATCGACATGGTCTGGAAAGAGGGAATGGAAGGATGGAAACAGGCGGGCCTCCTCGACGGCCTGTTCGAGCGGAGGAGTATTCCAGCCGATTCCCCGGCCAGGCGTGGGGGGAGAAAACTCAGGACGTTCGCCGCATTGCCGACGGACCTTACCGCCGCGCTGGCTTCGAAGTACCTGAGCTGGCCCGGTGCCGGTCGCGGGCTTCTTTGGTTCGGCCTGCTGCTGTTCCCGCCGCTGTGGAGCCAGCTACTTGGGTGGGGCGGTCCCGCCTTGGTCGCCGCATTGGGCAGCTCGGCGGTAGCCAAGCTCCTGCCGATCGCAGCCTTTGTGCCTGCCGCGGTCTTGATTTATCTGGTCCTCATGCGGCTCGTAAATTTGGGGATGAGCCGCTGGTGGGCGGTGATGCTGGCGATTCCCGTAGTGAACTTGTGGGTCGGGTTCCGCTGCCTGATCTGCCCGTCCGGCTATGGCTATCACCGCAAAATGGACCGGACCGGAATCGTGATCGTCCTTGCGATCGTGATCATGGCACCGGGGGTTTGGTTTCTCCACCGGAAGCACCCGAATCTGCTCTCTCCCGCGCGCCTCCGGACCACTCTGCATCGCCTGATCGAACGAGAAAGATCGGCGACTCCCGACCGGTGAGGCGGACGAATCGAGGGGGCCAGCCGCTCCCGATGGGGGCAATCGGCCGGTTCAGCGGGCCTCCGAAGCAGGCCCGCCGCCCTGCATTTTCGCGATGGCGGCGGCGATCCCTTCCTCGCGGCCAGCCTCCGTGCGGATGAAGATTTCCTGCAATCCCTTGGCCGACTGCGTCACGCCTTTCAGCCCGCCCGGCACCTTGCGCTGGATCCTCACGGCACCGGTCGCGCAATCCGTGCCGAGCGATTTCCCCCCGTACGAGCGCCCGATTATCACCGCCGCCACGCCGTCCAGAGCCTCGATGCCGCGCATGGTGCGGTGGCATTCCTTCGAGGTGGTCCGGTGGCGTCCGCGGGAAGGCATGGCGGCGTGCAGATTTCGGCCGAGGTCGGCCGCCGTCCACTCCTTAACGCCGGTTTCGTGCAATTCGCCCTTGAAAGGGATGGCGGCAGCGGCGGGAAATCCTTGGGAATCCAAGCAAGGCATTGGAAAAATAGGTGGTTTGCCGAGGCAGGCACGGCATTTGCGAAAGATCGCGGACCATGAAACTCAAGCGCACACTCATCCTTCCCGCCCTATTCCTCCTCCCATCGATCGGCATGGCGGACATCACCGCACCCCGGCCCGCGCCGGATATCTCCCCGCCGATCGTCGAAACCACCGTCACGGAAACGAACCGTCCGGCTGTGGTGGAAACCACCGTCACGGAGACGAATCGCCCGCCCGTCGTCGAAACCACGATCACGGAAACGAACGGTAATCCTAATGCCGCTATCGCCGCCGCGCGGCTCGATGCGGCGCTTGCCCGCCAGCAGCTAGGAACCGCGCCGCGCGCATTGCCACCCGGCGTCCAGCCCGGCGACGTGGTCCAAACGACCGAGACGACGACGACCGTCGAAACGCCCGGTCAGCCGGACCGCGTCTATAACTCCCAGCGCAATGTCGTCATCACCGGCGGCCGCGAGCTTTCTTACCTCACGGTGCCGGTTCTGTTCGTCGAGGGCACCGCCGATTTGCTCGATGCGGCCTCCCGCATCGCGCTGGAAGACACCGCCGCCGCGATCAAGGAAATCGTCGTAAAAGATCCGACCGCACTCTTCGACGTGGAGGGTCACACCAGCACCGATGGCTCGGACGAAATGAATATGCGCTTGTCCGCGGACCGCGCCCGCCGCGTCTATGACGAGCTGACAACCCGCTACGGCGTGCCGGTTGCCGCGCTCAGCGCCCACGGCTATGGCGAGAATTACCCCAATTTCCCCGACGGAACCGAGTCCCAGATGGTTCTCGATCGCCGCGTCTTGGTCGTTCGCGCCAAGTGAGCTTGGTAGTGAGTGCCGCGCCGCGGACTTGCGGCGCGGCCTGAGATTGGTAGGAATCCGGCTCTTCCTGGCTCTGGATTCCCCAGCGGGTCCGCCGCTCCGGTAGTGGGAAGGTGGATTTCGACTTATGAAATGGTCCTCTTTCGCAATCTGGTCCGCTCTCGCCGGCGTCGGCGTCGCTCAGGACGATTGGGAGCAGCGGCCATTTCGCTACTCGGAGACAATCCCCGCCGACCCCGGCGCCAAGCTGGGCGAGGGACTGGAGGGAAAATCGCCGCTCGAGCGGGTGCGCACGGTGTTGGAGCGGCTGGATATTCCCGAATCCTCCCAGATCCTCGTCTTCTCGAAAACCAGCAAGCAGAATGACTTGATCGGTCCGGCCAATCCGCGAGCGCTCTACTTTTCAGAGAATGCCTATGCCGCTTTCGTCCCCGGCGGGCAGATGGAAATCGTCACCCCGGACGCGTCGCTCGGACCTATTTTCCGGACGATTCATTTATACGACGCGGCTCCGGTGGCGGTTCGCGAAACCGGCGAGTGCCTCGTCTGCCACGGCACCGCCCGTACCGCCGGCGTTCCCGGTGTCTTGATGCGCTCGATTTTCCCGGATGACTCCGGGCTGCCGCTCCTCGCGCACGGCGGCTTCGCGGTGGACAGCACCACGCCGATTTCCCAGCGCTGGGGGGGCTTCTACGTCACCGGCACCAGCTCGCTGCCGCATTTGGGAAATCGCTTCTACCGGGCGGACGAGAGCCCACCGGATTTCACCTCCCCGCTGAACTTGAAATCCCTTGTCGGCCGGGTCGATACCTCCAAATACCCGCGCGCCACCAGCGACATTGTGGCCTTGCTGGTGCTTGAGCATCAATGCCAGGTGAACAACCTCATCACCGCCGCCGCCTATCGATACCGCCGCGCCACGTGGTTGGCCAAGACGCTCGATCCGGCTGCGGATCCCGACCGCGGCACCGCCGGCCGCATCGCCGATGACCAAGCGGAGGAGCTCGTGGCGGCGCTGCTTTTCAAAGATGCCGCCCCGCTCGGAGACGGCGTCGAAGGCGACCGATCGTTCCAAGACGATTTCGAAAAGCGCTTCCCCAAAACGGCAGCCGGACGCTCGCTCGGCCGCTTCCAACTCGGCGGCAAGCTCTTCAAATACCGCTGCTCCTACATGATTTACTCTCACGCCTTCGAGGCCCTGCCGCCGCGCGTGAAATCCGCCACCATCGCCCGCCTGCGTGAAATCCTCGAAGGCCCGCAGAAAATATCCGGCTACGATTACTTGGGGAAATCCGAAAAGCGCCGCATCGTGGAAATTCTCAAGGAAACCTGGCCACCTTATCGTTGAACCTCAACGAGTGGTGGCGTCCCGCTGCCAAGGTCACGCGCAGCCTGCGTCTTCTGGATTTCGAAAATTTTCCAGAGCGGTTTGAGGGGCTTGGCGAATGCAATCCGCCGCGACGGGCTTACTCCGTGTGAATCAGCAGGCGCCCCGGCCGGGCTAACAGGATGCCCTCCTCTTTTTCTCCCAAGTCGAGGCTGTCCAACACGTTGGTGCGGTGGCGCACGAAGCCGGATTGCTCCGAGGTGGTCGCAAAACTGGGAAATTCCGTATGATACGGATCGTCGCCGATCAGCGTCGGCTCTTTCGGCCGGACCGGCACCGCATCGAGCGCGGGCAGGTCGAAAAGCCCGCCGCCAGGACCAGTCCCCTCCCCGTACGCGCCGGAGTGGATCGGACAATAAGCCAGCGGCTGGGTGCCCTTGCGGAAATACTCGGCCACCGCGGTCGAGCGCGATTTCACCGTCCCCGAACTCACATCCTCAACGTGTTCTTGGCAGAACTGTGTCGCGAGCTGGCCGGATTTCGTGCATACCGTTTCCTTAACGACGTCTTCCGGCGGCGCGAGCTGGCCCTCGCCAAAGTAGGGCGTGGCGGCATTCATCACGGCCTGCCAGACCGGCATCGCAATGTCCCGGCTGAATGCGCCGGGATAAATCGGGCCCCCATTTCCCGAGAGGAATCCGGTCCAGACCCCGCAGGTCACGCGCTTGTTATAGCCGATGAACCACGTGTCCGAGAAATCGCTGGTCGTGCCGCCTTTGCCAGCGCCGCTGAAATCATTTCCAGCCACCAGACCGTCCAGCGCGCCCTTCGAGCTGCCCCGGTAGAGCGAACCCGCCAACATGCTGTGGATCTGCCAGGCCGTCGCATCGTCCACGACGGTGTGGCGCGGCGCGCGCGTCCGTTCGCGCCGGTAGATCACCCGGCCGGCGGCATTTTCCACGCGGTCGAGGTAGTGCAGGGTTTCCGGCCCGGATTGGCCGCCGAGTGCGAACGTCTCCATGCCGCGAACCGCCTGCTTCATCGTAACTTCCTCAAATCCAACCGCCAGCCGCGGTAGCAGCTCCGCATTCCCCATCGGCAGCCCGAATGCCACCGCGGTGTCCACCACCCGCTTCAGCCCGGTCTGCGTCGCCAGCCTCACCGTCGCTGCGATCTTGGATTGCTCCAATGCCTCCCGCATCGTGATTTTCCCCTCATAGGTCGGCGAGGTCACCTCCATGCCCCATTCGCCCAAAATTCCCTCACGCCCGCCGATCATCACCGCGCGGTTGTCCATAGGCTCGTCCTCCACCAGCGAAGCCGGCGTCATGCCGCCCACCAGCGCCGCAGTGTAAATATAGGGGAAAAACGCCGTCCCCAGCGACCGTCGCCCGGACTCGATGAAATCGTATTGCACCTGCGAATAGTCGCGCCCGCCGACGTGGGCCAGCACCTCGCCATTTTCGTGATCCACCATCAGCACGGCGCCCTGCAGGTATTCCGCGGGCTTCCCGCCGGCGCGGTTGAACTCCGCGTGCTTCGGGTGCGCGTAGTCCGGCCGCGCCTCCGCCGATGTCAGGGATTTCTCCAAGGCCTCCTCCGCCGCCGCCTGCGCTTCCGCCAGAATCGTCGTGTGAATCTTGAACGCGCCCGGCCCCCAGCCATCCTCCCCGAGCGCCTCGCCCACTTCCTCCGCCACCCGTTCATACAAGTGCGAGGTGCCGCGCCGCAGCGGATCCGGATGCAGCGAGAGCGGCAGCGCCCGCAGCCGCGCGACCTCGGACATTTTGAGAAATCCCTCCTCGCGCATCCGGTTTAGCACGTAGTTCCGGCCCGCCAGATTCGCTTCCGGATTGTTCAGCGGCGAGCGGCCGTTCGGGTTCTTGATCAGCGTCACCAGCGAGGCGCACTCACCCGCCGTCAGCTCCATCGGCTCCTTGCCGAAGTAGCCCAGCGAGGCCGAACGGATGCCGTAAAACCCGCTGCCGAAGTAGATCCGGTTCAGGTAGAAATCCAGGATTTGCTGCTTCGTGTAGCGGTCCTCGATGCGCCACGCCAGGAACGCTTCCACGAGTTTGCGCTGGATCGTCGTTTCCTTCCGCTTCACCGCCTCCGACTTCAGGTTGTAGGCGTTTCGCGCGAGCTGCTGCGTGATTGTGCTCGCCCCCTGGCTGCTTCCGCGGAAGTTGAAAATCCCCGCCCGGATCACGCCCACGTAGTCGATGCCGTGGTGGGTGAGGAACCGCGAATCCTCGCCCGCGCGCAACGCTTGGATGAAGACTTCCGGCACCTTCTTGATCGGGATCACGCTGCGGTTCTGGACGAAAATCCGGCCGATTTCCTTGCCGTTCCGGTCCAGGATGATACTCGGCTGCTCCAGATCGTTGATGCGCTCCAAATCGTATTCCGTCGTCGCACGCAGCCGGTATTCCCGCGTGTACCGCTCCAGAAATACGAAGCCGATCGCGCCGGCGAACAGGCCGACCAGAATCAGCCCGATCCAGAACCCTTTGCGCTTGAAGAACCAATTTCGGGAAGGCTTCTTCCGATTCGTTTTTTGAGTAGTCGCCATGCCAGATCCGGATTCGCCACCCACTGACCGCGAGGCGACGCGGCAGCTAGGCTACCCCGCCGCCCTCCCGCCCGCAACCCCTTCGTTGGCGGCCTCGATCCGGGAGGAAATCCGCCGCAACGGACCGCTGGCCTTCCCGGATTTCATGGCCGCCGCCCTCTACGATCCCAGCCGCGGCTACTACGCCCGCGGCACCCGCCAAGTCGGCCGGGAAGGCGATTTCTACACCAGCGTAAGCGCCGGCCCGCTCTTTGGCGTCCTCCTCGCCCGCCGTTTTCTCCAAGAATGGACCACTCTCGGGAATCCCGGCAAATGGCGCATCCTCGAATGCGGCGCCCACGATGGCACCCTTGCCCACGACATCCTTGGGGAAATCGCCCGGCAAAATTCCGCCGCCTTCGCCGCGCTGGAATACGCGATTCCCGAGCCGCTGCCCTCTCTCCGCGACGCCCAGCGCCGGACTCTCGCCGATTTCCCCGGGACATTCGTTTCGATCGCGAATCCCGCCGAACTCACCGCGCTTCCCGGCATCGTCTTCGGTAACGAACTGCTCGATGCCCTCCCGTTCCATCTCATCGAGCGCCGTGACGGCCGCTGGCTGGAACGCCGCGTCGCCCTCGCTGCCAACGATTCCCTCGCCTGGACTCTGGCGGAAATCACCGACCCAGCCCTCCAGTCCAAGCTCCCCGGAAATCTTCCCGAAGGCTACCTCGCCGAAGTCCGCACCAATTTCCCCGCCTTCCTCGAACCCCTCGTCCGCACCCTCACCACCGGCCTCCTCCTCTGGGCCGATTACGGATTTGCCAGGCCCGAACTCTACGATCCCGCCCGCCGGGACGGCACCCTGCGCACCTTTTCCCGCCACCGCGCCTCCGCCGACCCGCTCGATCGCCCGGGCGAAATCGACATTACCGCCCACGTCGATTTCACCGCCGCCGCCGAAGCCGCCATCGCGCTCGGCTGCGTCCCCACCGGATTCCGCGGCCAAGGCCCGTGGCTCACGGAAATCGCCCGCGACTGGTTGCTCGCCCAAGAGGGAAATCCCGATCCCGCCCTCATCCGCAACTTCCAGACCCTCACCCACCCCGCCCACCTCGGCGGGAATTTTCACATCCTCGAGTTGTCTTGGAACCACCCCGCCGAACTTTCCGAAGACGTCCGCCACCGCCTCGCATTGCAGGCTTGCCCCCCGCCGCCGAACCTCTAGACTCGCTCCCGAAAGCCGGGATGGCGGAATTGGTAGACGCGCTTGATTTAGGATCAAGTGGATTCATCTGTGCAGGTTCGAGTCCTGTTCCCGGTACTTTCTTAACTCCGTTCGACCGGCGCGGTGCTGCATTCGCTTCGACCGGAGCACCACTTCCCATTGCCGTTCAGCCGGCCCTCAGTCCGCCTGGAAGCGTGCGGGTGGCGTCACGATAGGCGGACGGGCGCATGCCCACCAATTTCATGAAGATGTTGGAAAAGGTGGAGCGATACTCATAACCGATCTCTTCACAAATGGTATCAATCTTGAGGTCGGTCGAGCGGAGCAGTTCCTCCGCGCGCCTCATCCGCAGCAGCGAAAGATGCATCATCGGGCTGCGGCCGAAAGTTTTGAGACATAGCCTGCGGAAATGCTCCGCGCACATCATCGCGGTTACCGCCATTTCCTCCACACTCCAGTCCCGGCGCAAATCCGCGGAGATCTTGCGCCAGGCCGTTAGGATCCGCTCGTCCGCCTGCCGGGGCTGGGCGAAAATCCGGACATATCCATGAATCAGCTCGACCCAATGAAGGAGCAGCGCGGGGTTGGCGTCCGTAATCGCCTCGGCATGCAAACCGCGGATCGCCTGGAGCAGCGGCGCCCCATCGAAGCTGACGGGATGCCCGGATAAATCCGGAAATCCGGAACGGTCTGCATAGCAAATATAAATCCCGGCCCAGCCATGCTCCGATGGTGTGCGAATGTGGACCGGAGAAGCGAGCAGACAGGCGCTGCGGGGCTCGAAGCGTTTCCATCCGTCCGCCATGCGGAGACGCGTCCGGCGGTTGAAGCACAACATCATCGCCTGCCCGGATTTCCCGATCGTAACCCCATCGACCGCGGAATTCCCGGCGATGATTCCCACATGAACGATACCTTTCGAAGCGAGCTCGCCGACTACGGTTACCTCGGTTGTATCATCTCCCGCTGCCGACGGAGAAACCGCCAGTACCAAATCGTCCGAGGCGGGCGGCCGATCGATATCTCCCGGGAAACAATCATCCGGCTCTGCAAGCATCACGGTGTCGTGAGCATGGGAATTTGAATCGTAAAACATGGTGGTCGGTGTTATGGGTTTGGCGGGATCGAACGCTCCCATTCCTTGAGGGCGTTCTGGTATTCTTGAATTGCGCTGGGGGGCAGGATGTTGCTGCTGCGGGAAATCTCATCTCTCACCCGTTGTGCTAGAAATTCGGCTTGTTCGGGTCGTGGCTGGAGGGGCTTGCTCGCATCGTCGAACCAAACCGGCGCTGTGTGAGCGAACCGGAAGCGGCCGTCTTCCCGGGGTTCCCAGACGCGCAGAGCGATCCACGTGGTGCCATCGAGGGGAATTTCACGATCAATCGTCGCCTCCTGTGAATTCACATCGATTGTCTCGTAAATCGCACCATTCACGATAATCTCGATCTTGCCGAGAGAACGTTCTCCCTTCGCCCACGCATGCAGATAGGCATTGTGGCCATCACGCCGGATTTCCGAAATACACATCGGTCCGGTCGTGACAAAACTCCTCCCGCTCTTCAGCCCTGCCAGCCAGTTTTCATAAGTGAAACCATCCGGGCAGTGAACATAAACACGACTGTAGCCCAAGGGCACGGGATGCACGCCGCTTGCGGTGCCAGCGGACGGACGCAAACGCTGGCCGCAATTGAGCAATGCCCAGTAGGTTTGATGGGTGTATTCAATCCAATCCCGTTCATTGCCCTGCCTCGTGGCGCCCGGCAGCATCCATTCCGGAGCCGGGGTGCTCCATTGGGTGAGGGCGAAAGGAACCCGCCACACATGATTGTTGGAAAGCTCGAACAAGTTCACATTCATCACCGGCGGCAGCGCCATCGCCCAGGGCCAATCCGGCTTGTCCATGTCCAGCAGGGCACCCTGCCTCCGTGCTTCCTCCGCGACGGGCTCTAACGGAGGTGCGTTCAGCTTGAATGGCGTTTTGTGCCCGAGAGCAAAGACCGCGCCGAACGTGTGCGTGGGACCGCCGATCCCGAAAATTTCCCACTCGGTATTGCATGGCCAGATCACATGATTCGTATCGACGGAAATCAGCGTGGCCGCTCGGTCCGGGTTCGCCCCCTTGTCATAATGAAAGGGAACCTCGGTCCCATCGAGACACCAATAAGTTAGCGGGAATGCAACATTGAGGTCTTCCGCCAGCATGACATTCGGCAGCTCGGCGAGCTTCCGGTGAACGTGGGTTTCGCCGCTGAACCAGCCTTCCGAGGCCATATTCACCCAACGCTTTAGTGGCAGTTCGAGATCGAGCGGCTCGCCCGTCACCGTGATTTCGCGAACGAGCGGAATCCACTCCTTGCCGCGCTCGACAGTGATTATATAGCGGCCCGGCGGGAGATCGGCCTGCCATGGGTGGGAATCCAATGTCGCATGGTTTTCCACGCTGAGAGGGTTTTTCAAATTCCGTTTCTCGTAGCGGACCGCCGACCCGCCCTCGCTGGTTGGGAAAAACCAGTCACCGTCCGCGTTACGGATTTCCATGCGGGCTGGCATCGGCGATTTGGTTTCCGCGTCTAGGATCCGGCCGCGAATGCGCGTCAGCTCTTGGCCGGCCGCAATTTTGAAATTGAGCAGAACGTCGCTGCGGAACCCGAGATCCTGAGTGCCTTGGCCAGCGTTCACATTAAGAACGGCGGAACGGATGCCGCGCTCTCCGGTCATTAGGCGCAGCTTCCGGGTCTCGTGGGATTTGCCTGTCAACAGCCCGGGCGGCAGCATTTCGAGGTGTAACCAACGTTCGCGCGATTGGTCTGCGGTAGCCGCTGAAATGACATTCGCGCTTTCAATCCGCAGTGCGGAAGTGATACCCGCGGAGTTATCGATCACGATTTCAAAGTCGCGCCACTCGCCTTGCACCAGTTCCTGCGTTGCGCCGCCTTCCGCTGCTTTCACCCGCGATTCGGGCGAAATGGTTACCACGACCAACGGCGCCGCGCCCGCGTGCCCGAAAACCATGGCGGCCAGCAGCGGGAACAAAAACCGTGGAAATATCGAGGACATGACGGGCAGGAAATCGAGCGGCGGCAGATGCCCGGTTTGGCGGGGCAATCTGACGTTCTCGACTTCCTCATGCTGCGGCGGACGCGAAAAATCGTCCAGACGTCCAATGGGATGGGTTTTCGCCCATCGCCGCCGCGCGGATCCGGGGCGTTTTCAGTCACCTGCCGCTTCCGCCATGATATGCCGGTAGGTCGTCCGGGCGTGATCGTAGGCCGCCTTCGCATCCGCCATCTCGGCCGGAGCGTAGCTGGGACTCTTCTGCTTCCAGCATTGTTCCACGGCGGCGAGGCACCATGCGGCGCTTTGCTTGCTGGCACGGATGGGTTTGCCATCCACAATGACCTTGATCGGGTTCGTGTGGGCGCTGGGAAATTGCCGGATCGCCACCCAACTGCTGCGGTTGATCTCTGGCTTGGGGAAAACCACTCGGGTCAACGTCCCATCGGACGGCACCATCCGACTGGCGACTGGCAGACCGTTCACAATCAACTCAACTTCTTGCGTTGCCACGCTGGGATTCCTCAATGCCGCGTTGACCGCGAACGATCCATCCGGCAGTTGTTCGAAATCCATCAGATGGCCGGTGCCGTCACTCACATAACTTCTCCCCGCGCGCAGGGCCTCCACCCAATCGTCATAGTTTAACTTCTCCGGCAGTTTCACATAAACGCGGCCGATGCCGACACGTTCGCCGCTCATGCAGGGAAAATCCGTTTCGCCGCTGGCGACGATGTCCATTCCGCAGTTCAGCGTGTGATACCAAAGGTTCAACTCCTGCTTGCGCGGCGTATTCATGGTGGCGTAAAAATCGATGGCATTCACTTCCTCGCCATTCTCGCCGGGAACCTTGTGGGTGACATCGACGATGTATCCCATCGCTCCAATACCGTCAAAGGCCGGAATGTCATAATTTGGCAGGCCGTTGGGTCCATCCGTCCCCGACGTGCGACCGACGCTGGTCATGAGTCCGCCGGCGCTGTGGGCAGTGCCAGTGACCGCACCTTGGCTCTTCGCCCAACGCAAGGTGTTTAAGCCAAGAGTGGGCCAATGCGTGTCCGATTCCCCGCCGGGAGGGATTTGTTTCTTCAATTTGAGAAGGTTGAGGTGCCCGGAAAATTGGGAACCGAAACCACTAACCTCGACATCGTAGCGGAGAAGATAGGGGTAACGGCTCACGTCGTCCGGTTTACCGGAAAAGAACTGCTTCTGGAAATCAAAGCACGGTCCCCAAGTGAGGCAGCAGCCGACCTTTACGTCCTCGCCCATGATATGGCGCAGCATGTCTTGAGGCATCACACCTTGGGTCGGGTTATCATAATGGAGGCAGCCCGCCGCGTGGATGTGATGGTCGCCACTCCAGTAGCCGAGCTTCTGGGTATCGATCCAACGTTTCACCTGATAGCTAAACACAACTGGCTCATGCCCCACAACAAGGGTCTTCGTTTCAGGAATGCTTTCCGGCCCGTGGGAGCATTTCACCGAATACGTCCCCGGCGAGAGGTCGAGGACCTCACCGGATTCGCGATAGATCTGGCTTTGAAAAAAGAAATCCGGGGTAAGCCGCTTTGACTGTGCCGGATAGACCCGCCCCTTCTCGTCTCGGATTTCAAATGCAGCCATGCAAGACGAACCGTCCGCATCCTTCACATCGAAGGTCACCGGGGTGCTAGGAAGAATTTTGAAAGTCAGCGACACCGGCGACCAATCCGCGCTTTCGCCTTTCGCATATTCCAAATCCATCCAGTCGATCCGAATGTTTCCCGGTGCCATTCCCGGATCGAGTCGAAGACCGGCGATTTCGCCGTCGCTCTCGAACTCGACTTCGTAAAGTTGCGCCGCGCCCGATTGCATCTGGAAAGCTACCTGGCGCACCGCGTCCGGAGCTGGCTGGTCCGGCGACATCCAATACAACTGGCCCATGCCGCCGGCGTCGGATTGGGCGAAAAACCGCAGAACCATCCGTCCGCCGCGGGCCGATACCGGAGCGGAGAAAAAGGGATCCTCGCCGGTGGAGGTGAAGTGCAGTGAACTGTCCTTCGCCTCGACAGTCCCGCAATTCGGCTTTTCCCAACCGCCAGTGTCTTTTGCAAATCGCCATTCGCGGATGATGCCCGACGTCGCTCCAGGAAGCCCGCCGATGTTGAACTCGATTTCACCCTTCTTCTCACCCTCGCCGATCGCTGAAAGCTGGATCACCCGATATTCTAACTCCAACCCGCTAAGTTCCCCTGCCATCGGCCTGCCGTCGAAAACAGATAGATCCATCCACCGCCCAGGGACTTCGTCCAGTGGGGCGCGCGGGAGCGGGCGGGCGGCGGGACTGCCAATTCGCAGCCGCGAAGCGACACCCGCTTTGTTGATTACCTTTACCAGAACCGTGCGCCATCCGTTTTCCTCCAGTTCGATGCCGTTGAGGGCTGGAGTTGCTATGCACTTGCCGTCCGCACCGATCTCGAATGCCGCGATGCATTGTGGGTCCAGCAGTTCCTGCACCTGGCGCGTGATCGTGGCATCTTCCTTGAGTTCGCCCAATTTCCCGAGAGCGGCCACAGTCTCCGGGGACAGCGGCGTGCCGATGCTTGCGAGTGCTTCCGCCAGTCGCTGGCATTGCAGCAACAAAGGTTGCGCATCCACCCGCTCCACCATGGGAATTTCGAGCGGATGAACCCCGGTGCCATCGTGTGAATGGCCGGGATGCGCTGCTACAGAACTCGCCCACAGCACGCCGGCGAGTGCTAGCAAAAGAATTGTCTTCATGAAGAGCTCTAGGGTTTCGTGACGATACCGAGTCCTTGCGACAGTTTCGTCTTTGAAGACTGCGACGGAGGCGGCACCACCACGTCCGCTTCATTCACTCCGTAGATTTCGGCGACGTTCCAATCCTTCGAAAGTTCCTTGAACATCGGAGCACGCCGTTGCCGGAATTCCCGCGCATGGACGCGGGAGTTTCGGAGTTGTTCCATGTTGAGATCGGCAACGATGTAGCCTTCTTTCGCTTCGGTGAGCTGCTGTTTCACCCCCTGCGGCCACTCGGCAATCATCGTCCCGGTGCCCACCGCTTTGTTCGATGTGACCATGTGGACATAGTTCTGATGCACGTTGGCCCGGACGATGTAGTCCTCCACCGTCCCTTGACGGGCATTCGGCCAGACAATGATTTCCGCGCCCTTGAGGCTGAGCAGTCGGAACATTTCAGGGAAATAGCCATCATAACAGGTGAGCACGCCTACCTTGCCGAAGTCGAGATCGAAGACCGGGCAATCCTCCCCTGGAGTCATCATCCACTCCGGATCGTCCGCCACCGGAGGCCACGAATACGGCGCGCCTCCCACGGCTTGATAGGCTTTGAAATATCGTCCAACAATTTCCCCCTCACGATCAAAAATCAACGTGGAGTTTCCATAGTTGCCCTGGTCGTCGGTCACCTCGAAGCAACCAACCATGACATACAAATGATTGCGCTTGGCGGCGGCGGCGATTGCGTCGGTCTGCGGGCTGGGCACTCGGAACATCCCTAGATAAAGTTCGGGAAACACCACCAGGTCTGCCTTATCCTTTCCGGCCCGGTCGATGTAGGGAACGATGGCGGTGGCGGGATCTGTGGCGGCGGTTGGCGGCACCCTCCATTGCCAAGGACCGGTGATTTGCACGGCGGCCACGCGGACGCTCTTGTGCGCAAGCTGACCTGCGGTGATCCGCGGGACTTCCTGCGCGGCAGCTAAACAGAAAGAGAACAGGAGAACTGACAGCGATTTCATGGTTTTAGAACGATTCCTTGGTTGTCTATCATGGTAGGCTTGGACGCCGCCGTTCCGGCTTCTACGTCAAGTTCTCGGACTTGCTCGTTGCCCTCGAAGCGATTGCCTTCCAGCACGATGTTTCGTCCCGAATTGAATGCAAATGATGCGAGGTCAGGCTGATAGGGCTCGGCGAAATCGGTCATGCGGATCCGGTTGTTACGGATGATTAGTCCGTCAATCGCCTGACCTTCGACAATTTTCCCATGATAGGTCTCGATGAGATTGTCCTCGAACACGATACCTCCGTGATAGAGCGCGTCCGGGAACCGTTTCGCATCGACTTCCGCAGACATCCGTAGGACCGGCCCGGCGTTGTTGCGGAAGGTGTTTCCGCGAATCACGGCGTCGCGCGTGGGACCGGATTCCCACCAGAAGCCGTTGTCGCCTTCCATCTGGATGCCGGCCATCGAGGAGTGCTCGAAGGTGTTGCCCTCAACCAGCACCTTGCCCGAGGTGGCGATCAGCATGGTTCGCGCGCGATTGTTGCGGACAACGCTGTTGCGAAAGGTTAGGTCGGCCTGCCAAGAGAGATTGTAGAGTCCGGAGCCATCTCGCACGCCTCCTTCCGGCAAATGGTCGAGCGTCACCTCGAAACGGTCGGAATTCAGCTCGCGAGTGGAGACCACTTTGGCATCGGCATAACCTTGGAGATCGGCGCTGGTCACAAATCGGACGACGTCACCGGCATCCATGACCACCAGTCCACGTTGCTGGCTGTGGACCCGCTGGCAGACGAGCGTGTTGTTTGCCGTTGTTTTCTCGATCCTGACGAAACAGCCGTGAACATTGGTGGCATCGTCCAACATGTTTTCGAACAGACAGTCCTCGATGAGAATTCTGCCTTGGCAACCGTTGAAATGGGTGGCATCCGCGGTGGTCGTCACGTAGCGGTCCTTCCCTTCCGGCAGCGTCACCTTGAACCGCCGCAATGTGAAATCCTCAGAGCGCTGGGCGATCAGCCCCATGCCGCCAGCGTGGTGGATGGCCACATCCTCGAGCGCGACATTGGAGCAACCGGAAATCCGGATTGCCGGCGAGGTCCGGTTCGGGTCTTTCATTCCGCTCACCACCAGCACCATGCCGGGATCGGGCATGACCTTGACGGCGTCGAAAATGCGAATCAGGTGCGGCCCCAACTCGGCGACGCGCGGATCCGGTTCCAGTCCCAGCAGGTGCTCGCCGGGCACCGGGTGGCGGGTGCCTCCCTGGAACCACATGTTCCATTGCAGGTTGTGCTCCCACGCGATCGTCGCCGTGACAGGTGGTGCCCATTCCTTCCAAGTATTTGCTGATGGACTCGGTTTCTCGCGGAAAATCAGCCGCTCCCCGCGCATCTCGTAACACACTTCGGGATGCAGCTTGAGATCGAAGGCTTTCAGATCCGGATGCACCGCTTCCACCGTCCCTTGCAGACTGAAGGGCCGCGCCCAGTCGATGCTGAAACCTTTCAGCGTTAGATTCTTCGTATTCTCGGCGCTGATCGGCACCAGCGACCCGTGACAAACGAAATGCGCGCCTTCCGCCGCCAGCGTGAAGCCGTCGAAGCCATCGATGGGAAAAATCACCCGCTTGATGCCGGAGTCATTGTTGGCCACCGCCAGATTCTGCTCGAAAGCGTAATCCGGGAATAGTTGCCATTCGCCGGCGGGGATTGTCAGGCCCTCGGATTTTTGTTCCCGGCAGGCTTCCATCGCCCGCCTTAGGGCCGGAGTCGCATCCGCGCCGGCTTTCAAATCGCCGAGGCCGAAATCCGCGGCATTCAACATTTCCCCGGCGGCCGCGGATTGGATCATCCAGATGCCCGTGAGAAAAACGATGTGTGCCGCGCGATCGCAGGTCAGCCGTTTGGATTTGCAATTCATCATGGATGGGTCGGGCGAATCAAAGCTTGGGTGGAACCGATTTTGCAAAGGGTAACTTTCCTCCGGGTCCCGGCTGACGAATCTCGAACAATCCTCCGCAGCTCTCGGAAATCTCGCGCAATCTTCAGTCTGTCAGCAAGTTGGCGATTCCAGCGACAACCCAATCATCCGTTGGGATGGGTCCGTGCGGTGCTCCCACGCTACCAAATGGTGGATGCTCATTATAGCCGCCAGCGCGGGCATCCGCCACAGTTGCATGGTATGCAATCCATCAAAACGCTTCTTCCCGCGGTCGCCTCGCTGCCTGTGTTCCTAATTTCGCAAGGACAGGCCGCGTTGATTTTCCAGGACACCTACAACACCACCGCGGACTCGCTCGACAGCAGGTTCGAGCGCGGTGCGCCTTCCCCGCGCCAGACGTTTGGCGCGAACTCGAACGTCCCCGCCGGCACCCAGACTTCCGGCATCGGCGTTCTGACGCCGACCTACACTCCGAACCAGGCTGGCGACTATCACGACCAAATCAGAAACGGCCAGCTTGTGCTGACCGGCGATGCGGCCGTGCCAATCAACGCGACAAATACCCAAGGCATCGCCACCTTGTCGCCGTTCTATAACTTCAACAACCTCGACACACTCGGAAATGCCGTCGCCACGCGGGTTTCCTTCACCCTTGATGTCTTCAGCAACTCGCCGGGAGCCGGCACCGATTCCTATTCGCAAGCTTCATTTACGGTCGGGTCGCTTGGCAGCAATGGCTTCAACGGTCGGGCGGAATCCGGCACCGCCGCCGCCGGCTTCAGCGTGCGGTTTGTGGAAGACCGCTTCGGCGCGGGCCAGTTCGGGAGCTTCATTCAGTTCTATGACGGAGCGAATTTGCTACAGAACGTGATCGCCAATCCTGCAGGATTCGGCGCGATGACTGTGGAACTCTTCATCACCGATCCCGTCGATGGCAATCCATGGGATGGCGTGGGCGGCGGAACCACGATCAACGTCAGCGTCAACGGCACCGCGGTGGGCGCTCCCTTCACCAAGTTGGGAACCGGCTACACCGAAAATTTCATGACGATGGAAGGCAGCGCCAACACCGTCGGGTTTCTGGCGGCCGAGCATAGCTTCGACAACCTTCAGGTATTTTCGGTCCCCGAGCCAACCGCCGCGTTGCTTGGCAGCATTGGCCTGCTGGGCCTGCTACGCCGCCGCCGCTGATCGCCGGAAAACCAAACCCATAGAGCCGACCATGAAATCCAAATTCCATCTCGCCTGCTTCTCGTTCACCTGTCTTGCCACCGCATCCGCCGTCCCCATCCAATGGATCGGTGAAGCGGGCGGAGACTTTTTCGACCCATTCAACTGGTCCGACGAAATCGGCCCGGATCCCGACGGCGATCCGGCGACCGCCTACGAGGGCGATATCTTGTTCTCGAACAGCAGCGCGACCGCCGCGCAGAATCTTCTGCTCGGCACGGGATTCAACATGACGGTGACGAACAGCACTTTGGATTTCACCGGCTTCACAATCCAAGGGGTTCAGAACGCCGCTACGGATGCATCAATCCAGCTTAATAAAACCACTCTGACGGTAAACTCGGTGGCGAACGACGTGATGCTCAACCTCACGAACCGCAGCGAGCTGAGACTCTTCGGAGTGAACAATTCGATCAACGGCAACAACACCCCGACCAATAACACGCGGGTATTGCTGGGGGACGGTTCCAAGATCACCCACATCAATGGGAACAACGGTAACGCCGGCACCGGAGCAACCGTCGGCCAGCGGATTTTCCGCGCTGCCAGCGGCATTTCCTTTGAAAGCGATTTCGCGTCCCCGCCCCTGACGGAGTTCATTATCAGCGGCGACAGCACGCCATTCACAGCGCCAAACGGCGGCAGCTCCACGATCACCGCGGTCGATCCGGCACCGTCCGTACCCGTGCCGGAAATCATCATCGGCTATCGGCTGGTGCCGCCGGAACAGAACCAGCCGGTGTGGTATCCGACCTACCGGACGGCGACTGATTGGCAGATTAATTTGGACATTCCACAGATCGCCCGCTTCGGGTTCGCCGGCATCACGGACGCATATCTAGCCGACCTCAATGGCGACGGCTTGAGCGACAAGGTTATGCGCCAGACCGCCAACAACGGCGGCACGAATCCCTCCCAAGTCATCGCTTCCTATACGACCGCGCCGCCCGACGGATTTGCCACGAGCACCAATTTCAATCCGCCCGCCGGGGATCTCCAAGTTCCGTTTCTGCTGCTGAGCGCGGCGGATACGAAACTCATCTTCGGAGATCTGGATAAAGACAAGATCGACGATTCCGGAGTGACGGTGGATGGCAGCAAGGTTGGCGGCGCCGCCGGGCAACTAACTTGGGGAATGTATAAATCGGCCGGAATCGCTGGCATTTCCAAAGACCAGGGCGCCAATGCGAATTTCACCGGCTGGAACGTTTTCGGCGACCTCGCTCTGGGTGATTTGGGTTATCTGGGAGATTTCAATGGAGACGGCGTCGCGGACCGGATGATTTATCGCGTCTCGACGCGGCAGGTATTCATCGACTTGAGCGTAGCCGGCAATTTCGGCGATGGAATGGCCGACTACAGCCCGATTCCCTTGGGCGTCGCCGGGGACGCCATTTATGTCTCGGACATCAACGGCGACGGTAAGGACGATCTGGTCGTCGCCCGCGATACCAGCCAATCGCCGCCGCCCAACAACACTCCGGGCCTGCAAACTCTTTACGGCTACTACAATGATGGTAGCGGCTTCAGCGCGCTGGTGGAATCAGCGCCGGACATCACCGATTTGTGGGGCGCGGGCGAGGGGCTGTTGTTCGGAAACATCGTCCCGCTGCCGGAGAATACGGCAGGTTTCAAAATCACGCAGATCGGTTCCGCCGGCCCGGAAATGGCATTCTCCGGCACGTTCCAGGCAATCCGCGCCGGCACCTATCGAGTTGAAGCTAGCCTGAATCTGCAATCTCCTTGGCAAGTCATGGAAACCTTGTCCATCGCCTCCCCTGGTCCCGCATCCTTCTCGATTTCCGATTCGCAATTGGATACCGCGTTCGGTCCCGCCACCCGGGCGAAGGTGTTCGTCCGGATCTCGCTGCTTCCATGAGTTTTCGGAAATCGCGCCTGTTTGCAGCTCTGATCCTCGGTCTGCTACCGATGGCGCAAGCCACGGTGGCGGGCGAACCGCCGAAGATCTGGCTGAATCATTTCCAACTCGGCATGCTGGCCACGGCGGCCGATGCGGATTGGCCGGAAACCCGGAGCGGGCTGGATACCGCATTTTTCGCGATCAACACGCTATGGCCGATGAAGCGGCCGATGCGGCTCAGCATCGCTCCCGCAAAAGCCGCCGCCGCCGCAGCGAAGCTGCACCGGGAGGGCATCCACATCGGCGTGGAATGCGGCTATTTCGACCACTCGGAAACGCTGAGGACGCTTGAAGATCCGGCATCGGATGTGATCGCCTCCGCCTCGCCCGCTGTCATTTCCGCAGGCGTCGGCGAGCGCACGGCCCGGGTTGAAATCGCCAAGATGCGTTCGTGGTGGCAAGCCGGACAGACGCCGGACTATCTGGTGCTCGACGACCCGATACGCCGTCTAACGGTGCCGGGCCAGGACAGTCCCGGCCAGATCTTGCAAGGCATGCCGGACTACGAATCGGCGTCGCGTGAGGTCACCGCCTACATGCGCGTGATGCGGGCGAAATTTCCCGCCGTGAAATTCGTGGTCATCCTGAATTTCCCCAACTGGGGATGGAAGGGCGCGCCGGCGTTCTCCGTGGCGCCGGGCCGCATGACCCCGATGAACTGGGGCGACGCGCATGCCGCGATGGAAATCCTGTTCTCGACCCTCGCGAGAAACGACCTGCGCATCGATGCCATCCAAGGAGATTTCCCGTGGCGCTATTTCGCCGAACCGCCGTCCGATGCCATCGCCGCGACCGTGGACTGGCCGGGACGCATCCTCGAACTGGAGCACTACGCCCGCGACAAGGGGGTGCGCTTCCAACTGACGGCCAATTCCGAGGCGGGCTACACTTCGGCTAAGGCCTTCGCCGACGATTCGCTGAAATACCTCGACGCCTATCTGGCAGTTGGCGGCAAGCCGGACCGCTTCGTCGTGCAGTCGTGGTATCCCCACCCGCAGGAACTTCTTCCCGAAAGCACGCCCTACACTGGCACCTGGCTGGCCGCGCGATTCGTCCGCCGCCTGCGCGAAATCCAAGCCGGCACACCCGTCGCCGCGGGTCCGCGGGTGCCCCGGCCGTTCGACCGGTCCGAGCCGGAAGCCTTGCTGCAATTGCTCCAGATACTCGCGCCGGATGAGTGGAAATCGCTCGCGCCGGCGATTTTCTCAAACTGGCTAGACCGCCAGGAGGACCCTCCGGCATCCCTCGCCAGCGGGGAATTGCTCGCCCTGCGCGCCGCGGTGGCGAAGGCCGCCGATGGCAAACCAAAAGCGACCATCGTCCTGCGCAACCGCTCGGCGGACGTCGCGACGGGCCTCCCGCCGCTGCCGCTGAAGCCGGGTCCCGGCCAAATTTGCATCGTGGAAGTGATCGGCGCGGCATCGGAATCCACGCTCGCGTCGGCGTGGATGGAAGGCTCGAAAAGCGATCCCACGCCGCTCGTTTGGATTTCACCCGGCGGCTCCCGGCTGCTGGCGGTGGCGCTGGATTTATCGTCCGCGAAGAATGGCGTCGTGATTTTGTGCGTTGGCAAGCCGGGCGGATTTTATCGAAAAGTGGCGGTGATGGTGAAACCGGCGGACGCTCTGCCATGAATTTCCTCCTGCCCGCCTTCCTTGCAGCGGTGGCTTTCAGCGGTCCGGCGCGCGCGGGGGAATCACCGGCTACGGACGTCCGGCCTAACATCCTGATCGCCGTGGCGGACGACTGGTCCGCCGGCCACTCCGGCGCGGAAGGTTGCCGGTGGGTGAGCACGCCCGCCTTCGACCGCGTCGCCCGGGACGGCATTCTTTTCAAGCGCGCCTACACGCCGGATGCGAAGTGCTCGCCCTCCCGCGCGGCGATGCTGACGGGGCGAAACCCGTGGCAGCTCGGCGCGGCGGCGAATCACAACTGCATCTTCCCCCCGGAGTTCGGGACCTACCCGGAAGCACTGGGGAAAGGCGGATATTTCGTAGGCATGACTGGGAAAGGCTGGGCTCCCGGCATCGCACTCGATGCCGCCGGCCGGCCGCGGCTCATGACGGGCGCTCCGTTTGGTAAACACACCTTGAAGCCGCCCACCACCGGCATTCTCCCGAACGACTACGCGGCGAATTTCGCGGATTTCATCAAAGCCGCGCCCCCCGGCCGACCGTGGTGCTTCTGGTATGGATCCTTCGAGCCCCACCGGGATTATGAGGCCGGTTCCGGGCAGACCGGAGGCGGCAGGAAAACGACGGATATCGACCGCGTTCCGGGTTGCTGGCCGGACAACGAAATCGTGCGGGGCGACATGCTCGACTACGGATTCGAGGTCGAACATTTCGACCGCCACCTCGGACGCATGCTCGACCTGCTGGCGAAATCCGGGCAACTGGCGAACACGCTGGTGATCGTTACTTCCGATAACGGCATGCCATTTCCCGCCGCCAAAGGGCAGACCTACGAACACGCGAACCATATCCCGCTCGCGGCAAGCTGGCCCCGCGGGATTGCGAAATCCGGCAGAAAAGTGGACGCGCTCGTCAGCCTGATCGATCTCGCACCGACCATTCTCGAGCTGGCCGGACTGAAGCCCGGTGATTGCGAAATGGCTCCCGTCACCGGCCGCAGCCTTACCGATCTCTTCGCGGGAAATCCTACCAGGCCGCCGCGGGATCACGTTCTCCTCGGCCGCGAGCGCAACGACGTCGGCCGTCCGCACGATCAGGGCTATCCCGTCCGTGGCATCATCCGCGACCACTGGCTCTATCTACACAATTTCCAACCGGATCGCTGGCCCGCCGGAAATCCGGAAACCGGCTACATGGATTGCGATGGCAGTCCGACCAAGACCGCGGTTTTGCAAAGCCGAACCACCGGCAGCCCGCGCTTCTGGGAAATCTGTTTCGGCAAGCGCGGCGCGGACGAACTCTACAACATCGCCCAAGATCCCGATTGCCTCGAAAACCTCGCGGCGAATCCCGTTTCCGCCGAGCTTCGGCAAAGGCTGTTCGAGTCCCTCGCCGCTCAGGACGATCCCAGAATGAACGGCCGAGGCGTGATTTTCGATCGCTTTCCCTACGCCGTCGAATCGCTGCGAAATTATCACGAACGCTACCTGCGCGGCGAGCGGCCGACCGCCGGGTGGATCCGGGAATCGGACTATGAACCGGATTTCCCCAAATCGAACTAACCGCATGCCGCGCCACGTCATTCCCGCGTTTCTGCTGACGGCCATTTCCCTGCTGACTCAGGTGTCAGCCGAAGTCCTCGGCATCCCATTGCAACCCGACGCCGGAGCCGGGATCTCGCTGCATGACATTCAATTTCGGAAATCCGACTCTCCGCGAAATCTCGTTCCCGGCATCTATCTGACGAATGTCACTTTGAGCGCCGTGGTAATCGCAGGCATGACCACCGCAGCGCCCGAGGCCAGTGATCGCTGGGGCATGGCCGAGCCGGCAAATGCCTTCGAAGGACGCATCTTCATCGGCGACCGCCTCGGCCGCGTGGTAGTGCGCTATGGCGACGACACCCTCGAACAAATCCCCATACTCTTCGGCGTCAACGTCTGGCCCTACGAGCTATTCACCCCCTGCCTGCCGGAGGAAAAGGCCCTACTAACATCGCGGGCCCTGAGTCACGGTCCCTTCCGGGAACCCCTTGCCAGCGACCCGGCCGCCGCCCGACTTCTGCAATCCAGCCTGCGCATTCTGGAAAATCCGGATTCACCCAAGCCATTTCACTATCTGATGGGAATCCGGGTCCGGCCGGTCCCGTTGAAATCGATCGAACTCATCGACGAAAAGCTTCGTAACGCGGGTTGGCAGGTCGGAGCGATCAGCGGACTCGCCGTCGGCACGCCACCACCGGCCGGACTGCACCTCCTCGATGAATCCTTTTTCATTCGGCAAACCCACCTCGCCCCGGCGGAAGCACTCGCACGACGGTTCTATCAATACGAAGACGAACTCCCATCCAACCTTGCGCCACCCATTCCCACGGCGGGCTATCCACAACTCGAATTCGCCGGCCCGCCCGCGGCCGCCGTCCTCGCCCACGTCTTCGCTACTAACAGCCGTGATCTCGTCGAAAACAAACTCGCCCCGGACGGTCGCCTCCGCAGCTCGTCCCCCACCGCGCCGAACTTCGGCGGCTACATTGGAATGGGCACCTGGCGCGAAGGTCCCGGCCAATATGCCCGCCAAAGCTGGTCGCGCGACGCGGGCCCCGCACTCCGCGAACTCCTGGCGCTGGGACGGGACCGCGAAGCTCGCTCCGCCGGCGAAGCGCTCCTGCGCTACCTCTACGATGCCGACCCCCGTCACAAGCGCCCTAACTGGAAGCGCGTCATCAACGCCACCGAGATCGGTGAAAGTGACACCCGGAAACATCAGCGCGCCGAGAACGATGGGCACGCGGCGATCATGCTGGCCATGGCACAACTCGCTACTTCCCCCGCCGTGGATGAGGCATGGATGGACCAGCATTGGCCAGCGTTCTCCGATGCCGGAAATTGGTTTCCCTGGCAAATGCAACACCGGGAAATCTCCGCCTTCGATGGTCTGTTATACAATGAATCCGAATCTTCCGGCGGTGGCGGGCGCGACCTATACTCGAACTCCCAAGCCGCGCTCGCCCTACGTGCGTTTGCAAATCTAGCAGCGGCGCGAGGTGATGAAATCCACGCCGACAAGTGGAACCAGTCCGCGGTCCTGCTTGAAAAAGCCATCGCCGGACGCCTCTCCCTAACGGCCGACCCTCACGACCCGCTTACCCCCCGGTATATCGATACCGACACACTCTTCGATTCCTGGGCCTACGGCTGGAAGCGCATGGCACCGCTGCTCGCAAACGCCGATTTGCAGGGATTCTCCGCCTTGGATAGACCGGGCGAAGCGCTGCGGCTGAATCACACTTACAATCAACTCCGCGGCCCCGGCATCACGCCTCCCGATGCCGGCCGCGTCATGGGTTATGGACAAGCATACTTCGCCCAATCGGCGCTATTGCTGGATTGCACCCGCGACGCCACCCGTGCGGTCGAACGCGCCGCTGCTTTCTGTTATCACCGGGATCACCCCTATCTCGTTCCCGAAGGAGTGATCCTCCATCCGCAAGGCCGCTATTGGTTCCGCAACGGCGACCTGGGCAACCTCATGCAACAAGCGGAGATGTTGAAAATGATCCGCCTCCTCCCCGGCATCGACGACCGCACGTCCGCCGCCGGCCTTACCCTGATTCCCCGGCTTCCTAACGGCTGGTCGCGCATCGAGGCCCACGATTGGCCGGTGCGTGTCGCCGAACCCGATGGTCGCTGGTCCCGAGCACATATCGATTTCACCTACGAGCGACAACCGGACCAATCCTATCGTATGAAATTCCGCTGCGACCGCGCGATTCCGATTGCATCGGTCCGCATTGGCCCCTTCAAGAATAAGGAAGCAATCCCCCATCACGGACCCGCCAAGCGATGGCGTTGGTCAAGGGATGGCGAGAGTTGGTTTCTCCATGCCGATCAGTTCGAAGATCCTCTGAGTGAACTTGATCTCTAGTAATCGCGTTCTGTGATGGCCGAGCCTTTGGTCCGCTACACTTCCTCTTCTAAAATTTGCCCATGCTCTTTTAGCCATGCCTTTGCTTTCTCTGTGGAGGGGACCTTTGCCCGCACGATGTTCCAGAAGCGCGGTGTATGATTCGCCTCCATCAAATGTGCCAGTTCATGCACGATCACGTAATCAATCACAAACATCGGGGCTTTGATCAGCCTCCAGTTAAAATTGACGTTGTCCTTCACGGTGCAGGAACCCCAGCGATAGCGGTTGTCCACGATCTTGGTCTCGCCGAATTTCACGCCCAGTTCATCGGCGTGCCGCTTCACACGGGGCGGGATGGTCTCCGTCGCGCGGTCGAGGTACCACTTCTTCAAAACCTTCTGCCGCTTTGCCTGTTGAGCTGCAGGGATCAGGAAACGGCGTGAGAATTCGACGCCACCACTCGCGGTATCGGCAATCTCGATGGGGTAATCCCGGCCAAGATACGGAACGGATTCGCCGTTGACCACTTCCTTGCCAGGTGGGTGAGGTCTATCCTGATACTTCTGAGGGTGGTTCACCTTCTCGAACAACCACTGCCGTTTGGATTCCACCACCCGGCGTATCGCTTCATCGGTTGCCTCCGCCGGCGCATGCACCACGATAGAACGGTCGCGTTCCACGGAAATCGTGAGCCTCTTGCGCTTGGTCGAACGGACAATCTGGTAGTTTAGCTCCATCAGTTGGCGTAGAGAATCGTGTCGTGGTTCTTCTCGGCGATCTCCATCAGACGGCTAATGATGTGCTTCCGTTTGTTTACGAGACCCGGCATCTTGGAGAATTCAGGCTGAAGGATCGCCTTCTGAAGATCGGCCACGAGCTTGTTCCGGGCAGGGATGCTTTCCCAGAATCCGGTGAGCTTGAGCTCACGCTCGATTTCGCCATAGATGTCTTGAGTCAGCGCAACGAGCTTGCTGATTCGCTCTTCCTGCTTCATGCCGTAAAGCGGTGTGTCTTCAGCTACCATCGATGATTTCGGATCCACGACGGGTTCCTCTCCGAAAATCTCGCGTTTCAGCATCCGATAAATCGGCATTTGCTTCTTGCGATGCAACCCGTAGGTCGGCTCTTTCCCAGCGTTTACGATGCGCTGGCGGAGCTTCTCCAACTCCTCGTAGATCTTCTTCCAGTTGTTGGCGAATTCCTCGAAGATTTTTCTCAGCGCCTCCGCGAACGAAGCCTGCAATTCCGGGTCGTCATCGAGATCCACTTCGAGGTGGTGCCGGATCGCGTGTTCGATTTCCGCCGCCTTGGTTTTGGTGCGGCCATGCTTTTTGACCTCCTTTTGGAAATCCTCGTCCAGGATGGAGATCGGCTCGATCTTCACGTCGATGCCCTTGGATTCCAGAAAGGCATCGGTGATCGTGCGCAGCTTGGGCGGGATGCCTTTCATGCTCAGCCTGCCGTCCCGGAAGTGCTTTGCCGCCATTTCGTTGATCGCCACCAGAGATTGGAAATCCCCCATGTAGTCGAGCGCCTGCCTGGCGGGAAAGACAAGGTTCAGATTCTTGGTGAACTTCTTGAAGAGGCTCATGAACTCGAAACGCAGATCCTCGTCGTAAAACACGTCGTAAAATGCGTCCGCATCATTCAGGTCGGTCAGGCCGTGCTTTTTCAGCAGCGCCAGCACCGCATCGTGGCTGGCTTTCAGTTCCCGTATCTCCTCTTCGGGAAAGCTGAGAACATCCTCCACTTCCTTCTGCTCCCGCTCATCGTAGTTATCGAGCGCCTTCTTCAGGTGGTGGCCGATGCCGACGTAATCCACGACAAAGCCCTTTTCCTTGGAATCGCCACCCACCCGGTTCACACGGGCGATGGCCTGGAGCAATCCATGGGCGACAATGATCTTATCCAGATACATCACCTGCTCCACCGGCGCATCGAAGCCCGTCAACAGCATGTTGTTCACGATGATGATGCCCAGGTCGCCGTTCACACCATCGTCTTCCTTGCCGAAGTGCAGCTTGAAACTCTTGATCGCCGCCTCGTGCTTGGATGCGTTCGTGTAAGGCGTGAGATGGAGCTCGTCATTGTGATTGCCGGAAATCACCACATCGCTCTTGAGCTGTTTCAGTCGCGCCACATCCAGCTTCAGCGGGTTCTCCTTTTTCAAGGCGGTGATTGTCTCGACGATAGCAGCATCGACATGCTTCTTGTATCGCACCGCAGCCTCGCGGGAGGTCGCCACGATCTGAGCCTTGTAGCCGTTGGGGAAAACATGGGTGAGATAGTGCTCCACCATGTCCCTGGCCTTTGCCTCGATGGTGGAATCCGCCTCCAGATAGGCTGCCCGCGAGCCGTACCCGAGGATCTCCATCCGCTCCTGCAAGTTGTAGTCGCTGAAAACATCCGCGAACTTGGCATCCATCCCCGGCTTGTCCTTCACCTCCGCATTGTGGGTGCGGCCTTCGTAGATGATTTCCAGAGTCACACCGTCCGCGATGGACTGGCGCATCGTGTATTTGTCGATGTAGTCGCCGAAGACCCGCTCCGTCTTGTCGATGGGCGTGCCGGTATAGCCGATGCGCGTCGCCTGGGGGATGCCCTTGTCCAGATTCGCTGCCAGCCGTGAGTACTGCGAGCGATGTGCCTCGTCAGTCAATACCAGGATGTTCGGGCTGGTGTTCAGTTCAGGGAACGTCTCCGTGAGATCCGTCTCGCGGAATTTGTGGATCATCGCCATCACCAGATCGGAGGCATCACTGGTGAGCAGCTCCTTGAGTCTCTTGATGCTGTCGGCAGGCTTCACGGTGAAACCGATGCTCTGGCTGGTTTCCGAAAGCTGCTGTTCCAACTGGGTGCGGTCGGTGACGAAGACCACCTTCCATTTGGAGAGTGATGGATGCCGATACATCTCCCTCACCATGAACATCATCGTCAGTGATTTCCCAGAGCCTTGGGTGTGCCAGATGATGCCGCTGCGTTCGCGGGGATTTTTGCCAGCCAGCAGCCGTTTCACTGCCAGCTTCACCGCGCGGAATTGCTGATAGCGGGCCACCACCTTGATCATCTCCCCCTTGTCGTTGGTGCTGAAGATCGTGAAGGTGCGAATCAGATCCAACAGATTGTCCCGGTCCAACATTCCGGCGACGAGGCGCTGCTGATCGTTCGGGCTGCTGCTGCCATGGTCCAGATCGTTCAGTGTGCGCGGGAATGGATCCGACCACCGGTAGAAATGCTTTTCGTTGTGGGTGGTGATGGTGCCAAATTTTGCTTCCTGCCGACAGGTCGTGACCACGAACTGATTGTAGAAAAACAAGGGGGCGCTGCCTTCGCCCTTCGCGCCGCGCTGCTCGCTGTAGCGGAGCAGTTGGTCGATAGCTCCGTGAATGGGATCCTTGCCCTTGGGCGACTTGCACTCGATCACCACCACCGGCAGCCCGTTGAGGAAAAGCACGATGTCCGGGATGATGTGATGCTCGGTGCCAAGGATACGCACCTTGAATTGGCAGACGGCGATAAAGCGGTTGTTGTCCCGGTTCTTGAAGTCGATGAACTTCACCGACGGGCTCTTCTCACCGGTCTTGCGGTTTTCACTCACGCTGGTGTTTTCCAGAATTTGGTTGAACACATGCCGGTTGTTCTGAAGCAGGTTGGCGCTGGGGAAATTCGCCGTGAGTTGTTTCACCACCTCATCCACCTGATCATCTTCCAGCCACGGGTTGATCACCTTCAGTTGCTCCCGCAGCACCGGGAGCATCACCACTTCGGTGAAATTGGCGCGATGGCTGTCGCCGGGATGCTGCTTGGCATCCAGATCGATGATCTCCCAGCCCAGACCGGCAAGCTGTTTTAGCAACGGCTCCTCGACGTGCTTGCGCTCGTCGAGGCGGATTTGGGCGGGTGTGTCCTTGGTGCTCATGATGCAGTATTTCTGGCTAGCCAATCATTTCCGGCTTCGGTGAGGCGGTAGCGCTGGAGGACGCTCTTGGGTTTGTCGGGGTGGGTCATTTCTACCAAACCGCTCGTCAATGCCGGTCGAAGGTAGGTATCGGAAAAATGCACTCGGTGCTTAATTTTAAGCGCGGCCATCAGATCAGCGCGGGACATCTCGCCATCCAAGTTAGCGAGCAGACGCCCAACATGCTCGGTGACATGCTCGGTGACTTCCGGGGTGACTTCGGGGGTGACATGATCGGTTTCGACCGAAGTTTTCACCGAAGTTTCTTGGGTAGTTTTCACCGAACCCGTCTTGTCGGCATTGGCCTCGATTTGCAGTGCTGGTTGCTTCGAGGCAGCCAAATCGGGCACCACCCAAGTCCCGTCCCGATCCGAGCCTTGGCGCTGTAGCCTTCCTAAATCCTTGAGTTTAGCAATTTGCTTCTCCACTGCACGGCTGGAAATCCCCAATTCCATGGCGAGCCCCCCGGCGGTAATGGTTGGGGTCAGTCGTATCATCTCCAAGATCTGTTCTGCCCTGTCCCCCGGCGTTTTCTCCGAACTTATCTCCGAACTTATCTCCGAACTTATCTCCGAACCTTTCTCCGAACTTTTCTCCGAACTAGCTTCCGGTAGTAGGCCAGACCAATCGGTGGCCTTCTCATGCACCGGCAGCCGTGTCAGGAAATAGCTGCGTTCCTCGTCGGTTTCGAATTCCGGTGCGGGCGATCCATTCGCCGCCATGGACTTGATGATCTTGGAAATTCCGGTAGAGCGCCCTTCGGTGAGATCCAGTTCTTTAAGGAATTCCCCGATGCGGCGGTTTCGGTAACGGCGAGACACCGCCTTGCCCTTCTTCAAATCCGCCAACCGGATCGAGCGGTCTGGACCAGGGAAGCTGAGCACGACCAAATCTTCGCGGGAAATGCGGATTTCGACCGGCTCGCGGATCTCGTAGGATCGGTGATAGATTGCATTCACCACCGCCTCCTCGATGGCGGCTTGGGGGAAGTTCCAGAAACGCTCTGCCTCCGCGCGTTGCGAGTGCTTGATGATCGTTTCCTTGATGTAGTTCCGCTGGATGAAATTGATGGCATCGCGGGTGATCCGACCGAGTGGCCCCTGGAAGATCTTCTCTTCAAACCGATCCCCGCCCGCTCCATCCGGAAACCACACCACATCGATCTGGGTGACCGGGAAAAAGTGCTCCGGGTGCTCGTTGAAAAACAACAAACCGACGTTCTGCGGCATCGGCGCTTCACTCGGGCCGGCCACCACTCTCATTTTGCGACCCAGAGCCTCCACCGGCAGCACCGCTACTTCGTTCGCCAGGTCACTGCCCACCTCGCGCAGGAACTCCTCCATCAGTCGTGGAGAGAGATCGGACGGAGTGGCGTTCTGGTTCACGCGATCATCGTAGGGCACTTGCGCCGTTAGGCTGATCAGCTCCCGCTCATCCTCGCCCTTGACCTCGATGGTGCTGGAATAGCGGCGAAGGTAGTAACGGAATTCCTTCGTCTTGGCCGTCACCGATTTCGGGACTTTGTAGGGTCGACTCAGTCCTCCCGGTGCCCACAGCACGAGCAGGTTTCGCTCCGCAAAACGCTCAACACTCAGCAGCGGGAAATACGGCGGTTGGATCAGGTTGCAGAAACCCAGCAGCTCCTGTTGGATCTTATCGAGCTGATTCTCTTCCAAGCCCACGGGTGGAAACACCGGCATCCCCGCAGCATCGCAATCCTGCCCGATCACCACATAGCCGCCACCCAGGTTTTCGAAATCGTTGGCAAAGGCGCACAGCGTCCGCAGGATCGCATCCGGATTCCAACCCGCCTTGTATTCAATGCGCTCGCCTTCCACCTGCCGCTGGCGGAGGAGGTTTTCCAGGTTGATGGGGAGTTTGGAGGTCATGGGAATTACAGTTCGTCGGCTCCATCGCCCAGCTGCTTTTCAAGCGACTGCCGGACCAGGCCCATGATGTAGGGAAGGTCTTCCAGTTTTTCCAGAAACACCTCGGTATTGCCGTTCCCCCAGCGTCCCACGCCGGTCACGTCCTTGCAGAGCTTTCGCGGGTCATCCACCTCCGTGAAATCCATGTTCAGGCTGAGGCGGAGACGCTTGGCCTGCGGGACCACGTCCACGAAGTTTGTCTCCGCCTTGAAAGCGATATAGAGCTTGAGAACGACCTCTCGCACGCACTCGTCGAGCGCCAGAACCTCCGCGCGTAATGCGTCGAAGAGTTCGCGAGTGATGCCTCCTTCGAGATAGGGATGGTCGGACAAGGAATACTCGGACTCTTCTACCCCTTTTTGATGGTAGGTTGCCAAGATGTCCGCAGCGAGAGAAGGTGCGGTCCATATTTTCGTTGCCATCTCCGCGAGGCGATTCGATCGCTTCTGAATGGCCTCCTCGTTCCAAATTGCGCAAGTTCTGAGGTCGGTATTGAGAAACAGCGGGCTTTGGTGAAACCCTTTTTCCGTATCCCGTTTCTCCTTGAAGGAATGATCACTGTATTCCGAGTTGTAGCCTGTTAGGGTAAGATTTCCGAGTGTGTGGAGATACTGGGCATGGATGCGTTTCCAATCCTCCCCGAGATCCGCCTGCCACTCTGCGTTCAGATTCTCGTTCTGCGGCATGATGTGTTCGATGGTGTAGTCTTGGACCATCACACGCTCCTTCCGGTCGTGATTCTCGAACCGCCGGAGCCAGTAAGAGCGGCGGTTGAAAGTGTAGAGGTTTCTCACTTGCATCTGCCGCTTGAACTCCTCGTCGCCAGGGAAACGGCGGTAGGACGGCAGACCGAGGAAGGCGGCTTTCACGCTCTCGACATATCGATCCTTCTTCAACTTCCGGTTGAGTGTCGCAAAAGTCTGACGCAGCGAGTTGGTCGGGATGTCGCAAACCGCCCGGCGGAACACGTAGCTCTCCACCATCAGCACGATCTCGATGAATTCCGCCTTGCTCAGACGTTGAAGCGCGAAGTCTGCGTAGAGTTCCATCAGCAGCGGGTAACAAACATCCGCGCGGAGTTCCCGGATGTCGTGAAAGGCACTGGCGAGTTGCACATCCTTCTCTTTGCCGAGAGCGATCGCACAGTAGTAAACGGCGTAGTTTTTTAAGGATGCCAGCAGAGCCTCAACTGCATGCTTGCGGGAGTAAGCTTTGAACTCGTTGTAAACGTCACCCCGGCGGATGCGATGGTTGCCAGTCTGGATGACGAGGAAGTAACGCATGAACTCGTCGAACTGGTTGTTGTAGTTCTCCGCTCCGAACACGATTTCCATCGGTCGCCAGTAGTCGTTGTAAAGGCGGGTTTGCAGGTCGTGCTGTAGGCCCATGAGCACGTAGTTCCGGATCAGGTCAGCCTGGGTTAGCGCCTTGCCGGTCGAGTTCATGCTCTCGAAAATCATCTGCGGATTGTCCAACCCCTGCTGGAGTCGCACATCCACGATCATCAGCTTTTGGATTCCCTGATAGACGGTCTTCACATCGGCGGTCGCCATCTGCTCGGTGAAGAACTTGAAATTGTCATCGATCCGTGACGAAACCGGCTCCGTCGGCGTCTTGCCTTCCAGCAGAGCGACCAAAGTATCCTTGTCCGTCTTAGTGAGCAGCATCTTGTAGCTGAGATCACCCTTGCCGTAGCGGTTGCGCAGATACGAATCCTCGATTTGCGCGGCGGATACTGGATCATCCAGATCCTCAGCTTTCAGCCGTCGCATCAGGCTCAGCAACAACAGCGTCATGGTCGTGATCCGCTGCTGCCCGTCGATTACCAGCCAGCGGGAAATTGCAGCGCTGGTGTCCTGCTCCGGGATGTAAACGGCGGAACCGATGAAATGGCTGTTCAGCTCCGGATTGGCACCGACGCGGAGAATATCCTGCCAGAGTTGCTCGCAATGGCTCCGCTCCCAACTGTAAGTTCGTTGGAAGATCGGGATGATGAACTGTTTGGAGCCTTCGAGAAGCTGCGTAAATTGGAGGTCTTGTGCTTTCATGAAAAAAATGAATTACTTGCCCGCCATTGGATGCGCTCCCAGATCGTTGGGAAAATCGTCGAGTCGCTGATCGCAACGCTTCGTGAGAATCACCTCCCCGATGGTTTTTCGGGTGGTCCAGTAGATGCCTTTCAGCTTCGTGACTGGATCGCCGATGATCTCTAAAACCATGGTTCCGTCGTGCGGTGCGCTCCGATCCTGCACCGTCAATCCAGGGGAACTGGTGTAAGAGTAACCCAGCTTTCGTATCTGTTCATCCGTATCGAGCCAGAAGTCGGCGAGATAGCTCCAACTGCTCATCTCGGCCGTGCGCATCACGCAGCTTACCCGCCCAAAGCTTTGCTTGATGGTGAGGATAACAGGAATCGGTCCCGGAGTGTTCCCATCGGCGTCCTTCCAAGTCGTTTGAATCGAGCCCTGCCACGTTCCATCAAGGTCAGGAAAGGCCACGAGCCAACCCTTGAAAATCTTCCATTTCCATGCAAAGCCGACAAAGCCAGCCCAAATCAGAATGATAATCGGGACGTTTTAGGCTAGCTTGAGCGCACTTCCGACATCCTTCACCGATGTTCCCGTGGCAAAAGCCATGGCGACGAAGCACAGCGCGAAAATACCGAAGAAGAAAAAGGCGAACGGTCTGACTTTTAGGTTTTTCATTTGTATCCGATGTAATCCCAAGCGGCTTGCAGAAAATCATTCGCTTGCTGACGCGTCCACGGCTGACTCACACGGAACAAATACTTGAATTCGTTTACCTCGCCCCACTCACAGCAATCCTGGTCCTTGCGGGTGCGATCCCAAAGATCCGCGAACACTCCTCGCAAAATTGCCGTGTATGTTGCGTTATTGAAAACTCCAACGTCGGCATTCCAAACGAGACATTCGACAAAAAACGAAGGCATCGCTTTGGCGGCAGCAATTCCCTCGTCTGCCATTTTGTCCCTGAGGCGTTTCATGACGCGGACAGTCCGCTTGTATTTTCGCCCGGTAGCAGTATTGCGGGTAACACCGTTGTCATAGTTTTGCTGGGGCCAGTTTATCACTCGAATCCCCGAATCAGGATCGAATGCAACTCCCGAATTATAATGATGGGATCCGTTCGGATTCCTTTGCCCAGAATACCAACGATACTCAAACGTCGGGACGACGTCGGCATCAATCCGGTAGGAGTTCGCGTGAATATCGAAGGCCTTGTTGCCTCGCGTCACACCGGATTTCCCAAAATAGCTTTCGAGCGCCACCTGAACGAGATTCTTGAAATCAGAATAATCCATGGTTCCCGGGATATTTCCGTAATTCTCTCTTGTGGTTCCTGCTGGATATTCCTCAAAAAAAGTTGAATTATACCGGATACAAATGTCCACATCACTATTGAGGCGGACGTTTGTCCGGTAGCGGTAAGATCCTTGAGCGAAAACCGAAATATCAAGATTCTGAAGCGCTGCACTTGCCTTGATTGCCTTTCTCACCATCGTCTCTGCATTCTCGCATTTAGTGGCTTCGGTTTGAGATGGTCCGTTCGACCAAGAAATGAATGTTGATTCGGAAATATTCATGATATTCTGGTAAAAGTCTAAATCAACTCGGTGACACGCCTCCGACCGGTCAAGAGATCCTGCATCAGCGACGTTTTGAGAACTTTGGCCTTTGAAAGTTGTCGATTGTAACTTGCGAGAGACTTTTCGACGCCTTCAAGGACACCAACGATGGTCTTCATTTCCAGGTCGGACACACTGGGGATGCGAATTGATTGGATCTTATCTTTCGTGAGATGCAGTTGCCCCGCTCCACCTTCGATCTCGGTCCTCAAAATCGGAAGGTAATATTGGAGGAAGAGGTAAACGAAGGTCTTGAGCAGACCATTGGAGAATTTGAAATTGTAGATATGCTGGTTCAGAAGCGCGTCTTGGCCTTCATAGCGGACGCAATCGATCGAAGATGCGACACCCGCCCAACTGAACAAGATGTCGCCAGAACGAATCACCCAACTAGCTCGGACCGGACCTTCATAGTGCCAAAAGGGAAAATCCGGCTTATGAAGGTTGGAAATACGAACCACCCTCCAACCGTGTTCGGTTAGCTCCTGATTTTTGAAAGCGTAGCCCGAATGGAACTCGGCCATCTGACCAAGCGTTCCTGCCTCCCACTCCGCCGGAATCCTGCCGAGCGAGGAGTCTTTGAATTCGTGAGTTTGTTCAGTGCGGAGGTTGCCGTGTTCGTCGATGCCGCGGGTGAGGAGGTCCTGCATCAGGCCGGTCTTGAGGCGCTGCTGCTTGGCGATCAAGGCCTCCGTCTGTTCAATCGCCCGGTCCACCGTCGAGAGAATCTCGGCGATCTTGGTTTGCTCGGGTTTGGAATCGGGAAGGCTAATCGTTATCGTCTTGAGAGCACTCTGGTTGAGCTTTGAGCGGGTGCCTCCTACAATGAATGATTGAATATCTTTATGCTCAAGGCTGTAAAAGATTGCGTCCTGACAAAATTCCGCCTTCGCCTTTAGAACATGAGCATGGTTATTGACCCAGCTCTTGCCACTTATTTGATAAGCGATCGGTCGTGTAGCATACTCGTCAAAGCGGCCACCGTCTTCCGCAATCAGTATCAGCGGTTCATCAAAGATAAATGCGTCGATATATCCTTGTAGGCCGTTTGCGCCGTAGTAAGGGACTTCTCCAATTCGCTTCTCACGATCTTCTCCATTAACAGGAACACGTTTGCGGTCGAGAATTTCACAACACTCCTCCACCGTGACATTTATCCAAGCTCCAGTTTCAGCACTCATTTCAAATACCCCAATCCTTTCAGAAACCCATCCAGCGCTGCAAGGGTTGCGGTGCGCTCGGATTCAAGCGCGCGGCTGGAGACGGCGTATTTGTCCCAGAGGTTCTCGACCGATTGGATGAGCTGGCGTTTGGCGGCGTTGAGGTAGCGGTTGAGTTCGTGGGTGGCGAGGTCGTGGAGTTTTTTCAGAATGAGGGTCTTGGCTTCGTCGTCGGTGAGCTTGCCGCCGACCTGGGCGAACAAGGCATCGGTCTTGGCGAGGCGGGCGGTGAGGGCGGCGGCGTCTTTTTGCAGAGCGGTGAATTCCTTTTTCGCGGCTTTGGGAAGATTTTGTGCCGCCCCTTCAGGGCTCAATGTGAATGAATCGTCAGACCCAGGGCGTTGCCCTGGGCTGGTATGGGGCAGGCCGTTGGCCCTGAAGAGGGCGGAGTCGGAGGTGATGCCGTTGGCCTGGAAGAGGTCGGAGATGCGGGCGTGGACCTGTTGGAGAAGCATCTGATTCTCGGCTTTGAAATCGTCATCGCCGAGGCGCTTGAGCTGGAGCTTGAGATCGAGTTCGTCGGTCAGCGTCTTGAGCCCGGCTTTGCTTTCCTTGATGCGCTTTTCGAGGTGAGTGATGGTTCTTTCCTGCGCTTGCAGGGCTTTCAATTCCTTCTTGGCGGACGCGCTGGAGCTGTCCTTGAGGTCGTCGATGAGCGCCTTGAGCGCGGCCTTGATGGTGGCGGCGGTGATGGATTCGTCTTCCTCGGGTTCGTAGGCGGCGAGTTCCTGCCCGGCCTCGACGGCTTCGGCGAGTTCGCTCTGGGCCTCGCTGATGGATGCCTCCAGCGCCTCAATGGCATCGGCCTCCGCTTGGAAGAAGGCGGCGATGAGATAGGAGTCCGGGATGAGCGTGTGATGCCAGCCGGTGGAGATGATGGTTTTCAGGTCGTAACGGATCTGCTGCCACCAGTTCACAAACACGCCCGCACTCTGGAATTCGTCCAACACGCCGAGCGGGATGAAGCGGTCCTTCAGGGTACTGAGAAGTTCCTGCCGGACTTCCGGCATTTTCCGCCCCTCGCGGAGCTGGGAGAAATCATGACGGGCGATTTCCCACCACGTTTGCAACGCCTCGCGATGGCGGGTCAGGGTTTCCTGTACCGATGCCTCTCCTTCGATCAGGGGCTTGATGGCCGCCTTCCGGTCGATGACACCCACAAAGGCCAGATACCCCTCGCGCTCTGGTCGGAAGAGAGTGCCAAGGTCCAAGCCAAATCTTCCACTGATCACTGCCAACTGATCACTGTTCACTTCCCCCACGGGGACTCCCCCGATGAGATGCGCCTGCACGTCCTCCGGCTCGGGGTCGGGCGTGTTGTCCACGTAGCGGCGGATGTTCAGGTTGAAGTCGTGTTTTTCCACGATCTCCTGCTTGGTCACGAGGCGGCTGTATTTCGGCAGCTCGCGTTTGTGGGTGAAGACGAAGTCGATCTTCTCGGTGTCCTCGGGGCGGAGTTTGTTCTGGTTCTTGCCCTCGGCGAATTCGCGGTCGGCATTGATGAAGAGGATGCGGTCGCGCAGGGAGTCGGGCTTGTTTTTGTTGAGGACGATGACGCAGGCGGGAATGCCGGTGCCGTAGAACAGGCCGGGCGGCAGGCTGATGATGGCCTCGATGACGTCGTCCTCGATGAACAGCTCGCGGATGAGCTTTTCCTTCCCGCCCCGGAACAGCACGCCGTGCGGCATGATGGTCGCTCCGAGGCCGTCCGCCTTGAGGCTGGCGAGGATGTGCTGGACGAACATGAGATCCGCCTTTTTCCCTGTCTCCGGGCACCACTCGCGGAAGCGTGAGGGGAACTTGAGCGTGGCGCGGCTGTAGTTCTGCGAGAACGGTGGATTGGCGAGGACGCGGTCGAACTTGCGCGGGACGCCGCCGTCGAGAATGAGCGGATCCTCCAGCGTGTCGCCATTCTCGATGGTGAAGCGGGTGATGTTGTGGAGGATCATGTTCATCACGCAGATCGACCAGACGGTGCCATTCGAGTCCTGGCCGAAGAGCGCTAGATCGTTCGGGTTTTCGCCCTGCTCCTCGACGTATTGGTGGCTCTGGATGAGGAAACCGCCGGAGCCCATGGTGGGATCGTCCACCTCGTGACCGGCGCGGGGCTTCACCACCTGGACGAGCAGGCGCACCACCTCGGCGGGGGTGTAAAACTCGCCGCCCTTTTTCCCCGCGCTGTCGGCGAAGAACTTGATCAGGTATTCGTAGGCCGCGCCGAGCAGGTCGGGGAACTCGAAGTTGTCATTCACCAGCGTGAAGCCCGGCTGGGAGAAGTGGTCGAGCAGATCCTTCCACTTCTGGTCGGGGATCTTGGTTTTCCCCTTCACCGCGTTGAAGTCGATGTTGTTCTTCAGCACGCCCGCGAGCGCGTCATTTTCATCCTCCACGGCGGCGATGGCCTTGTTGAGCATGCTGCCGATGTCGTGCTTGAGATCCTTGATGGCCGGAACCACCTCGCCGTTTTCATCCGTCCAGGATTCGTGCCAGCGGGCGCGGACGGGGACAAAGAAGGTCTCGCCGTAGGTGGTCTTGTCTTCGAGCAACTCGGCCAGCAGCTCCGGGCTCAGGTGGGTGAAGTCCTTCCGGATAATGGCGCGTTTCAGCTCGAACTCATCCGAGAGGCGCTTGAGGAAGAGCATCCCGAAGATGAATTCCTTGAACTCCGAGGCGTCCATCTTCCCGCGCAGGATGTCGGCGGACTTAAAGAGGAAGGATTCGAGCTGGGACAGAGTGATTTTTTCGCGGGTCATTCGGTTTCAAATCGGAAAAATTGTTGGCGGCACGGATCTACTGGGACTGCACGCTAACAACGACTTGAAACGGGATGAAAGGAGAAATCCGCACGATTCCCGCCTAACCGGACCATCGCTTCCGCTGCGAGAAAATATCGTGCAGAATCAAAATCGCGCCCATGCCGGCCGGAGGACGACCGTTTTTACCTAGATTTCCAAGCGGATGCCTGGACGCAGAACATCAAGCCAAGATGCCCTCTACCAGTTTTCCATGGACGTCGGTAAGGCGGAAATCGCGGCCTTGGAAACGATAGGTCAGGCGCTCGTGGTCGAAGCCCAGCAGGTGCAACAGGGTTGCGTTGAGATCATGCACATGGACGGGATCGGTGGTGATATTGAATCCGAGATCATCGGTCGCGCCGTGGATGTGGCCGGGCTTCACGCCGCCGCCGGCCAGCCATACGGTGAACGCGCGGCTGTGATGATCGCGCCCGTCGTTTCCACCCTGCACCATCGGCGTGCGGCCGAATTCGCCACCCCAGAGGACCAGCGTATCTTCCAGCAGCCCGCGTTGTTTCAGGTCGGTGACCAGCGCGGCGCTGGCGCGATCGGTTTCCAAGCTGTTTTTTTTCATTTCTGCTACCAGCCCTTGATGCTGGTCCCACGCCTCGTGGAAGAGTTGTACGAATCGCACCCCGCGCTCGATCAGCCGCCGGGCTAACAGGCAGTTTCTGGCATAACTGGAAACGTTGATGTCCTTGATGCCATAGAGATCGAGAATGTGCTGAGGTTCCTGTTTGAGATCCATCAATTCCGGTGCGCTGGCCTGGAGGTGGAAGGCGGATTCGTAGGCGTGGATGCGGGCGTTCGTTTCGGGATCGCCCTGATTTTCAAAACCGGTTTCATTAAGCTGGCGGAGGACATCGAGCGACTCGCGCTGCGCCCGGACATCGAAGCCCGGGGGATTCGAAAGATAAAGCAATGGATCGCCGGAGCCGCGAAACGGGACGCCACCGAAGGAAGTGGGAAGGAATCCGGAGCCATAGTTGCTCGCACCGCCGCTGGTGCCTTTGGCACTGGCAAGGACGACGTAGCCGGGCAGATTTTCCGTGAGAGTGCCGAGTCCATAGAGGGTCCAAGCACCGAGGCTGGGCCGGCCGAATTGCTGCGAGCCGGTGTTCATCAGGATTTGCGCGGGCGCGTGATTCACCGCGTCGGTATGCATCGAGCGGATGAAGCAGGCGTCATCGGCGATGCCCGCGATGTGCGGGATCAACTCACTGAAATCCATGCCAGCGCAGCCGTGCTTCGCGAATTTGAATTTAGGCCCTAACAATGACGAATTCGGATTGATGAACGCCGCGCGGTAGCCGTCCAGTAGTCCGGCGGGCGGCAGCTTGCCATCCATCCGCGCGAGTTCCGGCTTGGGATCGAACAGCTCGAACTGGCTCGGCCCGCCGGCTTGAAATAGATAGATCACCCGTTTCGCTTTCGGCGCGAAATGCGGCAGGTGGGAGGTCGTGGTGCCGGGGCCATTCGCCGCTCGGGCGGTGGATCCGCCGAGGGAATTGAGCATCAAGCCCGCGAGCCCCGCGCCGCAATCGCGGAGAAACCATCGGCGGGAAATGTAGCGCGCTGATTCGCGGCGGAGTTCTTCGTGCAGTTTCATGGCCTGTTAGTTTTTGTTAAGGGTTTCGTCGAGATTCATCATCACCCGGGCTGTGATGACCCACGCCGCCGCTTCATTCGCATCGATTCCCTCCGGTGGCGGCGAGGTGATGATTTCCGCCGCATTGAGTTCCCCGGCATCGATGCGCGCCCGCTGGTTGGCGAGGAAATCCCGCAAGGTTTCCAACTCCCCGGGCCGGGCATGGCGTGCTATACAAAGTCGGTAGGCGAATTTGATTCTTTCCTCTTCCGAGCTCCCGGATTCCCGCAGCACCCGGAAGGCCAACGCCCTGGCGGCTTCGAGAAAAACCGGCTCGTTCAAGGATGTCAGCGCGGACAAGGGGCTGTTCGAGCGGAGGCGGCGGGCACAGGAAAACTCACCGCTCGGTGCATCGAAGCCGCCGAGCACCGGGTCCGGCATCGAGCGCTTGCGAAACAGATAGATCGAACGCCGGTAGCGCTCGGCACCTTCCGCCGCGATCCAGTATTCGGGCTTCACAAAATTGTTATCGATCACGCTTTGCGGCACCGGCGGGTAAACTCCAGGACCACCGAGTTTCTCTTCGATCAGGCCGCTCGCGCCGAGGGCGAGATCCCGCAGGATCTCCGCGTCGAGCCGGAAGCGCGGGCCGCGGGCGAGCAACTGGTTGGCTGGATCCTTCTCACGCAGTTCCGGACTCATCCGCGAGTCCTGCTGATAGACGGAGCTGGTCAGGATGGTCTTCAGCAACGATTTCACACTCCAGTTTCGGTCCATGAAATCGACGGCCAGCCAGTCCAGGAGTTCCATGTATTCGGGACGCGGCGTGCGCACGCCGAAGTCTTCCGCAGACTCGACGAATCCATTGCCGAAAATGGCCTGCCATACCCGGTTCACCTGCACGCGGGCTGCCAGCGGCGATTCGGGCGCCACCAGCCAGCGGGCGAAATCCAACCTCGTCGCCGTTTTTGACCGCATCGGGTGGAGCGCCGCTGGCACGTGCGGCGGGACTTCGTGCGTGGGCATATCCCAAGCGCCGCGGTCTAGCAGGTGCGTGGTCCGATGGTCCGCGGCGGTGCGGGCCGCCTGGTGCAGAACACTGGTTAAAGCTTCCGGCAATTGCTTTTCAAGCGCGACGATTTTCGCGTTAATTTCGACCGCGCCTGACGAATCAAGACGCCATGCCCGGAACAAAGCGGCCCGCTGCTCCGGCGTCCGCTTGTCAGCAGAAATCGCTATTGCCATCATCGCCGCGTGGTCGATTGGCGGCACAAATGGCCGCTCCGCTTGCGAGAGCGAGAACCGGACGCGGCCGATCTGCGCATTCTCGATTCCATCTTTACCGCCGCCATGCACTTGGATCAGGCGGATGCGCATGCGGGTGCCTTCGGGCAAATCCAGTTTTTCCGCAAACTGAACTGCCGCGACCGAATCCGTTTCGCGAAACACCGGCCCGCGATCCGGATACCAACCTGTTAGTTCATCTCCGTCGACGAGGAACGAAGCAGGACCTAACAAACGCTTGCCATCCTTGTCCCGGTCCGGCGTAGCGGAAAAGAAATCAGTGAAGGGCCGGGCGGCTGGGGAGCAGTCCGCCGAGGCATTGACGAGTTGGATCGGCTTCCATTCCTCACTTCCGGGTTGTTTCACATCCACGCCGATTTCGGAAATTGCGAAGGTTCCGCGATTGCTCCGGCCCGGGCCGCCGAAGGGAAGATCCTGGTCTCGCAAGGCTTCCAGCCGCAAGCCGGTGATGCCCGTCGTCTTCGGCTCCGCTTCGAAGATCAACAATCCAAAATTGGTGCGATGGCCGAGAATCAGCGAGCTGTGATCCGGCAGTTCCACGGGATGATTCAGACCGCCATCGAGAATCTGCTTGTCGGTATCCAGCACCGTCCACGGAGTTTCCTCGGCGCGCTGAGTGGCGATCCAGGTTTCGATCTCCGATTCCCAGTTGGGACGGGCAACCTTGAGTTCATTTTCCAAATCTTGAATTTCCCCGCGCAAGCGATTCAGCAGGGATTTCTCCGAGCTATTGTAAACCCATGACTGCGCTTCGTAGGTGTCATTTAGAAACGCAAACATGCCGTAGTATTCGTCGTGGGTGATCGGGTCGAACTTGTGGGTGTGGCACTGGGCGCATTGCAGGGAAAGCCCGACCGCCGCCTTGCCGACGACATCCATGCGATCCACAATTCCCGCGATGCGGAATTGCTCGGGAATGATCGCCCCTTCCTCGTTGACCATGCCGTTGCTGAGGAATCCGCTGGCAATGATTTGGTCCTGCGTGGGGTTAGGAAGCATATCTCCGGCGATTTGATCGATGAGAAATTCATTATACGGCATATCTTGGTTGATCGCGGAGATCACCCAATCCCGATAGGCCCATTGCTCGCGCGGCAGGTCCTTCTCGAAACCGTTGCTGTCGGAATAGCGGGCGATATCGAGCCAGTGGCGCGCCCATTTCTCGCCGAAGCGGTCGCTAGCCAGCAATTGGTCCACCAGCGCCGCGACGGCCGCTTTCGCATCCGTTTCCGATGCTGTCACAAACGAATCGATCGCGGCGGGCGATGGCGGAAGGCCGATCAAATCCAAATAGATCCGCCGCGCGAGAACTTCCGGGCGGGCGGGCGGTGAAAAGGACATACCTTCGCTTTTCAGGCGCTGGCCGACCCAGGCATCGATCGGATTCGCGGCCCCACCCGGCAACGATCGCTTCTCCGGCGGAACGAAAGCCCAGTGCGTGCTATAAGGCGCGCCCTCCTTAATCCATTGCCGCAAGAGTGCGACCTGGTCCGCACTAACGGGCTTATGCTGATCCGGCGGAGGCATGATGTCGTCCGGATCCGTGGTCACGACTCGGCGGATCATCTCGCTCGCATCCGGGTCGCCAGAAACGATGGCGATGGCATGTTTGTCCGATTTCGCGAGCGCGCCTTCCCGTGAATCCAGCCGCATTTCCGCTTCGCTGGTGTTTTCATCCGGGCCGTGGCAATGAAAACAATGCTCGCTGAGAATCGGTTGGATTTCGCGGGCGTAATCGACCGGTTCCGCTAACAGGCATGCGGGTAGAATAAGAATCGCGTAAAAGAATTTCATGGAGTGCCGATCAAGGGGTTTGGCCTGAACGAACGGACCCGATAGAAACGATTTTCCCCGGATTTTGCCACATCACGCGAGGTTTCTAGCGAACCGCCCACGATGGGATTCTGATCCAGAGTGGTCCATGACCCGTTCAGCAGGGATGCTGATGTCTCCACATAATAAACCAGGCCCGGTGAGGATGTCCATGTTAGCCGGATCATGCCCGGGACGTTCTCGAGACTGAGCACTTGGAATCGCGAGGAAGCCAGCTTGGGATCGGTGTTGGCAAGGTATTCGGCGAGGTTGGATTGGCCGTCGCCGTCGGCATCTTCCGCCGCGTCCGCACCCGATAGAGGATTGAGACCATGGAGCGATTCCCAAGCGTCCGGAATTCCATCGGAATCCGTGTCGATTTCGGCGGCCACCACGGTGGTGATGGGAAATGTGCTGCCGCTCCAAAGTGCGTGACCCCGAACATCCATTGAATTGGAGGCCGTAAGTTGCGCAGGCAACCCGTTGGTAAGGCCGGTCCAGGTGAGGCGGTAAAACGGCTCGCCTGATGTTGGGATCAAAGTAATCGCCGAAGGATTCGTCGCGGCGGTCCCCTGCCCCAGGCCGGAAAGCTGATAGTTCGCAGGATCGAAGACGCCACCATCTGGCAGCATGGCTTGATTGAAGCGAACATCGATCACGCCGGACGTCACTGGAGTGACGGAAACGAGGTAGGGCTGGAGCATCGACGCAAAGTGGTCGATCACCATTTCCGAGCCCGGAGCGTCGGTCGGATCGAGGCGCCATTTCGTGACGACTCCCTTGTATTTGGCCGACTGGGGCATGGAAACAACGTAGTCCCGCATCACGCCATCCGCGATGATCGGGAATGCCACGGATTTATCTCCCGTGAATGTTGGGAACGGCTCCGTTTGAAAGAAAATCTGCCCGGTGGTGCCCGCGGTCTGGCTCATGCGGACGAGCACCCACCGGCGCTCGCGGGTATTTGCCCAAGTAGGTGCGCTTTCAACGTAAGGATCGCCGCCGGACGAAGTACCGACCAATGAGCCGCCGGATTGGCCAAAGGATGCCCATTGATTGGTGCCACCCCAGCCTTCGACGGTGGAGGTGAAATCCCAAGTGGTGGGGCGACCGCTGACGGAAGAATAGGGAGTGGTGATCCGATTTAAATTCCCACCCGTGTAACCCGGCCATCGGGTGGAAGTAAAATGAGCTTGTGTTGCTCCGATGGCGTTCGCCGCACCGAGATAGATGCCATTGTTGGTATAAGTTCCCGTGTTGCCGGGATTTGCCCGCATTTCGTAGTTTTGAGCGGCATTGAGTGGATTCCGCAAGTTATTCCAGATCGTATTGTTGCTGATATTGAAGTTAAGATGCGGGCCGCCGGTGCTGCTCACGAGGAAGGCCCCGCCGTCATTGTCATGGAAAACACTATCCCTGACGGTGACGATGTTCGTGTCACCCTCATAGTCGAAGCCGGTGCCATCGGCGCCTGTGCCGTTCCTTTTGTTGAACGCGAACTCGCTGTCTTCGATGACGAAGTTTTTCAGATTCTGGATAAAACCGCCGGTCGTTCCATCTTTATAGAATCCGGAGCCGCCAAGAAATGTGTCCACCCTGCTCGCGTTGCCGCCGTCCACGAAGAACAATGCCATGGAACCATTTTCACAGCCGGTGACCCATGAATCCTCGAAGACAAAGTTTGTGAATCTGCCATAGAATTTCGGTGGGAAGTAGAAACCCGTGCCCACACCGGTGCTCACTTCATCGAAGCCACAGAATTTGACGCTCAAATTATTGAGGATAGGGGTGGTGTCGGATGCCCATGGTCCGCCGGGAGGCGAGGGAACGTTCCCGCCGACCCAAATGCCGGAACCCCAGGACAATTCGTAGGGAGGCACCACGTTGACCACGCCATTCGCATCACTCCACAGTTCATCCATGTTCTTGAAATAGCAGTGGCTGATGGCGACATTGGTATTGTTGAACATCGCGCCGGTGCCATCCAAATTGCCGCCCGTGTAGCGGAGATAAAGTCCCACCTTGGCATCGCGGGCATCCATCGAATCGATGTTCACGCAGGACGGATTTTCCCAGACGATGCAAGCTTCGGTGGTGAGGTTGATGCCGGTGATGCGCGGGCGATTTCCTTCGCCGTACGCAGTGAGGGAAATCGGGTCCAGAACCGTGCCTTTGCCCGAGAGGCGGAGTTTGCTGTTAGCCCAGACATCGCCGCGCTTCAAATAGACGGTGGAACCCGGTCCGAGGCTGAGTCCGTCCAGATTTGTAAAAGTCTTCCACGCGGTGGCGGGACTGCGGCCGGATGCTGCGTCGCTGCCGCTACTGAAGCTGACATAGTAGGATGGGGGGACGGGAGCGCCGGTGGCGACCACTGGCGGACTCGGTCCATAGCGCACGGCCGGATGCAGGTGGATGTAGTCCACTTCCGTGAAATTTCCCGCCGCATTAGCGAACATGACGGTGACGGCATCGCTGGGGGTATTCATGGTAGCGGCATCACCGGCTCCCCATGGATTTCCATAGGTTGGGGTACCTGCTAGATCCACGTTGAGAGTTTGGAAATTGCCGTCCGCGGGAGTGCCGTTGATTTGGAATCCGCCGCCCGAGTAGGCGGCGGGATTGCTGACATAGGACCAAGAGATCAGGTTCGGCCGCTGGGTGGTGACTTGGCGGAAGCGGGTTTCGAGTTGGGTGAAATAGCTGGAACCGATGTTCCGGAATGGCCGGAACGCCGCCACGGAACCGCCGGCTGCCGCTTGCATTTTCAGGAGACCGTTTGTCGCTGTCAGAGTGGTATTCGCATTTCCCTGCCACTCGGAAAGGTCTCCATTGGAATCAAAATTCCAGCGCAGCGACTCGGTGAGGCGGATGGAGTCCACCTCCACGGTATTGCCAATATTTGTGTTCGGGATGTAGAGACTAAGCTGGATGGGAGCTTGGCCGTTAACCCAACAAGTCGGCATTCCGGCGTGATCGACGCCGAGATCGAACACGAGCGTTTGATACTCGGTTTGGTTCTGTAGGGTGACGGTGTTGAGGATAAAGGATTGGACATCGTCGCCACCGCCCGCGATTCCGTTCGGGCCGGCGGTTTGCAGAATGAGGCTGGCTTGGCGCGAGCCGCCGCCTTGGAAGCGCATGCGGATTTCCAGGGCGCGGGCTTTGGTTTTAATCACGTTGTCACCGTAAAGATTGAGCGTCATGTCGCTGCCATTGGCGGTCTCCGTTTGTTTCCAGATTCCGCCGCTCACTACCGAAGCATCGCCACCGCCGTTCCAGCCTTCGGCATTTCCGTTGGTATTGAAATTCCAAACCTGCCCGGCGCCGGTTTCGAAGATATCACCGAGCGCGGTGGCGACATTGCCGAAACTGAACTGACCGCCGGCAGTGGTGGACGTGGAGCCTGCGGAAATCCCGTTGCGGAATAGCTCCACTGACGCCGATGACGGACCGCCGCCACCAGTGACGGTCACGGCCGGGCCGACGCCGATACCGTCCAGAACCAGGCTTTGCGCCGCGAGCGGCAGCTTCAGCAGCAAGCAAAGGCAGGAGGATTTGAAAATAGGTCGGGTCATGCGGCGGTGGGTTTTGTGGGAGGCAAGTTACCATCATCGCCAGATGCCGCCCCCCGACAATACGTCCAATCGGATACGTGGGAGCTTACTGTCCGGCGGGAAGGAGGCCGCGTTTCACGGCGAGCATGGCGGCTTGGGTGCGATCGCGGGCGCCGAGTTTCTCGAATACCGAGACGAGGTGCATTTTCACGGTTGGCTCCGCGAGGCCGAGGAAATCGGCGATTTCCTTGTTCGCGAGGCCGCGGACGAGACAGCGGAGCACGTCGTTTTCCCGCGGGCTGAGGGTGGCCCGGGCTTGTCGCGCGCGCAGCTTCGCCGAGATGGCGGGGGGGAAAAACTCACCGCCGGTGCCCACTGTGCGGACGGCGGAAACGATGTCCTCGCGCGGCGCGGATTTCAGCACGTA
>JBBSUD010000003.1:0-90229 GCA_038235225.1 Verrucomicrobiales bacterium
CACATCCGCGAAGTTTTCACCCAGCTCGCCGACCAGACGACCGGGAAAATCATTTACTGCGCCGAAGATCCGGTGGCCCACGAGCTTTGCGCGGAGCGGGAGAACGCCATTTCCTACGGCTGGGAAGACGCGGATTTCACCGCCACGGACATCCGGGATTTGAAAGGCTCATCCGCCTTCACAGTGCGGAAAAACGGCGAGCCGCTCGGCGAAATGGAGCTCGGCATTCCCGGCAACCACAACATCCTCAATTCCTTGGCCGCGATCGCCACCGCCGATGCCTGCGGTGCGGAATTCCCTCACATCGCCCGCGCACTGGCCAATTTCGCCGGGGCGAAACGACGCTTCGAGACAAAATACCTCTCTGCGAACTACCGCATCATCGACGACTACGGCCACCACCCGACCGAGATCGCTGCGACGCTGCAAACGGCCCGGACGTTGAAATCCAAGCGCGTTGTCGTCCTGTTCCAGCCGCACCGCTACAGCCGGACGCAGGCGCTGGCCGAGGATTTCGGCAAAGTTCTCCAAGCGGCGGACCTCGTTTTCGTGACCGACGTTTATCCAGCCTCGGAGAAGCCGATCGAGGGCATTTCCGGCCAGACGATCGCCGACGCCATGGCCGCGGCGGGCGACATTCCGGTGACGTATCTGGAGGAATTTGAAACCGCGCACCACGCCGTCGGCCACGCGCTCCTGCCCGGCGATCTGCTCATCACCCTCGGCGCGGGCAACGTCCACGAAGCCGGCAAGCGCATCGCCGCGGATTTGAAAATCCTCGAGGAAATGCGCGCCCTCATGCCGCCCGGCGAGATCGACGGGAAACTCTACGAGCCGATGACGCGCCACACCACGCTGCTCGTCGGCGGGCCGGCGCAGTATTGGCTGGAGCCGCACAGTTTCTACGGATTCGCCTTTCTCGTGGACTACTGCCGCGAACGCGGAATCCCCGTCCGCGTCGTCGGCCGCGGGTCGAATCTGCTGGTCCGGGACGGCGGCATCCGCGGTGCGGTGATCCACCCGACGGGCGGGGTTTTCTCCGAAGTCAGCGTCGATGGCCGGGGCGAGGTCACTGCGGGCGCGGGTGTGCGCTTGAAAAAACTGGCCAGTTTCGCCGGCGGCAGCGGCATCGGCGGTTTCGAGTGGATGGAGGGAATCCCGGGAAATGTCGGCGGCGCGCTGCGCATGAACGCCGGCGCGATGGGCATTGAAACGTTCGACCAAGTCGTCCGCGTCACGTTCCTCGACGAGGACGGCGTCATCCGGACCCGCGAGCGGTCGGAAATCACCGCGACATACCGGAACGCCGCGGAGCTGCGGCGGAATTTCGCGCTCCAGGCTGTTTTCAAAGGCAAAGCCGACACCACCGCGAACATCAAGGAGCGCTGGGACGCCTCCCGCGCCAAGCGCAAGGAAACCCAGCCGGTCGCCGCGTCCGCCGGCTGCACCTTCCGCAACATCGGCCCGATTTCCGCCGGCCGCTTGATCGACGAAATGGGCCTCAAAGGCAGCCTTTGCGGCAGCGCGGCGGTGTCCGAAACGCACGCGAATTTCGTGGTCAACCAAGGTGGCGCTTCCGCTTTGGAGATCGCCACGCTCATTGAATTCATTCAGGAAAAGGCCCGCGACGACCGCGGCCTCGAGCTGGAAACCGAGATTAAAATCCTCGGCGAAGACGACCCCTCCTTCTAAACCCCCGTTCCGCACGCCATGGCCACACTCACCGACAAGAAAATCGCCGTCCTGATGGGCGGTCCGGGTTCCGAGCGCCAGGTTTCGCTGGCGTCGGGAAATGCCGTGCTCAAGGCGCTCCGGCACCTCGGTCTGGACGCGGTTGCCGTTGATTTGCAAGGCACTGACCTGGTTTTGCCGACGGGCACGGACCTGGTTTTCAACGTCATCCACGGCACTTTCGGCGAGGACGGGCAAGTTCAGGAAATCCTCGACCAGCGCGGCATCGCCTACACCGGCGCGGGTGCGGCGAGCAGCCGGCTGGCTTTCGACAAGCACCTTTCGAAGCAGGCATTTATCAAAGCAGGCGTGCCGACGCCGAAGTCGGAAATCCTCGATCTTACCGCCGGTCCGCGCCAGCCATCCTTTCCCGCGCCATTCGTGCTCAAGCCGTTGCGCGAGGGATCGAGCGTCGGCGTCCACATCGTCCGCACTCCTGAAGACGCGGAAAAGGCTTTGGCGGACGCGGTGAAATACGGCGAGGTGCTGATCGAGGAATTCATTGAGGGACCGGAGCTGACGGTCGCGATTTTGAACGGGATGGCGCTGCCCATCGTCCACATTTCCCCGCCCGCCGGCGTGTATGACATGGCGAGCAAGTACCCGTGGCTTAGCGGCTCGGAGGGCAGCCAGTATGTCTGCCCTGCCGTGCTGGACGAGGAAACGACCCGCCGCGTGCAGGAGGCCGCGCTCGCCGCACACGCTTCGCTGGGCATCGAAATTTACTCCCGCGTCGATGTTCTGCTGGATTCCCAAAATCGTCCTTTCGTGTTGGAAGCCAACACCCTACCGGGCATGACCGAAACCAGCTTGCTGCCGAAGGCCGCCGCCGCGGACGGGATTTCCTTCGCGGATCTCTGCGCGACCATCGCCACTCTCTCCCTCGAACTTCGCTCGTAACCATGCTCAAGCGCCACACCTCCAAAACCCGCCGCCGTCACCGCGCGAAAGTGCTGGAAGTCCGCGTCGTTACCCCGCGCATCGCCTGGTTCGGGTTTCTCCGCGTGCTCGGAACCTTGACGCGGCTCGCCTGCATCGCGGCCCTGCTCGGCGGCTTGGGCTGGGGCGTTTGGTTGGGAATCCAGCGGGCGTTCTACGAAAATCCGGATTTCCGCCTCCAGGCCATCGATCTGAACCCGAACCAAATCATCGACGAAACCGGCGTCGCCCGCGCCGTGGGCCTCGATTTGCGCGCCAGCGTCTTCGAAATCGACCTCGACGATGTGGCCGGCAAGCTAAAGGCATTGCCCGGGATTTCCGACGCGCGCGCCGAGCGCCACCTGCCTGGCACGCTTTTCATCCGCGTCGTGGCGCGCGCTCCCCGGGCCTGGATTTCCCGCGAGGGCGCCACCGCGGGCATCCGGCGGACCGGCGGCATGCTCGTGGATCCCGCCGGATTTCCCTACCCGTGTCCGCCGCGCCAGCTTGAGGACGCGATGAAGTTGCCGGTCATCGAGCTTTCCGCAGGCACCAAACCGGTCGTCGCCGGCCGGAAAATCGACGCGCCGGAGCTGGCGCATTGCTTCCGCCTGCTGGATTCCGCCAGCGCCGCCGACGAGGATTCCATCCATTGGATCGAGTCCGTCCGGCAGGCAAATGGCTGGTCGCTGCTGCTCGTCACGCGCGGCGGCACCGAGGCGATTTTCGGTCTTGGCGACCACGAGCGGCAGATCCGCCGCCTGCGCCTGGCCGTCCAGCACGCCAGCCGGCAGGGCGTTGTCATCGGGACGATCAATTTGATTCCCGAGCGCAACGTGCCGGTCACCCTCATCGGCGAGCCGCCGCCGCGCGCGATTCCCGTCGCCGAGCCGCCGGACCGGCGCACGCGCGACCTCAATTCACTCCTCAACCGCAACTGATTCCCGGACCGCTCCCCATGGCACGTCGCACGAAAATTCACGTCGGACTCGAGATCGGCACCAGCAAGACCTGCATGGTCGTCGGCGAAGTGAAGGCCGACAGCGCTGTCCGCATTCTCGGCGTCGGCGTCACGAAATCCGCGGGCGTCCGGCGCGGGGAAATCAACGATTTCTCGCTCGCCCGGGCCTGTCTCAAGGACGCGCTCGCCAAGGCGGAGGACAATAGCGACGTGGAAATCGGCAGCGTTTTCCTCGCCGTCACCGGAGCGCACATCCAGGGCGTCAACCACCGCGGCACCTACCGCCTGCCCGACGGCCAGCCGGTCGTCACGCCCGAACACGTCGAGGAGGCGCGCACCATCGCCCGCGAGGTCCACATCCCGCAGGACCACGTTTATCTGCACCCGATCGTCCGCAGCTACTGGCTCGATGGCTTGGAGCATTCCACCACGCCGGTCGGCCTGTTCGGCAAGACGGTGGAGGCGGATTTCCACGTCGTCCACGGCATCGGCACGCGCATTCAGAACAGCATCAAGCTGGTCCGCGAAATGCCGCTGGAGGTGGACGATATCGTATTTTCGCCCATCGCTACGGCGCAGATGGCGCTGGAGCGCGAGCAGCGGGAACGCGGCGCGCTGGTCATCGACATCGGCGGCGGCACCACGGATTACGCGTTGTATTTGAATGGCTCGATCGCCGCGTCCGGCTGCATCCCGGTCGGCGGGGACCACGTCACCAACGACATCCACCTCGTCACCGGCCTGCCCTTTTCCAAGGCCGAACGCCTGAAAATCCTTGAAGGCGACGCCTCGGCGGATCCCGTGAAATCCGTCGGCACCGCCAAGCTCACCGACGATCGCGGATTTGCCGAAGTCGAGGTCGGCCGGGGGATTCTCAATGAAATCATCCGCCAGCGCCTGGAGGAGACGCTCAAGCTCGTCCGCTCCCGCCTGCCCGACGGCTCCGTCGGGAATATCGGCGCCGGCGTCTTCCTAACCGGCGGCACCAGCCTCATGCGCGGCTTCGACGGCCTCGCCTTCGACGTCTTCGGCCGCGATATCTACCGCCCCGAGCAGCCGGAAATCGGCGGCGGCCAGACCAGCTACAAGGATCCGCATTTCGCCACCGCCATCGGCCTCATCCGCTATGCGCAAATCCTCGAAACCGAGCGCGAGCGCCCGCCCGGCCTCATCGGCAAGGTCGGCCGCATGTTCTGGCCGTTCGGGAAGTAAGAATTTCAAATCTCAAATCTCAAATCCCATCTCCACCATGATCCCTTACAACCGCGACCCTCAGGAAACCGTTCCCACCTCGTCTGTGAAAATCATCGGCCTCGGCGGCGCGGGCGCGAACATGCTGGAGCGCATTGCACTCGACGGCATGGAGGGCGCCGAGCTGCTCGCCCTCAACACTGACGTCCGCACGCTTTCCTCCTGCCTGGCCAAAGAGAAAATCCAGCTCGGCGTGAATCTCACCAAGGGCCTCGGCGCGGGCGGCGATCCCGAGCTCGGTCACCAGGCGATTCTCGAATCCGAGGAAGATGTCCGCGCCGCCATCAAGGGCCGGCGCATCGTTTTCCTGTGCGCCGGCCTCGGTGGCGGCACCGGCTCGGGCGCGGCCCCCATCGTCACGCGGATCGCCCGGGAAGAGGGCGCGTTCGTCGTCGTTTTCGCCACGATGCCCTTCGCCTTCGAAGGCAAGCGCCGCCGCGAGCAGGCCGAAACCTCGCTCAACGAACTCGCCGTCCTGTCGAACGCGCTCGTCACCTTCGATAACAACCGCATGGGCGAGCTCGTCCTCGCGAAGCAGGGAATCCACGAGGCCTTCGCCGCCGCGGATCACATGATTTGCGAATCGATCAAGGCCGTCATCCGCCTCGTCATCCGCCCGGGCCTCATCAATGTCGGCCTCGACGATTTGATGAGCGCGCTGCGCACGAATCGCTCGCGCTGCCTTTTCGGCTCCGGCCTCGCCAACGGCAAGGACCGCGCCACCCGCGCCCTGCGGAACGCCCTCGCCAGCCCGCTGCTCGACCAAGGCTCGCTCCTCAAGGATGCCCAGACCGTGCTCGTCCACCTTTCCGGCGGCGAGGATCTCACGCTTTTCGAAATCGAGCTGCTGATGCAGAGCCTCCAGAAATTCGTGCCCGAGAAGGCGCATGTCCTCTTCGGCGCGGCGATCGATCCCGCCATGGGCGACGCGCTTTCCATCACGCTCATCAGCGCGCTGCCCGAGGATTCCCTGGCCACCGCTCCGCGCGAGGGCCTTACCCAGCGCTCCCCCGAAAGCCTCGATCCCAGCCAAGGCTTCACCAACGCTCCCGCGAAATTCACCGCCCTCGACGAGCAGGACGACGACGAGCCGGAGCCTGCTCCCTTTCAGCCGAAATCCGAGCCAAAGCCCGAGCCGCGGCCGGAACCAAAACCGGAACCTCGGCCCGAGGCGCAATCCCGGCCCGCCGAAGAACCGCCCGTTTCCAAGCTTCGCAAAGCCACCCCCGCCGCTACCACGGCCGCCGTGCCGTCTCTGTTCGAGGACGAGCGCCCGTTCGCCGAGCCGGAAGCCCCGCGCAAGGAGGCCGCGAAATCCGAGGACTTGGATGCCTTCACGTTTGCCGAACCCACCTCCTCCCGCGCCGAGTTCCACGTCGTTTCCAAACCCGCCGCCCCGCCCGACGACAGCGGATTTTACTCCGATTCCGACGAACCCGACCCCACCCCCATCGAGGACGACGACACGCCGGAACCCGAGCGCGCCACGCCCAGCTTCACGCCGGGGCCGAAGCGCCGCCCGTCCCTCGTCGCCCCCTGGGGCAAATCCAAGTCCGACGAGGAATTTCCCGACGATATCGAAGAATCCGAGCCCGAGCCAAAGCCCGCACCCGCCCAGGAACCCGAATCGCCCAAGCTCAAGCTCGGCGTGAAATCCGGCACCCCGCAGAGCGAGCTTTCCCTCGATTCCACCCCGCGCGGCCGCTTCGAGGGCGAGTCGCCCAATGTCATCGATGGCGAGGACCTCGATCTGCCACCATTCCTCCGGAAAAAGAAATGAACTCCGACCACGAAATCCTCGGCTTTGTCCACTTTTGCACCGGCCAAGGCGGACTGGAGCGAGTGGAAATCGAAACCCCGTGGAGCACCGCGGAAATCTACCTCCATGGCGCGCACGTCACCGCCTTCCGGAAAATGGACGAGCCGCCGCTCCTGTTTTTGAGCAGCAGCAGCGAATTCGCTCCCGGCAAGGCCATCCGCGGCGGCATCCCGGTGATTTTCCCGTGGTTCGGCCCCCGCGATGACGGGCCGGCCCATGGCTTCGCCCGCGTTTCCGGCTGGGCCGTCGCCGCCACGGACATCATCGGCGATGGCGCTGTCGAAATCCGCCTCGTACTCCCGCCCGTCCCGGATTTTCACGTCGAGCTCACCATCACCGTCTCCCAAACCCTCGACCTCGAACTCCGCGTCACCAACACCAGCGATCGCGAAATCTCCTTCGAGAACTGTTTCCACACCTACTTGGAAATCGCCGATATCCACCAAACCACCCTCGCCGGCCTCCAAGGCGCGGCCCGTTTCGACAAAATCACTGGCAGGAATACCCACGAATCCCCCGCCGAAATCACCATCACGGCCGAAACCGATCGCATCTATGCCGACAGTTCCCCATCGCTGGCCGTGAGCGATCCCGGCCACAACCGCCGCATCCGGGTCGCGAAATCCGGCTCCGTTTCCACCGTCGTCTGGAACCCCTGGATAGCCAAATCCAAGGCCATGCCCGACTTCGGCGACGACGAATACCTCCGCATGCTCTGCGTGGAATCCGGCAACGTCGCCGACGGCCGCGTAACTCTCCCCCCCGGCGGCAAATCCATCCTCCGCCAAACCCTCTCCTCCGAACCCCTCGCGTAACCGCGCCCCCGTGGCGGCGGATTGCATCCGCCAAGCCCCGCAACCACGCGAGACAAATCTCGCGGTCCGCAAAACCGGCGTAGCGGCGATCACCGGTCGCCGCGAGGCATGAAGGAAATGGGAATGCGCTTTCGCGCTTCGCGTTTGCCGGCGCACGCGCCGTGGCGTGGATCCTTGCAATGCGCGACACTCAAGGAGCGCCGGCGTCTCGCCGACGGTGCATGTGGGGACAATGAAGTGAGCTGACGCGCTTTTCATTGGCGAATCATTCGCAATGGCGGCGAGACGCCACCGCTCCTTGGTGGCGGCGGGACGCCACCGCTCCTTGAGGGATTCACCGGAAGATGACGCGGTCGAGGTTGGGGGCGGATTGGCCGGTGGTTTTGAGGAGGAGGGCGTTGGCGCCGGGCCGGAGCTGGCAGGGGATTTCCACGGTCTGCCAGTCCTGATCCCAGTTGGCGGTGGGGGGGAAGGAAATGGTGGCGATTTTCGTGCCATTAAGTTCGATTTCCATGGGCCGGCGGCGTTTGGGATCAGTGTGGGCGTAGCGGATGACGAGGGTGGCGGGTCCGGCGGGGCCATCGTTTTCCTGGTAGAACGCGACTTGGCCCTCGCGGCTGCGGAAATCGAGGAAGCCGGTGCCGGAAAAGCCGTCGCCAGCGGTGGAGACTTCGCCATTGGTGGATTTCGCGTCCTCGGCTTCGAGGCCGGTGGCGGCGGGAGCGGCGGCGGCGATTTCCTCGGCGGTGGCCCAATGGAGGCCGAGCTTGGGGCCGAAGGTTTCCTCCATGGCGAGGGCGGGTTCGCCATTTTCCAAGGCGACGGCGCGGACGGTGCAGGTGGTGGGGACGGGAAACGGGGCGGTGTAGCGCGGGCTGCCGGCGTCGGGCGGTGAGCCATCGAGCGTGTAGTGGATGGCGAAATCGGCGGGGACGGGCGAGCCATCGAGCGCGATGCGGCGGACGGCGATGGCAGCGAGATCCGAGGTGAGCTGGCGGCGCTCGCCGAGGATGGCGCCCACGGTGAGGCGGGTTTCCCGGGGATTTTCCCCACCGCGGAGGAAGATGCGGGAGAGGCCCATGAACGCGCGGCGGCCGGTGGCGGCGAAGGGCGGTTCGGGGTCGGCGGGGTGGCCGCTTTCGAAAGAGAGGACGGTGGCGGGGCCGTCGGTGCGGCAGAAAATCCGGTTCTCGCCGTAGGGATAGAGGCGGCCGCGGGCGTCGAGCGTGCGCAGGGTGACGATGGGAAATCCTGCATGGGAGACATCGGCGCGGATGCCGATTTTGGCGGGCGGGCCGGCGGTGGCTTGGGTGGTGCGGCAGACTTCGAGGCCGCCGCTGCGGGCGATGGCGGTCATGGTGCCGGATTTCCACGGGACCATCCACTGGCACTGCATGGTCGCCCAATCGCGGCCGGGCTTGCGGATGCCGAGGGATTTCCCGTCGAGGAGCAGCTCGACTTCCTCCGCATTCGAGTAGGCCTGGACGGGGATGAGCGTGCCGGCGGGCATGCGCGGGTGGGTCCAGTGCGGGAGGAGGTGGACCATGGGCGCGGCGGTCCACTGGCTCTGGTAGAAGTAGAAGAGATCCTTGCGGAAGCCTGCGAAATCGAGCGCGCCGCCGGCGAAGGCGTGGAAGGGAAATCCGCCGTGGACGAAGCCGGCCTCTCCCGGGTAATCGAAGCCGGTCCAGCGGAAATGGCCGGAAAACCACGGCGTATCGCGGGCAAGCTGCCAATTCTGCCGGGCGGAGATGCGCACGGTGGCGTTGTCGTAGGAGGAAAGGAAAATCTGTTTTTCGTTCGCCATGTTGGCGGGGGCGAGGAAGGCGTTGGTGAAGATTTCCCGCGGGGTGAGGTCCGGAATTTCGTAGGGCTTCTGGCGGGCGTTCGGGAATCCATCGCGATACCACGTCTTGGTTTTGTAGAACCCGCGGACCTGCCAAGTGTGGGGCGCTTCGGTGGCGACGAACGGTTTGTCGAAGGGGCCGCCGGCCATGAAGGTGGTGGATTCCGAGTTCCCGTTCACGCCGAAGACGTCCATTTCCTCGGAGCCGGAATGGCCGGAGGTGACGAGCCGGGTCGGGTCGAGCTGGTGGCACAGCGCGACGAGGTCCTTGGCGACGTCGCCTTCGGTCTCATTTCCCACGGAGCGAATGACGATGCAGGGGTGATTCCGGTCGCGGCGGACCCAGGCGGTGACGTCGCGGCGCCACCATTGGTCGAAATCGAGCGCGCCGTAGTCGAAGGGCGCCTTGCGCTTCCAGCCGTCGAAAATCTCGTCCATGACGAGGATGCCAAGGCGGTCGCAGAGGTCGTAGAAGGCGGGAATCTGCGGGTTGTGCGCGGTGCGGATGGCGTTGCAGCCCATGGACTTGAGCAGGCCGAGCTTCCATTCCAAGAGTGGCTCCGTCCACTCGCCGCCGACGGGGCCGCCGGCGAGGTGCTCGCAGACGCCGCGGAGCTTGGTGACGCGGCCATTGAGCGAAAATCCGGTCGCGCGGTCCCACGAAATCGTGCGGATGCCGAAGGGAATTTCCACATCGTCCACGGATTTCCCGGCGCGGACGAGCGACAGGCGCGCGCGGTAGAGCGAGGGCGATTCGGGCGACCAGAGCGCGGGAGCGGGGTCGGTGAAATCGGCGGAAATCCGCGGCAATGCGGGGATTTCGCGGCTGGCGACGGATTTCCCGGCGGGGTCGAGGATTTCCACGCGGCAAGCGAGTCCGTCGGCACCGGCGATTTCCGCAGCGATGCGGACCAGGGCGCTGTCCGCGGAGATTTCCGGGGTGGTGACGAACGCGCCGTCCCGCATGAAGCGCGAGGTGGCGTCCGTGGCGACCAGCTTGACCGGTGCGAAGAGGCCGCACGGGTGATACCAGCGGGCAGAGGGTTCTTGGGAATTATCGCAGCGGACGGCGAGGACGTTCCGGCCGGGGACGAGGAACGGTGTCAAATCGTGCTGGAAAGAGATGAATCCGTAGGGGCGCATGCCGAGGTCGTGGCCGTTGATCCAGACCCGGGCGTGGCGGTAGGCGGCGTCGAAATCCACGGTGACGTGGCGGTCGCTCCAGTCCGCGGGCAGCTCGAAAGCCGCGCGATACCACCCGATGCCGCCGACCCGGAATCCGCCCTTGTCGCGCTGCGCACCGTCCTTGCGAGGCCCCATTTCCCACGACCAATCGTGCGGGATGCGGACCGTGGGCCAGGCGGCATCGTCGAAATCCGTCGCGGCGGCGGGCGCGTCGCCGTAGTGGAAACGCCAATCCGGTAGCGGTAGGAAATCCCTCGCAGTGGAGACGGCGGCGAGGGCGAGGAGGACGATGAGGCAGAGCGAGGCGTGGCGGAACATGGGGCGGGCTGGGTTCGAAAGGGAGCTACCCGAAGGGCGGCGGGCCTGACAGGCTAATTCCGCGAACGACCCACGCGATGACGGACGAGACAACTCGTTTGGGGAAATAGGCAATCGTCGGTCTGGTAGGCCGTGGTCAGCATTTCGCCCCCAACCCATCCGTGAACGCACTTTCTCTTTCCACTTTCATCCTGTTTTTCGTCGTCGTAGTCGGCGTTTCCATCTGGAAAAGCCGCAAGCCGGCGGGCGGCGCGGAGGGGTCGTCGGACTTTTTCCTCGGCGGGCGGAATCTGACGTGGCCGCTGATCGGCATCTCGATCGTCGCAGCAAACATTTCCTCCGAGCAAATGGTCGGCATGGCCGGCAGCGGCGCGGCGGCGCAGGGGCTGGCGGTGAGTGCGTGGCAGCTCATGGGCTCGGTGTTCATTGTGATCGTTTCCATGACTCTGCTGCCGAAGTTCCTGCGCGCGGGCATCTATACCATGCCGGAGTTTTTGGAGTATCGATACAACCCCGCCGCCCGCACGATCATGGCGGTGCTGACGGTGATCATCTACGTCGGAGTGCTGCTAACGGCGGTGCTCTACACCGGCGCGACGGCGCTGTCGGTGCTGTTGGATATACCGATGACGCAGGGGGTGTGGATCATTGGTTTCATCGGCGCGTTGTATGCTGCGACGGGCGGATTAAAGGCGATCGTTTATGCGGATTTGATTCAGGGACTGGCGCTGCTGATCGGCGGAATGGTGATCTTTTTCGTAGCGCTGGATGCCAGCGGCGGATGGTCGAAATTCGCGGCGGAAAATCCGGAGAAGCTGAAGATGTTGTTATTCCCCGGGCATCCGGGATATAAAGAATTGCCATGGTACACGGTGTTTTCCGGCATGTGGATCGTGATGATCTATTACTGCGGGCTCAACCAGTTCATCGTCCAGCGCAACCTTGCCGCGAAGACGCTGAGAGACGGCCAGCTTGGCATGATTTTCGCCGGCGGACTGTGGTTGCTGGTGCCGTTTGCCATCGTGATTCCAGGCATCATGGCGGGAAATCTCTTTCATGCGGAACTCGCTACGAAAAGCGATGCCGCCTACCCGATCCTCATCAAGCATCTCATCGGCCCCGGCCTGCGCGGATTCATCTTCGCAGCCATCGCTGGGGCAATCGTTTCCACGCTGGCATCCATTCTAAATTCGTCGTCCACCATTGCTTCGATGGATGTCTATAAAAGGCTCTTCCACCCGGATGCGTCCGATCAAACCATTGTCCGTCTCGGCCGGATTCTGACCGTGATTTTCGTGATTCTCGGTTGCCTGACCGCGCCGCTGTTGAGCGATCAGGTGTTTCAGTTCATCCAGAAATTCCAAGGCTTCATCTGGCCCGGCGTGGTTGCGGCGTTTCTCGGCGCGTTCCTGCTGCCGCGTGCGCCGGGATCGGCCGGTGTCACGGCGCTGGTGCTCGGGCCGATTCTCTATTCCATCTTTCAAATCCTCAACAAGGACGGCCTATTCGCCAATGTGCTGGAGACACGGGTCATGCACTTGCATTTCCTCAATCAGGTCCTGGCGTGCTTCGTCATCATCTTCGTGATCATGGCAATCATCACCATGATCCGTCCGCTGGCCACGCCACGGGTGCTGCCGGTCCGCGAGGAACTGAGCCTGGAAACCGAGCCGGTGGTGAAGATCGCCGGTGGCCTGGTGATTCTGGGCGTGATCGCATTCTTTATCTATTTCCGCTGATTTCCATGAGTCCCGTCACCGCCGTCCTCGAGCCGCTGGAGCTTGCCACGTATCCCGTCGGCGCGCCGGAGAAGAACCCGGTGTTCTTCGAAAAGCGCGTCTATCAGGGTTCATCCGGCAAGCTCTATCCGGTGCCGTTCATCGACAAGGTGCGGGACGAGGCGGTGCCGGTGAGTTATAGATCCGCGCGACTCGAAAACGAATTCGTGCGACTGGTGATGCTGCCGGAAATCGGCGGACGCATTTATTCCGGTCAGGACAAAACCAACTACGATTACGATTTCTTCTATAAGAACGATGTCATCAAACCCGCGCTCGTCGGGCTGGCCGGGCCGTGGATTTCCGGCGGCGTCGAGTTCAATTGGCCGCAGCACCACCGGCCCAGCACCTTCCTGCCGACCGATGTCCACATCGAGCGCGAGCCGGACGGCGCGGCGACCATCTGGATGTCCGAGCACGAGCCGATGACGCGGATGAAAGGCATGCACGGCATCCGCATCCGGCCGGGATCCTCGCTCATCGAGCTGCGCGGACGGCTGCACAACCGGACCGCGCTGACCCGCACGTTCCTGTGGTGGGCGAATGTCGCGGCGCTGGTGCATGACGACTATCAGGCGTTTTTCCCGCCGGATGTCAGTTATGTGGCGGACCACGCGGTGCGCGCGATTTCCTCATTCCCGACCGGTGACGGGCCGTACTATGGAATCGACTATGGCAAGCGTCCCGGCCGGAACGATCTGGCATGGTATAAGAACATTCCGGTGCCGACAAGTTATATGGTCTGCCAGACGCTGGCGGATTTCTTCGGCGGTTACGATTTCAAGGCGGGCGGCGGATTTGTCCACATCGCCAACCGGCACATTGCGCCGGGGAAAAAACAATGGACCTGGGGCGGCGAGGAATTCGGTCGAGCCTGGGACCGCGAGCTGACAGACAACAGCGGCCCGTACATCGAACTGATGGCGGGAGTTTATACCGACAATCAGCCGGATTTCTCTTACCTCCTGCCGGGCGAGACGAAATGTTTCTCGCAGTTCTGGTGGCCGATCCAAGGCATCGGCGTGGTTCACGAGGCGAACGAGCTGGCGGCGTTGCATTTCGAAATCCGCGAGGACCTGATGATGGACATCGGCCTGAACGTGTCCTCGCGATTCAAAGGCGAACTGAAGGTTTCGCGGAATGGGGAAATGATTGCGGGTTTCCCGATCGAACTGCATCCTGGCGAGATCTGGCAAGATGCCGCGACCCGTTTCTCCGGCGAGAACGCGCGGGAGTTGGAAATCGAACTCCGCGACGAAGGTGGCGGACTTGTTTTGAGTTATCGCCCGGTTGATAGAACTACCCTCACCCGCGACCGGGCGCAGGCGAAGGAACCCGCCGCGCCGGAAGATATAGCAGCGGCGGACGAGTTATATTTTACCGCCGAGCATCTGGAACTTTACCGCCACCCAACGCGGCTGCCGGAGCCGTATCTCGAAGCCTGCCTGGCGCTCGATCCGTTGGACGCGCGGGCGAATTTGGCGCTCGGGAAATTGCTGCTGCGGCGCGGGCTTTTCGCGGAAGCGGCGGAGCGCTTGGAGAAATCGATTTCCCGGCTGACGGCGCGCCATCCAAACCCGGTGACCGGCGAGGCGCACTATCATCTCGGCCTCGCGCGGCTGCTCGCGGGCGACGCTGACACTGCCTATCCGTTGTTTCACAAAGCGGTGTGGAACTACGAATGGCGCAGCTCTTCCTATTACCATCTTGCCGCGCTGGATTGCGCCAAAGGCGATTTCCGCGCCGCGCTCGGCCACCTCGATGACGCGCTGGCGACGAACCGCGACCACAACGAAGCCCGCGTGCTCACCGCGCTGGTCCAGCGCCAGCTCGGCGACGACGAAGCGGCTCGCAAATCGCTTGCGGCGGCGCTCGCGACCGACCCGCTCGATCACTGGGCGCGGCACGTTCTCGCGCTGCTCGATGGCGACCCGCAGCCATTTCTCGAAGGCTGCCGGAACGACGCGCAGACCGTGCTCGACCTCGTTTTCGACTACGCCGACGCCGGTTTCCGGACCGATGCGCTGGGCCTGCTGGAACTGCACCACGCCCACCCAACCGCGGCTTGCGCCGTACCGAACCCGATGGGCCGCAGCCAGATGACGCGCTACGCGAAAGCTTGGTTGAGCGGCGAAAGCGAGGACTTGGCGGCTGCCCGCGAGCAGGCGGCGGACTACTTTTTCCCGTCACGCCCGCACGAGCAAATCGTGCTGGAATGGGCGTTGGCGCAGCCCGGCGCCGATCCGCTGGCGGCGTATGGACTTGGAAATTTCTGCTATGACCGTCGCCGCTACCAGGAGGCGCTGGCGTTTTGGGAAACCGCGGCCATCGCGCCGAACCCGCAGGCGCACCGGAATCTCGGGCTGGCCCGCTGGAACGTTAGCCGCGACGGCGAGGCGGCGCGGAAATGTTTTCTGCGGGCGATCGAGCTGGACCCCGCCGATGCCCGGCTGGTTTCCGAGTTCGACCAACTTCGGCAAAAGCTGAACGACCCGCTGGAAGACCGTTTGGAATCGCTCGAAAAGCGTCGCGAACTGGCGCTGACCCGGGACGACACGGCGGTCGCGCTGGCGGCGCTTTACAACCTGCTGGACCGCCCGCAGGAGGCGCTGGACTTATTGGTTTCCAGACGGTTCCACCCGTGGGAAGGCGGCGAGGGCGCGGTCCTGCGGCAATACACAATCGCCCACCTCGCGCTCGGCAGGCGGGCGCTTGAAGCCGGCACGCCGGCCGCGGCGCTCGTTCATTTCCAGCGCGCCATGAAGACGCCGGACAATCTGGGCGAGAAATACCATCCGCTGCAGGCCAAGGCGGACGTGAATTATTGGCTCGCCCGCGCGCTGGCCGATCTCGGACGCGACGATGAGGCGGCGCGCCACTACGAGCTTTCCGCCGCCGAAAACGGGGATTTCAGTGAAATGGCGATGACCGAGCACTCGCCGCTGAGCTACTACCGCGGGCTTTCGCTGCGCGCGCTGGGCCGGGAGGACGAGGCGCGGGAGCTGTTCCGCAGCCTCGCCGAGTTCGCCCGCCGCGGGCTGAAGACGCAGGCGAAAATCGATTATTTCGCCACCTCGCTGCCGAACCTGTTGGTCTTCGACGAGGACTTGCAAGCGCGTCGCGACGCGGAAAATCACCTCCTGCTGGCGCTCGCCCACCACGGCCTCGGCGATGACGAGACCGCCTCCAGCTACCTCGAAAAGACGCTTTCATTCACTCTCGATGATCCGCGCGCCACCGACTTGCATCGCGAGATCGCCGCACCCGTTGGCGTTTAGTGCAATCCCATGAAAATCCTCCTCGCCATCCTGATTTCCGCGTTGCCGCTGTCCGCCGGCCCGCTGACGCCGCTTGCCCAAGAATTGGCGAAAAAGTGGCCGAAGAACCGCACCGTCACTATCGTTTTCCACGGCCACAGCGTGCCGGCCGGCTACCAGAACGCGGGCGAGGTCCGGCCGTTCGAGAGCTATCCACACCTGTTCGCCGTGGCGCTGAACAAGGCGTATCCGAATGCCGTGGTGAACACGATCGTCACCGCGATCGGCGGCGAGGACAGCCCGGCGGGCGCGGCGCGATTTGAGAAAGACGTGCTGACCCACAAGCCGGATTTGATCTTCATCGACTACGCGCTCAACGACCGCCGCGACCCGCTGCCGAAGGTGAAACGGGCCTGGGAATCAATGATCGCAAGCGCGGAGAAGCATCACATTCCCTTGATTCTCATCACTCCGACCGGCGACACGCACTCGGACCTGGCGAACCTGGCCGATCCGCTCACGCAGCGCGCCAATCTCATCCGCGAGCTTGCCGCCGAGCACCATCTGCCGCTGGCCGATGTCTCCGCGGCATGGGTCGCCAAGCTGAAGTCCGGAACTCCGCCGGCCGATCTTCACAGCCAGCCGAACCACCCGAACCTCGCGGGCAACCAGCTCGCCGCCGACACCATTTTCGCCTGCTTCACCGACGCCACCGCCCCATGAAAATCCTCACCGCCCTCTTCCTCGCCATGCTGCCCGCCGCCGCGGAAATGTTGCCAATCCCTCTCGCGGGCGAGTGGCGGTTCGCTCTGGATGCGCCGGATTCCGGACTCGCTGCTGGGCCGGACGGGTGGAAATTTCCCGACAAGATCCAGCTTCCCGGCATGTTGACGGCGCAGGGATTCGGCGAAATCCCCTCGTTTGAAACGAAGTGGACCGGAGACGGCTGGCGCTACCCGAAGATGTTTAAGGAGTGGCAGGCGGCGGACAATTTCAAGTTTCCCTTCTTCCTCCAGCCGCCGCGTCATTACGTGGGACCGGCTTGGTATCAGCGAGATGTGGAAATCCCGGCGGATTGGAAAGGGCGCGCGCTGCGGGTCCATCTGGAGCGCGTCCATTGGCAGAGCCGGCTGTGGATCGACGGCGTGGAAGCCGGTTCGCGCGACTCGCTGGGCACGCCGCACGACTATGATTTCGCCCCGCTCGCGCCGGGCAAGCACACGCTGACCCTGCGCATCGACAACCGTCTCGCGCCGGTGAACGTCGGCCCGCTTTCGCACAGCGTGACCGATCACACGCAGGGAAATTGGAACGGCGTGGTCGGCGATATGACGCTCAATGCGCTGCCCGCCAACCGCATCGACCGGGTGGACATTTATCCGGCGAATGATGGCCACGTCCGGTTGGTCGTGACGGGAAACGCCAAGGGAAGTCTTGAGATACAAGCAACTTGCGACGGCCCGGTCGCCTCCACGACGATTCATGCGGAGGGCAAATTCACCGCCACGCTGGAGGGCAAGGTCGGTCTCACTCCGGAGCTTTGGTCGGAGTTTTCGCCGAAGCTCTACGATTTGAATGTCTCCATCGGCGACGATTCGCGGACCTCTCGCTTCGGCTTCCGCGAAATCGAAAACCAGGGCGGCAAACTCGTCCTGAACGGCCGCCAGGCATTTCTCCGCGGGACGCTGGAGTGCGCCATTTTCCCGCTCACCGGCCACCCGCCGACGGATGTGGATTCGTGGAAACGCATCGTGAAAATCTGCAAGGACCACGGGCTGAACCACATCCGTTTCCACTCGTGGTGCCCGCCGGAGGCCGCCTTCGTCGCGGCGGACGAGCTGGGATTTTACTACGAAGTCGAGGCATCGACGTGGGCGAACCAAGGCGCGGAAATCGGTTCCGGCATGCCGCTGGATGCGTGGGTGGACGCGGAAACCGCCCGGATGTTCGCCGCCTACGGCAACCATCCGTCGTTCCTGATGATGGCCTACGGCAACGAGCCGTCCGGGAAAAACCACGCGAAATGGCTGGCCGGCTGGGTCGCGCGCCAGCAGAAGGCCGACCCGCGCCGCCTTTACACCACCGCGTCCGGCTGGCCGATCCGGCCTGGCAGCGATTATTTCAGCTCGCCGGATCCGCGCGTCCAGCGCTGGGGCGAGGGGCTGAAATCCATGATCAATGCCAAGGCCCCAACGACGGATTTCGATTGGTCGGATTTCGTGAAACAGCACCCTCAGGCGCCGGTGGTTTCCCACGAGATCGGCCAGTGGTGCGTCTATCCGGATTTCTCGGAGATCGCGAAATATACCGGCTACACCAAGGCGAAGAACTTCGAAATTTTCCAGGAAACGGCGAAGCGGAACGGCATTCTCGACCAGGCCCGCAACTTCCTGATGGCATCCGGGAAATGGCAGGCGGCGTGTTACAAGCACGACATCGAGGCAGCGCTGCGAACGCCGGGATTTGGCGGATTCCAGCTTCTGGATCTACACGATTTCCCCGGCCAAGGCACCGCGCTGGTCGGCGTGCTGAACGCGTTTTGGGAGGAAAAGGGCTACATTTCCGCCGCGGAGTTCAAGCGCTTCAGCGGCCCGATCGTGCCGCTCGCCCGAATGGAAAAACTGGTCTTCACCGAAGGCGACTCGCTGGAGGCGGACTTGGAACTCGCGCATTTCGGACCAAAGGATTTCCCGCAGGCCAAACCCGCGTGGAAGCTGGCGAGCGGGGATGAAATCATTGCCCAAGGCTCGCTCCCGCCGCGCGATCTGGCCGCCGGGGCGCTGCACGATCTCGGTAAAATCCGCGTGCCGATGACCGGATTCGCGATGCCCGCCAAACTCACGCTCACCGTCGGCCTGGCCGGCATGAGCGAGACGAATTCGTGGGACCTTTTCGTCTATCCGAAGGAACTGCCCGCCGCGCCAGCCGCGGATTTCACGACCACCGGGACGATCGAGGAAACCGTCGCCGCGCTGGCCGCCGGGAAAAAAGTCCTCTGGCTCGCGCCTCCCATCACCATTGCGGACGATCCGGATCGCCCGCTGCAGATTGGTTTTTCGCCCGTTTTCTGGAACACCGCGTGGACCGAGTGGCAACCGCCGCACACGCTCGGCCTGCTCATCGATGCGAAGCACCCGGCGCTCGCGGATTTCCCGACGGATACGTTCACGAATTGGCAATGGTGGGAAATCGTCAGCCGTTCGCGGCCGTTTCTCCTGACACGGCATCACGATTTGAAACCAATCGTCCAGCCGATCGACGACTGGTTCACCAACCGCAAGCTCGGCCTGGTTTTCGAGGCGAATGTCGGCCCCGGCAAACTGCTGGCCTGCTCGGCGGATCTGGAAAACGATCTGGATTCGCGACCCGCCGCACGGCAGCTCCGGCACTCGCTGGAGACGTATCTCGCCAAGCCGGATTTCCACCCGGCGGCGATCTTGGTTCCGGCGGATTTGGCGAAGCTCGTCCGCGAGCTGACGGCAATGGAAAAGCTCGGCGCGAGCGTGCGGGCGGACAGCGAGCAAGGGATTTTCGAGGCCGCCCGGGCCATTGATGGGGACCCCGCAACCTTCTGGCATTCATCGTATTCCCGCAGCAAGACGGGGCCGCCGCATGAGTTCACCCTGCGGCTCGCCAAGCCCGCCGCCTTGGCCGCGATTCTCCTGACGCAGCGGCAGGACGGGCAGCGGAGCGGGCAGCTCGGCAAGGTGGAAATCCTCGATGGCAGCGGCCGGACGCTTGCCACCGCCGAGGTGCCGCTGAACGCCCGCGATTTCCGCATCGATCTGCCGCAAGGCACCCGCACGGACCAGCTCACGCTGCGCATTCCTGCCGGACGGGACGGCCCGTATGCGGCCATTGCGGAAATCGGCTTGGCGGTGGCGCCTTAGTATTGACCGGCAAGCGCCTTATGAAGCCAGAGGGAAAACCCACCGTCGCCCTGCTGATCGAGACCTCGCGCGCTTACGGGCGCAACTTGTGCCTTGGCGTGGCGGAATACGCGCGCTCCCACGGCGAGTGGAATTTCCTGATCGAGGAGCGCGATCTACGCGGCGGCCTGCCCGACTGGCTAAGCAATTGGAAGGTCGATGGCATACTCTGCCGGATTTCCGACCCCGCGCTCGGCGATTTCCTGGCCTCCGCGCCCTGCCCGGTGATCGATTTATACGGGCAGATCCGCCATCCGAAGATTCCCTTTCTGGACACGGACGCCGCGGCGGTGGCGGAGATGGCGGCGCGGTTTTTCGTGAACGCTGCCTTCACGCGCTTCGCCTTCTGCGGATTTCCCGGGCTGTGGTTTTCGGACGACCGCTGCCTCGCTTTCCGCAGGGCGGTGAAGCGCTACGGGGCGGATGTGGCGGAATACGCGCCGCCGCTGAACTGGCAATCCGTCGATGTCGCCCGGCGCGAGGCGCTGCATCCGTCGGGCTCGCCGGAGCTGGAAAAATGGGTGACCGCGCTGCCAGCCGGAACCGCCATTCTGGCTTGCAACGACATCCGCGCCCAGCAACTCCTCAAAGTGGCGGCACGGGCCGGCCGAAGGGTGCCGGAGGACCTGGCAGTCATCGGCGTGGATGACGACGAGGTGCTGTGCGAGCTGACCAATCCGCGCCTCACCAGTATCCGGCCGGATACGCGGGCGCTCGGCTACACCGGAGCCCACTGGCTCCACCAACTGATGCAGGGCCGCCCGCCGGCGCACGCCAGTTTGCTGGTGCCACCGTTGCAAATCACCGAGCGCGCGAGCACTGACGCGATCGCCTCGGACGACGCCGTGTTCGTCAGCGCGCTGCGCTACATCCGCGACCGCGCGCACGAGAAAATCGATGCCTCCAGCGTCGTCCGGCACGCCGGCCTGTCCCGCTCGTCGATTGAGTCGCGTTTCAAGAAAACGCTGGGCCGCAGTGTGAAAGACGAAATCACCCGCGCCCGCGTGGCCCGCTCGCTGGTGCTGCTGCGCGAGACGCCGATGACGCTCCAGCAGGTCGCCGAAGCCTGCGGATTCGCCACCGCCTCCCATTTCTCCCGGATTTTCAAGGAATCCCAAGACGTCACCCCGGGATCGTTCCGGGAAGGCGCGCGGTCGCATGTGACGGTCGGGATGGGAGAATAGCATGATGAGTCCTGTCGAAATCATCCGGGCCGCCATGGCCAGCGAGTTGGTGAACGAGGATGGCGAAGCTTGGGAAATCAAGCTGTTGCCGGGGCTGACGGCGGCGGAGATCCAGGCGTTCGAAACAAGCCTGGGCTTCGAGTTGCCGCCCGCCACGCGGGAATTGCTGGAGTTCACGAACGGTTTCGAGGACGGACCATTGGTGCTGGTCGATTTTTCGGCGGCGGACGAATACGTCGGAATCGACGGCAGCGAATTCGGTTGGAAGACGCTCGGCATGGCTGCCGATGGCTGCGGAAACCTCTGGGGCTACGCGCTCAGCCGGGATTCCACCGACCTCGGCCCCATCTACTACTTTTGCCACGACGCGCCAGTCTTCCTCTACCAATCGCCGGACCTGGCGCATTTCCTCACCGAGCTGTTCGCGTGGTGCCGGCCGCCATTCAAAAGCCTTGTGGACGACGTCCACGCGGACCGGCTCAAGGAGGTGTGGTTGGAAAATCCGGATTTGATCGCGGTGGAAGACGCGCGCTTGATGCCGGACGCGGTCGTCGCGGATTTCGCGCGGACCCTGCCGGACGGCTGGCAGGTGATCGATTTGCGGACCCCGGAAATCGGCGCGGGATTCTCGTGGGGGCGTTGCGAAGAATTTCGGCGCCATCCGGACGCGATGATTTTCGGGCTGAAATTCAAGCCGCCCGGCTGGTTCGCGCGTTTGTTGCGGCGCATCCGCGGATGACCGGAATCCGCCGCGGCCAAGGCCGGGGGGCGCACGTTCCGGGATCGCCGCGATTGCCCACCCCGAATCCATACGATGACAGAATCCAGCATGGGGATTGAATCTTCAGGCTATCGACCCGGGTAAATCCGGCGGGGATCGTGGGTCATTATGAAAACGCGCAGATCCGCTCATGGCTTCACGCTGGTCGAGTTGCTTGTCGTCATCCTGATCGTCATCGTGCTGGCGACGCTCGGGTTCATGTTCGCCCGCACCGGCCTCCGGAAGGCGGCGATGGCAGCCAATCTGCAAAACCTGCGCAGCCTCGGCGGGATCCTGACTTCCTACAGCGCGGACCAGAACGCCTACCCGGCGGGCTGGAGCTTCGCCCGCGGAGAATCCTGGGCCACGCAGGTGGTAAAGGAACTACACGGCGATAGCGCGAAACAGGACCCCATCCTGCTTAGCCCGCTCGTTGCAAAGTCGATCCCCGCGGACCTCAAGGGGCCGACCGTCAGCAACTACGGCGTCAGCCCGTTCATTTTCGCGCAGGAAGGGCCGGAGGGCTACGGCTACCGGGTCAGGCCCGCCTCCCTCCGCCGCCCGTCCGAGCAAATTCTCCTTGGCGACGCCCTGCCCCGTTCGGAAAACCAGCCTTACGGATTCTCGATGATCGTCTGGTGGGGGATGCGTGGCTCGGCCTCGGGAAATTCGTATACCCAGCCACCGATTTCCCCGGAATCCCGCGCGGAAACCAACGTTCAGTTCCCCGGCAATATCCTGGAAATGACCACCGATGGCAGCAAGGGCCTGCCCGCCTTCCGCAACGACGGCAAATGCCACCTCCTCTTCGCTGACGGCCATGTCGAGGGCATGGTCCCCGACCAAGTCAAATTCAAGCACTTCGCCATCTCCTACTGATGCGGATCATGGCATTGCACGCTTCGATGAAATCCATCGTCTGCCTCGGCCTGACCTCCGCCCTCTGGATCGTCCGGATTTCCGCGGGAACCGTTCCTCAGGAAGACGCGAAACCCGCCGCGCCCGCCGTGCCGGAAGCCGCGGCCGCCACCGGCGCCAAGCCGTCTCCGAACGTCGTCATTTTCTTTCTGGACGATTTCGGCTGGGCGGACTGGCAGCAGAACGGCGCGGCGACCGGCTCGGATTTCTACGAGACGCCGAACATGAACCGCCTCGCGTCCGAGGGTCTGTATTTCACCAGCGGCTACGCGCCATCGCCGCTCTGCTCGCCCACCCGCGGGGCGCTGCTTTGCGGGCAATCGCCCGCGCTGAACAAGCTGACCGACTGGATTTCCGGCTCCGGCGACAAGGGGAAGCCGATCCGCGAGGCGGTCTGGACGAAAAAGCTGCCCGTCTCCGTGCCGACCTTCGCCCGGTCGCTTTCCCAAGCCGGCTACCGGTCGATCATCCTCGGGAAATGGCACCTCGGGGAGGGCGGCGAGCCGGCAAGCGATCCGCTCCGGCATGGATTCGACGTGAATATCGGCGGCTCCACGTACGGCCACCCGCCCGGCCCGGAAGGGTATTTCGCTTCCAACGCCGGATTTTCCAAGCTGCCGAATCTCGGGCCGGACGTCGCGCCCGCCGGCAGCTACCTGACTGATGTGCTCAGCCAGCGGGCCGTCGCGGAGATCCGCAACGCGGCGGCGGAGCGCACCGCGTTTGTCATGTATATGGCGCACTACGCCGTCCACACCCCGCTCCAGGCGCCCGCCGCCACCATCGCGAAATACCAGGCGAAGCTCGCTGACAACCCCGGCAAGGACTGGCGCGGCCAGACGAACCCAACCTACGCCGCCATGATCGAGCACGTCGATCGCGCCTTGGGCGACCTGCTCGCCGCCCTCGACGATCCCGATGGCGACCCGGCCACGCACGATTCCATCGCGGACAACACGCTCGTCGTCTTCAGCTCGGACAACGGCGGCCTGCTCGGCTCCACCTCGAACCGCCCGTTGCGGGACGGCAAGGGCGGCAATTACGAAGGCGGCGTCCGCGTGCCGTGGATCTTCCGCTGGCCGGGGAAAATCGCGCCGGGCACCAGCGCCGTGCCGGTCATTTCCTACGATTTGTTCCCCACGCTGCTTGCGTTGACAGGCGTCGCACCGCCGGCGGATCACATCATGACCGGGCGCGATCTCTCGCCGCTGCTGGCCGGCCGCCCCTTCGAGCGACCCGAGCCGCTCATTTTCCACTACCCCCACTGGTCGCCTGCGGACCAGATCGGCTCGCCCTATTCGGCCATCCGCGCCGGAGATTGGAAGCTGATCTATCAATACGCCACCGCCTCGTGGGAGCTCTACGACCTCGCCCGCGACATCGGCGAATCCCACAACCTGCTCGGCGCGTCCCGCGACCGCGCGATCCCGCTTTCCCGCACGCTCGTGACCGGCCTCGAAACGCTGGATGCGAACTACCCGCGCAAGGTGGACACGCTGGAGGAGCTCCCGCCGGTGCCGCTCGACCGGCGGCCGGCGCGCCGGTAGCGGGGAAATCAGGCCCTGCTATTACGGATTCAGACAGTTCCCCGCGGGCTTCGCGCGGCTCACCTTCGGAAAACCTGAATCCGGGGCCGCCCGTCCGCTTTGCGGAAATCCGGCAAATCCGCGCCTTCGGAAGATCCAAATCCAAATCCATAACCATGAAAACCAGACCCAGCATTTTCCACCCCTGCGCCGCCGCCGCCGTCCTCGCACTGCCAGCCGCCTTCGGGGCCGTCGTCAATCTGACGCCGGCGATCATCAATCAGGGCAACACCGCCACCACCTCGTTCACGGACGCCAGCGTGACGCTCACCCCCTACATCGGCACCACGCCGGACACCTTCAACGCCAATGCCACTCGCCTCGGCATCGACAATCACGGCACCAACAACAATGCGTTCAACGACATCGACACGGACCCGAACAACGGCAACGAGGAGAAGCTCCAAATGGTCTTCGCCAGCAACGCCGGGCTCACGCAAATTTCCTGGGATTTCGCTCGGGCGGACGGACCGGGCGCACAATCGGGCGTCATCATCACGGGCTTCACGGCGGATCCCGGCGCGACCCTTTCCGGCGGCGTCGGTACGGGCACGGTGACCTATAACGCGGGCGCGCTCCTTTTGAAGCTACCCGGCGCGGCCTTCGGTGGCACAGCCGGGTTTCTCAAACTCGCCTCGCGCGGCGCCAGCGCGGGGCAAACCCTGCTGCTTTCCGTAACGGATGAAGACCAGGCCGGCGCCCAGATTGCGATCCGCGGAATTTCCTACGAAGACGCGCTTACCTTCGGGCCGCCGGTCATCACCACCGGACTGCCCGCCACGCTCGCGCCCGTCGCCGATACCATGGCCACCTTGTCGGTCACTGCCAGTTCCACGACCTATCCGGGGGCTACCTACAATTGGGAATTCAACAACGGCGGCGGTTTCGTTTCCGTTAGTACCACTCCGACCTACACCTTCACCGCCGGCACCGCCACGGACGGCACTTACCGGGTTACCCTCACCAATTCCCAAGGCAGCGCCACGAGTTCCACCGTCGTCACCTCGGTGGACGATGGCGACGGCATCAACAACCAGTGGGAAATCAATTTCTTCGGCGACTACCTTCTCTATGGCGCCGACGACGACGTGGACCTCGACGGGCTTACCAACGCTCAGGAATTCGCCGCGGGAACAAATCCCACCAATCCGGATACCGATGGCGATGGCCTGCTCGACGGCGCCGAAGCCGCCAACAACGTCAACCCGCTCGTCGCCGATACCGATGGCGACGGCTACAGCGACGGCTATGAGGTAAATACCAGCGGAACACTGCCCAACGATCCCGCCAGCACGCCGGGCGTGAGCAGCGGCCGGAATTCCATCGGCCTCACCTTCAGCTCGACCCGCGGTCCGAATCCAGGCGCGAACCTCACCACCTTCGCCCTGGCAGGCGCGCCGGGCTATGTGCAGAAGAATTGGAATATCACGGGGGCGCTCGGGAATTTCCCCTCGTTCGACAATGCCGACGTGATCGCGCCCTCGCCTGCCGATCTCGTGGACAACGCCGGCGTCACGACGGGCATGACCTTCCAGGCCAATGTCGCGTCCTCCTTCAGCGTGAAGAACAACACCAGGCGTCCCTACGACGGCCTCTTCTCGGGCTATCTCTTCGTCACCCAAGCGGCAAGCTCCGGCTTCTTCGATCTGAATTCGATTCCCTATGCCCGCTACGATCTTGTGGTCTATCTGACCTCGCTCGGCGGAGGAGCTAACGAAAAGGCCTACATCCGTGAGGAAAATTCGGGAGTGGAATATGATTTTACTCCGCCTGCCATCCTCGCCAACGGCGCGGACCCGGTTTGGGACGCTTCCGCGGACCGCAGCAACGTCTCCAGCGGCACCGCGGAGAATTTTCCCCGCGCCACCCACGTCGTCTTCCGCGGTCTAACTGCCGCAAGCGCCAACCTCACGCTGACCTTCATCGCCGGAAATATTGGCATCTCCGCCGTGCAGGTCGTTGAGGATTTGGACACGGACGGAGACGGCATGGGGGATTTCTACGAAACCTCCGTGGGGCTGGACCCGGCCGACAACGGAACCGGAAATTCCGCCAAACAAGGCGCCAACGGCGACTTCGACGGCGACGGCATCAGCAACATCGACGAATACAAAAACAGCACCAACCCGACCCTCGCGGATACCGATGGCGATGGCTACAGCGACGCCGTGGAAACCGACACCGGCACCTTCGTCTCCACCTCGGACACCGGCACCGACCCGCGCCTCGCGGATACGGACAAGGACGGCCTGAAAGATGGCGTGGAAACCAAAACGGGCGTCTTCGTCAGCGCCACCAACGCCGGTACTGACCCGTTCTCCGATCCTGACTCGGATGCGGACGGCTACCGCGACAGCTACGAAGTGCTCAATGGCCCGACCAACCCCTTCGACGCCACCTCGCCCGGCGGGCCGAATCCCAACGGATTTGCGATCGCCTTCGCGGCCGCTGTGGGTGTGGCCGGCGGCCCTGCGGTCGAGTTCGGTCCGTTGGTCTATGCCGGCGCGCCCGCGGTCGCGCAGAAAAACTGGAACCGCACCGCAGCGGTCGCCGGAGCGGGCACCCCCGTTACCGGCGGCACCGCGGACATCGCCACGCCGAATCCGGGCCAGCTCGTGAATTCCGCAGGCGCGCCAATCGGCGCGACCTTCACCTTCGCATCCGGCGGCGGCGCGTATTCGTCCGTCACCGATGCGCTCACGCCCTACGGCCGCCTGTACGATGCCTTCATCTACGGCCGCAGCGCGGGAGATCCCGATGCCTCCGTGAGCCTGTCCGGAATTCCGTATCCGAACTATGACGTTTACGTCTATTTCGGCTCCGAGTCGGACGGTCGCATCGGCACCCTCAGCAGCACCACCGCCGGCAAGACCTACTCGTTCACCACCGCCTCCAGCGGCGCGCTGGCGAATACGGTCGGCAGCACGTATGCGCGGACCACGGACACCGGTACCGGATTCCCCCGCGCCAATTACGCGGTCTTCCAGAACCAGACCTCCGCCACGTTCGATGTGAAAGCCACCGTCGGCGCGAACCAGAACTCGCTGGGCATCTACGGCGTGCAGGTCGTCGCCACCGTGGCCGCGCCGAAGATCGTCCTGACAAATCCGCAGAAATCCGGTACCACCTTCACGGCGGATTTCACCACGGACACCGCCGGGAACTTCACCCTCCAACGCAGCATCACGCTGAATCAGGACTGGACCGCCGTCGGGTCCGCCTTCAATGCCGCGGTCGGCACCACCCAGGTGACCGATTCCGCCGCCCCGGCCGGCAAGGCGTTCTACCGCGTCCGTCAAAACTGATCCACGCAACCAAAAGCTCCCGGTGGCACCCCGCCACCGGGAGCTTTTTTTTGGCGCGTGAACTTCCGGCGGATCAATCGAGGGTGATGACGGCGGTGGGGGTGGATTTGGGGTCGAGGCGGGTGGCGAGGGACTGGCGGATGACTTCGGAGCTGCGGGCTACTTCGTGGCGGGAGACGGGGGCGCCGTTGCGGGAGACGAGGATGGGTTTGTCCAGATCGAGCAGGGCGTCGTGAAGGAGGAGGCGGGTGCCGGGAGGGAAATCGCCGGTGAGGTCGATTTTCTGGCCAGCGACGTTGGCGGTGAAATCGGTGCCGGCCTGCGCGGTGCCGGGCGGGAGCTGGAGCCAGTAGAAGCGCTCGTGGGTGACGTCGTCCTGATGCCAGACGATTTTCCGCGGCCAGGGATTGCGGGAGAATTTCGCCATCCAAGGCAGGGCGATGGCGTCCTTGCGGTTCATCCAATGGCCGAGGCCGGGGAAAATGTGGGCTTCGTGGATGTAGCCTGCGGGATCGGATTTTTGCAGGGCATCGAGTTCGAGGGCTTTGGCGGCGGCGATTTTATTGCGATCGTAGGCGGCGTCATCGGCTCCCATGAAGATGGCGAAGGGCAGATTCCGGAGGCCGGCGAGGGAGGCTTCATTGGGATGCCCGGCCATCATGGCGGCGGCGGCGAAGCGGTCAGCCATGCGCGGGGCGAGCTGCCAGACGCCATCGCCGCCGGCGGAGTAGCCCATGAGATAGACCTTGTCGGGATCGACGCCGCGGAGGGCGATCATGTCTTCGATGAGGCGGGAGAAAAGCGGATCGATATGGGCTTCGTGCCAAAGATTCCACGTGTCGGTGGGGGCGCGGGGGGCGACGTAGATACCTTCGGCGGGTTGGTAGAGGGCGAGCTGGTTGCGCCATTGGCCGTCATTCACGGCGGCGGGCGCACCACCTCCGCCGTGCATGGAAATCCAGAGACTGCGCCCGTTTGGCGGGGCATCGCCGGCGGTTTTTTCCAGCCAGCGGAGAGTCTTGCCGGCGATGGCGATGGATTTGCCGTCCAGCTCGGCAGCGCGGGTTTCACGCTGGACGGCGGTGATTTCCTGGAAGGTTTTTTCAATCAGGGCGGCGGCTTGGTCGCGGGTGAGGGCGGCTTTGACGGGCTGGAGATCAGCGCGATTGACGTTGATGGTCGTCGGCCCGGCGGCGGCGGTGAATGGCGCGGTTTGCCAAGAGGAGCCATCGATCTCGAAACGCAGGCGGTAGCTGCGGCCGGCCTTGGCGTGGAGGCGGGACATGTCATTGAGATCGGCGGTGCCGGCCTTGGTGCGGAAGGCGGAAATCGATTTGCCCGCGGCGTCGGTGAGCTGGCCGGGGATTTCGCGGCGCTGGCCGGACTCGAAGTAGCGGACGCCGATTTCCGCGGGCGCGGGCGCGGTGGAGGATTTCGCGTAGCGGGCGGTGACGTCCACCGCGCCGACGGAATCGCTGCCGGGCGCCCAGACCATCGGGAAGGCGGGGCCGTCGTGTTTCCAAGAGGTTGCGTAGATGGCGTGGAGCGGATTGGCGGCATCCGCCCGGGCGGCATCGCCGGTGAACCAACCGCGGTCGAGGCCTTTGGGGTCGGACTCATCGGCACCGGTGAAGTGCCAGCCGCCGTCCCAGATTTCGACCCAGGTGTGATTGCCGCGGCAGTTGCTCCAGAGCGGAGTGCCGACGGCGCGAGCGGGGATGCCGACGGCGCGGCAGGCATCGACGAGGATGATGGACAGGCCGGTGCAGGTCGCCTTGCCTTGGCGGATGGACTCGGCGGGCGATTGGTTCGGCCGCATCCGGGCGGTGTCGTAGTGGGTTTGGACGAGCTTGAAGAGTCCGCGGTTGAGCGCCTGCGCGGCCTCGCTGGCGGTGGCCGCGCCGGCGACGAGCGGGGCGGCCTTTGCCAGGAAATCCGCGCGCCACGGGTCGCGCGTCTCGTCGAAAACGGCGTATGGCAGGACGTCGTTCAGGAAGATTTTGTCGGGCACGGATTTGGCCCAGGGAAAGGATTCGCGGGCCTTCAGGGCGAGGTCGAGATTGGCGGTGAGGAAATCCGCGGTGAGCGCGGCGCGATCGGCGGCGGGCATGTGATCCACGAGAAATCGTGCGGCTTTGGCTCCGGATTCCCCGTGATTTTCCGCGGCGCGGGCGATGAAATCATCGGTGGCGGTGGCACAGGCAAGGGCGGCGGTGGCGATCCAGACGGCGAGGGTTTTCATGGCGGATTTCCCGGCACGTTGCGGCGCGCCGGGCGGGGCAGTGAAGCGCGGATCGGCGGGGCGGTCGATGGCGGAAGCGGAAAGTTCCGGCGTGCGTCGGGCGCGGCGGGCGTGCTAGATAGCGGTCATGCAACGGTTGTTCGGAGTGCTGGCGGTGGTGGTTTGCGGGATTTTCGCAATGCCGCAGGCGCGTGCGGCGGACGTCGTGGAGAAGCAAAAAGAACTGCCGGGCGTGGCGCTGGCGCGGGGCATCACGGAGATCACCGGGGTGGCGATTTCCCCGCTGCTGGGCGTGTCCGGGCTGGGGGCGTGGCGGTATTTCCAGACGCCGGCGGCGGCGCGGAACGACCTGCCGTGGTATTGCCAGCCGTGGGCGTGGGGCACCGGGCTGACGGTGCTGGGGCTGATTTTTCTCAAGGACACGGTGGGCGTGACGCTGCCGGGGATTTTGAAAAAGCCGTTCGACATCGCGGAACTCTTTGAGAACAAGGCTAGCGCGCTGGTGGCGGCGGCAGCATTCGTGCCGCTGGTCACGAGTGAAATCGCGCGGGACGGCGGGGGCATGCAGGTCCCGGCGGGAGCGATCGGGACCGGCTGGACGGGCGTGATCGATTTCTGGTGGCTGGCGGTGCCAGCGGGATTGGCGGCATTCGCGGTGGTGTGGGTGTGCAGCCACGCGGTCAATGTGCTCATCGTGCTGTCGCCGTTCTCGCTAGTGGATGCGGCGCTGAAGCTGATGCGCGCGGCGGTGCTGGCGACGCTGGGGACGGCCTATTTGATTTCCCCGTGGCTGGGCGCGGGGCTGTGCCTGCTGGTGGTGGCGGTGGCGGCGTGGTTCGCACCGGCGGCACTGCGGCTGACGATTTTCGGGACGCGCTTCGCCGGGGACATCGTGCTGTGGCCGCGCGCGCGCCGCCGGGCGACACCGGAGCGGCCGCACGTATTCACCATGACGCGCATCGGCGGGTTGCCACGGCGGATGGGCGGCCGGATCGTGCCGGGGGCGGACGGCGGGCTGGAATTCCGCTACAAGCGCTTCGGTTTCCTGCCCGAACGCGGGGTGCCGCTGGAAATCCAAGACCGCGAGGTGGCCAAGGGATTGCTCTCGCCCAGTGTCTTCGAGGGCGACCGGAAAATCTTCGTATTCCTCCCGCGCTACCGCGGCCGGGAGGAGGAAATCGCCGGCAAGCTGCGGCTCGGCGGCGTCCGCGAGCACGGCCTCGTCCGCGGCTGGCTGGCGCTGAAATCCTGGTGGAGCCGGGACCGCGCGCCGGAGAAAATCGGCGCGTGATCCCCGGCGGATTTCAGCCTTTCAGGTAGTTGAGAACGTCCTCGGCCTGCTTGTCCGTGGAAGCGCTTTGGTCGCTCCAGACGAGCTTGCCGTCCTTGAAGAGGTAGGCTTGGCGCTTGGCGAATCCCATGCCCTTGGGCACGCCGAACGCGTCCACGACCTTGCCTTCGTGATCGGCCAGCAGGACGAAGGGCAGCTTGTATTTCTCTTTGAATGCCTTCTGCGCGGCCACCTTGTCCATGCTCACGCCGTAGATTTTCACGCCCTTCTCGGTGAGCTTTTCGTAGGAATCCCGGAGGCTGCACGCCTGCTTGGTGCAGCCTGGCGTATCGGCCTTCGGGTAGAAATAGACGAGCGTGAAGCCTTTCGCGCCGGCCTTGGCGAGATCGACCATTTCGCCATCCTGATTTTGCTGGGAAACCTCCGGGATGGCCGCGCCCTTTTCGAGCGGGGCGGCATGGAGCGAGGTGGCGAAGAGGCCGGCGGATACGGTGGTGAGGACTTTGGCGATGGTATTCATCGCGCCGAGGCTGCCACCGGATTTCCCGAACTCAAGCCCCCGGAGCGCGCGGCGGGGCGGAAAAAATGTGTCTTGAACGATCTCCGCCGGAGGAATCATGCTGCGCCAGTCCATGCCAGAAGAGGGAACCGAGCCAGAAATCATCTACGAGGGTATTCCAGCCTCTCCCGGCATCGCCATCGCCCCGGTGCATGTCCACGCGCGGGGATTCGCCGCGCCGGAAATCTATCGGATCGAAGAATCCGGGGTGGAGCGCGAGCAGGAGCGCTTTCGCCAGGCGCTCGCCATCACGCGCCGGCAACTCGTGGATTTGCAAAGCCGGCTGGAGGACCTCTCCGGCACCGGGGAAAGCGGGATCTTCGAGGCGCACGTGATGATTCTCGAAGACCGCGCGGTGGTCGATCGCGTCATGAAGGCGATTCCCAAGCGCCTCCAGAACGCCGAATACGCCTATTACGCGGTGATGCAGAATTTCCTGGAGGCGATGCGCCGCATCCCGGACCCCTACCTCCGCGAGCGCACCTCGGACATCGAGGACGTGGCGCAGCGGTTGCTCAGGAATTTCTCGATGGAAGGCGACGCGCGGCCGCAACTTGAGGAGCGCCACATTCTGGTGGCCTACGATTTGGCCCCGTCCGACACGGCCTCGATGAACCGCCGCCATGTGCTCGGATTCGCGACCGAGCAGGGCAGCGTGAATTCCCACACCGCCATCCTCGCCCGCGCTTTCGGCATCCCGGCGGTCGTCGGGCTGGAGGGCGCGGTGATCGAGCTGACCGCGCTGGCGCCGACGATTCTCGACGGCTACACCGGCAAGCTCATCCTCCACCCGTCGCCCGCGACGCTGGAGCGCTACCGCGAATTGATGGCCGACAAGGAGCGCGTCCGGGATTCGCTCAATGCCATGCGCGGGGCCGCCACCGAGACGCTCGACGGCCGCCCGCTCAAGGTCTCCGCGAACATCGAAATCGTGGACGAGCTGCTTCCCGTCCTCCGCAGCGGCGCCAAGGGCATCGGGCTGTATCGGACCGAATTTCTCCTGCTGAATGGCGAGGAAATGCCGGACGAGGCGAGCCAGGCGGAATCCTACAGCCGCGTCGCCCGCGAAGTCGCTCCGCACGACGTGATCATCCGCACGCTCGACGCCGGCGGGGACAAGCTGCCCGTCGAGCCGCTCAACGATCCCGAGCCGAACCCGTATCTCGGCTGGCGCGGCATCCGCGTCTCGCTGGCCCGCCCGGCGATGTTCCGCGAGCAGGTCCGCGCGATTCTCCGGGCCAGCGGCGTCGGCAAGGTCGCCATGATGTTCCCGATGATTTCCGGCCTCTCCGAGGTCATCCGCGGGCGGGAAATGGTCAAGCGCTGCATGGACGAGCTGGAGAGCGAGGGCGTCCCCTTCGACCGCGGCTTGCAGGTCGGCATCATGATCGAGGTGCCCGCCGCCGCCATTTGCGCGGACATTCTGGCCCCGCACGTGGATTTCTTCTCCATCGGCACCAACGATCTCATCCAATACACCGTCGCCGCCGACCGCGGAAATCCGCACGTCGCCCACCTCTACCGGCCGACCCACCCCGGGGTCATCCGCTTGATCAAGGGCACCATCGACGCCGGCACCCGGAACGGCATCTGGACTGGAATTTGCGGGGAAATGGCCGGCGACATCACGCTCACCCCGCTCCTCCTCGGGCTCGGCGTCGAGGAGCTCTCCGTCGGGCCGAACCAAGTGCCCCGCGTCGGCCAGGCGATTCGCTCGCTGCGCCACTCCGAATGCGTCGCCATGGCCGAGGAAGCGCTCCGCCAATCCCGCAGCCACGCCATTCTCGAACTCTCGATGAGCCTCGCCCGCAGCGGCTACCCGGACTTGCTGGACTGATCACCGGCCGCGGGGCAATCGGGAAATCCCGCAGGCGCGGGCGGGAAAGCGTGCTATATCCCGCGCATGAACGCATCCAATCCCCTCCGCATCCGCCGCGCCGCCGACCGCGGCCACGCCGATCACGGCTGGCTCGACAGTTGGCACACCTTCTCGTTCGCCAGCTACCACGACGCCGAACACATGGGATTCCGCTCGCTGCGCGTCATCAATGACGACCGCATCGCCGGCGGCGGCGGCTTCCCCAGCCACCCGCACCGGGATATGGAAATCTTCTCCTACCTTCTCGCCGGCGAGCTCGCCCACGAGGATTCCATGGGCAACAAGCGCGTCCTCAAGCCCGGCGAAATCCAGCTCATGCGCGCCGGCACCGGAGTCGTCCACTCGGAGTTCAACCCCTCCCCCACCGTCGCCGCCCACCTCCTGCAAATCTGGATCGTCCCGAACTCCAGCGGCCTGCCGCCCGCCTACACCGAGTGGAAGCCGCGGGCCGTTGGCGGAAATCCGGCCGATACGCTCGTGATTTCTCCCGACGGCCGCGACGGCTCCGCGACCATCGCCCAGGACGCGTTCATCCGCCTCCTCAAGCCCGGCGCTGGCGAAACGATCGATTACAAGCTCGCCCCCGGCCGCGGCCTGTGGCTGCATGTCGCCACCGGCTCGTTGGAAATCGGCGGGGAAACCCTCCAGGCCGGCGACGCCGCATCGCTCGAACAGCCGGGGGAAATCCATATCTCCGGCGCTGCGGGCGGCACCCAAGCGCTGCTTTTCGACCTTGCCTGAATGAACATTTCCCTAACTTCCGAACCTCCCCATGAAATCCTGCCACCTCGCCCTGCTCGCCGCCCCGCTTCTTTTCCTGTCGTGCGAGAATCCTGCCGATAAAACCCCGGCCGCCACCGTCACCGAAGCCGTCGGCAAGACCGGCAATGTGGAGAAGCAGGGCCTCCGCTACAGCTTCACCCCGAAGTCGGAAATCAAGTTCGTCGGCTCCAAAATCACCAAAAGCCATAACGGCGGATTCACCCGGTTCGACGGGCATTTCACCATCAAGGACGGCGTCCCCGTCGGTGACGAGCACCGCGTCACCGTGGACATGTCATCCGTCTATACCGATGACGAAAAACTCACCGCGGACATCAAGAGCGATCATTTCTTCGACATTGCCAAATACCCCGAATCCAAGTTCGAACTGACCAAGTTCGAACCGAAGGCGAACAAGGAATACATCATCTCCGGGAACCTCACCCTGCATGGCGAAACCAAGAACATCACCTTTCCCGCCACCGTCACGCCCACCGGCGGCAATGTGATGATTTATGCGAAATTCAATCTCAACCGGAAGCAGTTCGGCATCGTCTATCCGGGCTTGCCCGACGACCTGATTCGCGACGAGGTGGTGCTCGAATTGAAAATGGAAGCCACTCCCGAAGCCGCATCGAACTGATATTATTTCATGTCTCAAGATCCCCTTTTCACACCCTTGCAGGCTGGCGCGTTCCACCTGCCGAACCGCATCATCATGGCGCCCCTCACCCGCTGCCGCGCCTCCGAAGGCCGCGTGCCGAACCGGATGATGGCCGAGTATTACACCCAGCGCGCCGGCTTCGGCATGATTCTCACGGAGGCCACCTCCGTCTCGCCGATGGGAGTAGGCTACCCGCACACGCCCGGCGCATGGTCCGCGGACCAGATGGCCGGCTGGAAGCTCGTCACCCGCGCCGTCCATGGCGCCGGCGGCATGATTTTGCTCCAGCTCTGGCACGTCGGCCGCGTCTCGGATCCTATCTATCTGAACGGCAGCCTGCCGCTCGCCCCCAGCGCCATCGCGCCGTCCGGGCACGTCAGCCTGGTGCGGCCGATGAAGAAATTCGTTACCCCGCGCGCATTGGACATCGGGGAAATCCCCGGCATCGTCGCCGCCTACAAAAAGGCTGCGGAGAACGCCATGGACGCCGGTTTCGACGGGGTCGAAATCCACGGCGCCAACGGTTATTTGATCGATCAGTTTCTTCAGGATTCCTCCAACCACCGCACCGACGATTACGGCGGCTCCATCGCCAACCGCGCCCGTTTCCTGCTCGAGGTGACCGACGCCGTCGTCTCCGTCTGGGGCGCCGATCGCGTCGGCATGCACCTCGCCCCGCGCGGCGATTCCCATGGCATGGGCGATTCGGATTTGCCCGCCGTCTTCCAAAACGCCGCCACCGAACTCGGCAAACGCAAACTCGCATTTCTCTGCGCGCGGGAATCCTACGATGGCGAACCGCTCGGCCCGACGCTCAAGCAGGCGTTCGGCGGAGTATATATCGCGAACCAGGATTTCACCCGCGAGTCCGCCACGGATGCCATCCGCTCCGGCCGCGCCGACGCCGTCGCCTTCGGTAAATCCGCGATTGCAAATCCCGACCTGCCCGCCCGCTTCCGCGCCGGCGCGCCGCTCAACGAACCGAGGCCGGAACTCTTCTATGCCAGCGGCCCGGAAGGCTATACCGACTATCCCTTTCTCGAAGCCGTCCCTGCCTGACATCCGCGACTATGGAAACGAAACGGATTCTCGCATTCGGCGGCGCCCTGCGCGCCGGTTCGCTCAATGCCAAACTCGCCGCGATCGCCGCCGAGGGCGCGCGCGACGCCGGCGCACACGTCACGCTGATCAAACTGCGTGATTTCCCAATGCCCGTCTTCGACCAAGACTTGGAAACGGCATCCGGCATGCCGGAAAAAGCGCGTGAACTAAAAGCGCTTTTCATGGACCACGACGCGCTGCTGATCGCCTCGCCCGAGTACAACGGCAACATCACCGCCGCCCTCAAAAACGCGATCGACTGGGTCTCCCGCGCCACCTCGGAAGACGAGCCGCCGCTGTCCGCCCTCAGCGGCAAAACCGCCGCCATCCTCGCCGCCTCGCCCGGCGGCTACGGCGGCGCGCGCAGCCTCGCCGCCCTGCGGATTTTCCTCGGGAACATCCGCGTCAACGTGCTTGAGGAACAAATCGCCATCCCAAAGGCCCACGAAGCCTTCGACGACGCCGGCCGCCTCAAGGACGCCGCACTCGAAGCGCAAGTCCGCGAACTCGGCGCAAGGCTCGCCACCGCAAACTGAAAAAACCCGCCCCCGGTCAGGGAGGCGGGCTTTCGATAAATCATTCCGAACCGGAACTCAGTTCGAGGTCGAAATCAGGCTCGCCTGGCTGGCGCCCTTCTTGATCTTGCTCTGTTTGATCCAGCTCATCGTTGAGCGGAGTTTCTCGCCGACCTTTTCGATCGGATGCTCGGCGCCTTCCTTGCGCATCTCGTTGAAGCGCGGGTAGCCGTCCTTGTATTCTTGGATCCAATCCTTGGCGAACTTGCCGCTCTCGATTTCCTTGAGCTGCTTCTGCATCCGCTTCTTCACCGAGCCGTCGATGATCTTCGGACCGACCGAAACGTCACCCCACTCGGCGGTCTCGGAAATTGAGAAACGCATGCCGGCGATGCCCTGCTCGTTCATCAGATCGACGATGAGCTTCAGCTCGTGGAGGCACTCGAAGTAGGCCATTTCCGGCTGGAATCCGGCTTCCACCAAGGTTTCGAAACCAGCCTTCACCAGCGCCACAGCGCCGCCGCAAAGCACGCACTGTTCGCCGAAAAGATCCGTCACCGTCTCCTCGCGGAAATTCGTTTCAAACACTCCGGCGCGCGCGCAGCCGATGCCGCCCGCCCAAGCCAACGCCGTTTGCTTCGCTTTACCGGACACGTCCTGATGCACCGCGATGAGACCGGGAACGCCTTTCCCGGCCACGAATTGCGAGCGGACGGTATGTCCCGGGCCTTTCGGCGCGACGAGAATCACATCGATGTCATCCGGCAGCCCGATCGTTTTGAAATGCACCGCGAAGCCGTGCGAGAAGAGCAGCGTTTTCCCTTTGGTGAGATTCGGCGCGATGTCCTTTTCGTAAACTTCCGGGATCACCGTGTCCGGCACCGCCACGAAAATCACGTCGGCAGCCTTCACCGCCTCCGCCGTGTCCATCACTTCGAAGCCCAGTTTCTTGGCCACCTCGCGGGATTTCGACTTCTTATAAAGTCCGATGACAACATTCATCCCGCTGTCCTTCAGGTTCAGCGCGTGGGCGTGCCCCTGCGAGCCGAAGCCGATCACTGCGAGGGTTTTCTTCTTGAGGGGAGCGATCGGAGCGTCCTTGGTATTGTAGATCTTCGCGGCCATGGCGGAGCATTCGTTAGTTACTGTTAGGTCTTGCCGTGGCCGGGGTGGCGGACGGCGGGGCGGCACACTGGCGGGACCGCGAGAGCCGGTCAAGCCACAACAAGACCGCTTCCAAGCGGTCTCCGGCAGCCTCCCCGACGAGATTCCGGGTTGGGGAAACCGGAATACCGCGCTAGTTTCGCGCCTCTGAAAAGGGAACGACCCACCATACCCATGATAACGACCCGCCTCGCCTCATCCTTGATTTTCTCAATCGCACTGGCAGCTTGCTCCGCCGCCGAAAAAAAGATGGAAACGAAAACCGAAGCCCCCGCCGATCCCACCGCCAAGGTCGAAAAGACCGATGCCGAATGGAAAAAAGAACTCACTCCCGAGCAATACCGCATCCTGCGGAAAGCCGGCACCGAGGCGCCTCACGGCGAAATCTACGACCAATTCAAACACCAGGGGGCCGGCACCTATCATTGCGCCGCCTGCGGCGCGCTGCTCTTCAGCTCCAAAGAAAAATTCGATTCCGGCTGCGGCTGGCCATCTTTCTACGATCCCGCGAAAGCGCAAAACGTCGTCCTGAAAAAGGACGTCAGCCTCGGCGCCGTCCGCACCGAAGTGGTTTGTGCCAAATGCGGCGGCCACCTCGGCCACGTCTTCGAAGGCGAAGGCTTCGACACCCCGACCGACCAAAGATATTGCATCAATGGCGGCGGACTGGTCTTTGTGCCGGATAAGAAAAAGGAATAGGAACCGGAGCGCGCCGCCGCCTCAAGAGCAGCGCGGCGGCCGCCAGGCATAACACCGCCACGCCCGGTTCGGGAACCGCTCCGGCAAGGATCGGAATACCCGGCGAAGCTTCCATCGCCGCCGCGTGAATCACACCCTCGCCCGTGGCGCTTACGGTGATGCAAATCCAGCCGTAATTCCCCTCGGCCGTGGCGAAACCAAGATATCCCGGCTCGCCAGACTGGAACTGGTCCGCCGCGGGACCGGTATGGTTCTCACTGCCATTCGCGCCGATTGTATAATATGCCGCGGGACCGATTTCGGCGCCGCCCGGCAGCTTCATCACCAGCCCGTCGCCATTCCCCGTCGCCGGGTCCAGAATCGCCAGCGTGATGAGCGGGCTGCTCCCGATCGCCGTCCCGCCGAACAACAGGTTGATCCACGGCGCCGATTCGAAATCCTGCGGCGGCGTCGCGGTGATTACGCCGGCAATTGGATTGATATAGATCCCCGCCGAGTTCCCGGGGATGCCCATGTCTCGGAAATCGGCATAGCGAAGCGCCGCCCGGCCGATTCCGGCTGTCAGAAAAACGAGCGTCGCTACCGCGGAAAAAAGATTCATGGGGACTGGGAAGTTAGATCGAGGCGGAAGAACTTCGTCCCGGAACGGAGGCCCCCGATCAGCACGGGAAACCTAACTCCCACCAATTCGAATTCCCCGTCGTCCGCGAGGATTTCCAACGGAGTGGTGGCATTCGACCAAGTGGACAAATTCCGGCTGAACTGGGCGCGATAGATGATGTTGGAATCTTTCCGCCGCACGAACAGCGCGCGCTGGGAAAGTGCGTTGGTCGTGGGCGAGAAATCGATGGCGGGCAAACCGGGCGCGGTGAAAACCCCGTCCGCGAATTGCAAAGTCTGGCGACCGCCACCCGCCGGGTCGGTGCCGCTGGCGAACTCGATGAGATTGCTTACGCCGTCCTTGTCGAAATCGTCGTATTTGCCCGCATCCTCCGCGGCGACTCCGAAATAACGGACCTGCCAGGCGTCCGGCAAACCGTCGATGGCATAACTGCCGAAGTTGTCCCCGAGAACGTCGAGTATGCTTACTTCGATTTCCGCCGCATACGGACCGCTGGCGCCGCGGACGGTGGCCGGAGTGTCTTCATAAACCGCCCCGGCGGTGGCAAGTCCGGTGGCGGAAATCTTGCCGATCGAACCGCTCGCGCTCCATGCTACTCCATCCGAAGACAGGGGAAAGCGGGAGCCATCGTCATAAATCATTTCCGCGGAAAATTGCATGGAGCCCGTTTCCGCGAACGAAGCCGCTGGTGCGGATAGCGCGATTCCGACAATACCGCCGAGCTGCCCGGCGAACCCGGTGCGTGCGGTATATGTAACCGATGCGCCATGGCCGCCGGGCGTGCTGGAGGCGGTTAGGCCATAGTTCGAACTCGTGCCCGTGCCGCCCGCGGTATCGATGGCAAGAGGCTCAAGCGAGTAATTGCCGGCGAGCACGGCGGACGCTGCGAATAGATATGCCACCACTGGAGCGCCCCATTTCATTTCCGCACCGCCTCTTCCAAATTGCGCAGCCGTTCTTCCTGCTCCGCGAGCCGATGTTTGAGTTCCTCGTTTTCCCGATGCAGTTCCTGAATGGCGGCGGCGGAGCAAATCGTCAGCGGATAGGTATCCACCTGCAGGATCTCGCTGCCGTCGGCTAGATACTCGCCGCTGCCTTTGACATCCCCGGGAAACACTTCCGCGAATTCCTGCGCGATGACATTGAGATAACGCTTGTCCTCAATGCCGGAATGCGAGTCGCGATAATCATCGGTATATCGGAAATCCACGAGGCGCACGCGGTCGATCTTATCCAACGCGCCGGTAACAGTGCGGATGCCGGTCTTGATGCGGCGGTCCGAGTTCGAAAGCCAGCTCCCGGCGATGGACTTGCTGGCATTTCCCTCCACTTCCAAAACGTTGGCGGCGGGATTTCTGCGGATGCCGATTTTCCCGGTGAAGATATTGGTTTGATCGAGCCGGGCGACCTGCGCGGGAATGAGATCGCGGTGCAGCGCGATGACATGCGAATCCCCTGCGGAAACCGCTCCAAGCTGCACGGCTCCGGTGGGAATGACGAGCTGGCCATCGGTGGAATCGCCCCAGGCGACCAAGGTCCCATCGGATTTCAAAGCGATGCTGAAGGCATAACCGCCGGCGACGGCGGCAACACCTGATAGACCCGCGGGGACATCGCATTGACCCGCGGAGCTCCAGCCCCACGCGATGACAGTACCATCGCGCTTTACGGCGAGGCTATGATAAGCGCCGGCGGAAATCGCCACCACATCGGCTAGCGCCGCGGCGGGAACATCAGTCTGGCCGGCGTCATCGCGACCCCAGGCGGTGACCGCGCCGCTGGCGTCGAGGGCGAGGGTGTGATCGTAACCCGCGGCGATCGATACAATATTGGCGAGCGCCGGGACATTGGTCTGGCCGAACGTATTGTTACCGGCCGCGGTGACGGTTCCATTGCCATGCAGGATCGCGCTATGCTTTTCCCCGGCTGCGATGCCGATGGCGTCCGCGATTCCGAAGATATCGATTTGTCCGTAGGTATTGTCTCCCCAGCCACCGAGGGAGCCATCGCTTTTGCGGGCGAGCGAATGATTCACTCCCGCGGAAATGGCGGTGACGCCGGCCATTCCCGCAGGCGGCTCGACTCCCCCGCCCCACTGGACGACGGTGCCGGATTTCAACAATGCGAGGCTGTTGTTTCCCTTGGCGGAAATGGCGGCGGTGTTGGAACCACTGATTGCAGCGGGAATTTTCAGTTGATTCTCCGAGCTCTTCCCCCATGCGACGACTGGCAGGACCGGCGCGGCTTTGATATCATCCAGCATCACTTGATCGACCCGCGCGGCCACCAGTGCGTAGGGCGCGGCGACAAGCCGCTGGTCCGGGGAAATCGCTTGGAAGCCATGCGCCCCATCGTCGAACCAAACCCGCAGCCGGAGGTCCGGGTTACTGAAGATTTCATCCGACAATGCCGCCATCGGCGCGCCGCCTAACACGACGGAATAGAGACCGCGCGTCACGGATACGACGACGAATCCATTCGGTTCGCTGCCGGCCGCGCTGGTGGTGTCATTGCTCCAATAGCTGGTAGCGCCCGCGCCATTGACGAGCGCGAATTTGAAATGTCCCTGGCCATCGAACGGCACACCATCGACGGCCATGCGGCCCTGATGGTTCAACATGCGCGGGACCTCGGCGCGAACCGCCTGCACCGCGAACAAACAACATAGGAGAATTCGAAATCGGATCATTTCTTCGCGGGATTGGGCGGCGGAGTGTTGGGAAAGCGACCGGTGGTAACCGGGGTTGTGGGAACGGGCGCGGGAGTTTCCGGCGCGCCGGCCCGGAAGCCTCCGCCGGCGCCCATGGCGTATAATTTAGCATCGCCGGGTGTGAAGATGAGGCTCATTCCGCCGCCGGGCGCGGCGAGGATCTCGGTGTCTTTGGTATTCCGTATGAACCAATCCGGCGCGTCTGCCGGAATGGCCGCAGTGCCGGCGGACTGGAGGCGGAACGAGTTGTTCTCGCGCAGATGACTAACGATCTCCGGTGATGGTTCGACTTCCAGGAACCACTGCCAACGGCTGACCGCATTCTCGTCCTTCCACTCGCGCCGCTCCGCGTGGAGGATCTTGTCGGCGGCCGTGGGACGCTTCCAGAATGCGCGCTGGAAGACTGCCGTGGAGTCGGTGACGGTGGTGTCCGGAGGTTGGACCTGGGCCGGGGGAGAAGCGTTCTTATGGGTTGCATCGGACCCATCCGTCCTAATCTTGCAACCCCAGATCGCTCCTCCCGCGACGGCCAGCGCTATCGGTAAAATAACAGCCCGTTTCATATATCAGTTTCCGCTGTTGCTGTAGGTCCGCAGGAAGAGCTGGATGTCCTGCACGCTGGCGGCGAAGCGGTTGAGACCTTCCTGCTCGTTATTCAGCAAGGTGTAGGCGGGAATCACCAGCTTCCACCGGCCGTTCCAAACGCTGCGGCCGACCAGGCGCGAGTTGGTGAACTCGGTCGGGAACTCGCCATAGAACAGCGACGGATCATTAACCGGGCGGAAGGCCTGGTGCTTGCGGATGATCCATGGCTTTTCGCTCAAGGTGCCATTCGCATCGAAGAACTGGGTCGAGTTGAAATCATTGGCACCCAGATTGAATGGCAGCGGCAATGCTTGGTCATCCACCTTCCAAGCCCGCACGATATTGGTATCTCCCAGCGGCGGCGCGAGCATGTAGTCGAGTCCGCAGGGAATCAGGTAGACATACGGCGTGGCGCTGAGGGCGTTCGGAGCGCTGGAAGCAGGGGCACCCGCCACGCCTGCACCGGAGGCATAGGCATCCATGCCGACATAGCCGGGGAGGACGAGGCCAACGCTGTAGATCTTGGTGGCGAAGTTGCTAGATGTGTAGGCATGGTCGCCCGCCGCGAGCTCCAGCCCGAAGAAATTCCGGCTTTGCTGAATGGTGGTGCTGAACGGGATGACGATGCCCGGGACCGGTGTGCCGTCCGGCTTGCGGATATTCCGGCAATAAGTCGCCACGTCGGGATCGGCCATCACATTGGCGGTGATGTGCTGTTCGAGCGTTTGCTGCCATGCTTCGTTATCGCTGTTTTCCGATGCATCGGTGCGGATGCGGAAGAGCTCTCCGCGCATCGAGAAAACAGTGCCGCCGTGGTCCGGGTTGTTGATACCCAGGCGGGTTTTCGCGACGGAGAAATCGGCATTCAGTTTGGCCATCGAACCGGCAAGCCCCGCATCACCCAGCGAGCTGGTGGTGAGCTGCGGCGTGCCGTCCGTGAGATTCCCCAGCGAGCGGGAGGCAACGATGTCCCTGAAGACCGTTTTACCTTGGGTGGAGCCTAGCAGTCCGGTTTCGTAATCGTAACTTTTGGCTGATAGATAACTATAGCGGCTCGCGAGATCGAACAGGCTGCGGTATTGCTCCAGCGCTTCGTTCCGGAACAAGCGGAATGTCACATCGCGGGTCCGGTAGCCTTGGACGACGGCGGCGGCGCGCTGGCGGAAGAGCTCGCGATTGGCCAAGATATTATTTCCTTCCGCCAAGACGTTTTCCACATTCTGCAGAGCGCGCTGGTGTTCCAGCGTGAGCTGCATCAGCTCATTCGACCGGGAAACGTGGTCTCGATAGGCGGTGGAAAGTTCGTAGGCCGCTTGCAGTTCCTCGTTGCTGAAACCAAGGCGTGTCAACGCTGCTTCGAGGCGTTTCTCCTCCGCGATGACCCCGACTCCGAGCGCGTCCGAAGCCGCGGTGGAGGCGATGGAAAGGACCGATAGAACCGTTCCGGAAATACTTCCTGCGGCCTTCGCGGCACCGCGGGCACCGGAGGTGGCGTCAGTCGCAAGTCCCACGGAGCGCGGGAAAAACTCGGCGAGCGTGTCGCCGAGAGACTCAGCGGCAGCGGCGTAGGCATCGAGGCTGGCGGAGATGGTGCCCAGCGCGACCCGCACGCTTTCCAGCGTGATGACCGTGGTGCTGTTGCGATCCATTTCACCTAACTGCGCAGCGTGATTCGCCACGAGATCCCGGAAGACGACGATCGCCTGCCGGAGATTTGCCAGATCCTTCAAGTGCGAGGTTTTGAAATCCGCGATGGCGAGTTCGGACTGTTGGGCGTCCTGAAGCGCGTCTTGCAGTGCTCCGGTCTCGCCGCGGGTGCCGAGTCCGCCAGATTTCCAGACGTCATTGTATTGCACATAACGCGACGGCTGGATGGTGACGGTGCGGCTGGTGACGCCGGTCTTGTTATCGAGGCCGCCGGTGATGTTCATCAAGGTATCGCCGCTGAAGGCATTGAAATTGACCGCCTCTTGCAGAGTTATGGAAAACTTCGCTCCCGTCGTCACCAGATCGTTAGGCCGGTCCACGATGAACCAGTGGAAAAGATCCGGGCCCGAGTAGTCTTGAGCGAAAAGTTTGCCCGGGCCGACATCCCCCGGATAAGGACTGCCAAAGACGCCGACGAGTTCGTCCTCGAAGGCGCGTTCCTGCTCGACGATGCCGGTGTTGAAATCGTCGAGGCCGATTTCCTGATTGCGCAGCGAGCCGGTCATGACGGCGGCCTGATTGAAGGCGCCCGCGGCGTTGTTCAGCGCCGTCAGGGCGCGATGGGAGACCTGCTCGTAGTGGGAAACGCCGTTCGCGAGTTCTGCCGGAGATATGTCGAATGCGATGGCATCCGGACTGAGACCGAGCGGATTGAGGCGGGCATTCGCGCTGTCGATGGTGGTCTGGAAACTGTCGGCGGCAGCGGGAAGCTGGGCGATTTCCGGCACGGTGGTGCGGTCGATCTGCTCGATGCCGGTGTTCACGAGATCGTGGGCAGGCAGCAGGGAATTGACGACAGCCCAGTGATAGAGCGCGCCCTGCGTGCTGCGGCTGACCCATTCGTCCAAACCTTGGCGGCGGGTGACGCCGGTCTGCGGATTGGCGGCGCGACGGTCGCGCAGGTGATCCCAACCGGCGGCGGGGTCGTCTTTGTAAGACTTCCGCCAGGTCAGCGCGACGGCCTGCTGCGCGGTGTGGGCGAGATTCCCAGCAGCGGCGGCGAACTTGCGCTCGTCCTGATAGTCCACGGTGATGGGCTGGCCGAGCACGGTCACGGCCTCGGCTCGCGGCGTCCACGTGAAGTTGGAATTGGAGAGCAATTTATAGTAACCGGTGAGGGCGGTCAGATAATGACCATAAGCGTCTCCATGACCCTGCGGGAACATCCGTTCGGCATCGTATTCGTCGATGACGCCGTTGGCATTCGCACTACCGGCTTTTTCCCGGATGTTATAGTTCAGCGCGTAGATCGCCTCGCCGCTGTTGATGCCATGGGTATAGTTCCAATAGAGGCGGTTGTAGGCCGGAGCGGTGGAAACGCCGGGGCTCACGATATCATCGCGGCCGCGGAGCAGGGCGAGCTCCTCGTCCAGCGAGGTGGCGACCTGACCTTCGAAGGAGAAGCGGCTGGTATTCACCTGTCCGGCTCCGTTCTGGTCGTCGATTGATATGGTCGGATTGGCAGCATCCGCGAACGCCTCATTTCCTAACAAGGTATAGAGATCGTTCAGGTAGCCGGCTGCCAGGACGAGCGCTTTGTTGGTGTCCGGATCGTTAGTATTGGCGTCGATGCTGATGTTTTTCGCGCGGTTCAGCACGGTTTCATAAATCGCGATGAGGCCGGTGTTGTTGACGTTGTCGAGATTCAGCGCGACATCGCCTTCCCAGCGGGTGCCGGCCTGCGTCAGGACGCTGACATCGGTGTTGATTTCGTTATTATACAAATCCTTCACCCGTTGCTCGAAGGGATTGATGGCGGCGAGGACGCGCTTCACCCAGCCCTCGACAAACTGCGGCGGCATCCAGCGCGACCAGGTATCGCTGCCGAGGACATTGTTAGTTCCGGCTTTGGGTTTGTAGCGCATGGTGAACCAGCGGTCGTTGATCACGAACTGCGGACCGCCGAAGGGATTGAGATCCGAGCCGCCGACGACGGCGAGGTTCGTGTTTTTCCCGGTGGGATCGGTAGGCGTTTGCCAAATCGAGCCAGCAACCACGGCGTCGGTTTCCAGTGCCGCCTGGAGGTGGAAATTCACCTGCGAAAACACGTTGGGATCCGCACCGCTGAACATGGCGACCTCGACCGTGTTAGGCCCGGCGGTGAAGTAGGACGCCGGGACTTTCCACTGGCGGGGCAGCGCGCCGGATGCGAGGCCGGAGGCGGCATTGGTCTGCGGGAAACCGGCCGGTGCCTGCCAGGCGAGCGCGACGGTGCCGTTCACATAAAGCACGAGACCGTCGAGATTTCCGGTGATGGCGCTGAAAACGATTTCCCCCGGAACGCCGACTGTGAAGTCGGCCCCGATGTTCGACTTGAGGACGACTGCGGGCAGTCCGGCGGCCTTTTCAGCAGCGGTATAGCCGTCCGGGCGGACGTTGATGCCGCGTGGCAACTGCAACACGCCGGCTGCGGAATATGCCTCATCCGTCGGACGGGGAGTCCCCGGATCCGACACGATGCGCCAGCCGGAATCGCCGATCCGTGTGGTCATGTTGGTCGTGTAAACGGCGGGCGCGCTTGCGACTCCGGTCGTCCAGCGCCATTCGAAATCGTAGTCCTCCGGCCGCCCCGCGAAGTCGCCGCTGTGGCGCAGCGCGACCTGCTCGTCGAGCGGATTGCTGGAAAGCACGACCTTCAGATCGCCAGTGTATAACTGCGGCGCGACCTTGAAGACCTTTACTTCGACGGGATCGCCCGAATCGGTGAAAGCATCGCCATTTCCGAAGACCATGGTGACATAGCCGGTGCCCTGGCCGGTGGCCGTTAGAGCATAACTGTCCACGGCGGTCTCGGAGCTTCTGACGACTGCCAGCGAGTTCCGGGATACATCCTTATCCAGCGCGGGATCCACGATGTAGTCTCCGGCGAGAGCAGGATTTTCCATAAAGGTTTGCACCCGGGTGGAAAGCGCATCGATGGCGGCATCCCACTTGGTCTTGTCAGGATCCGATTGCTCGGCCAGCCCTTTCAGCGCTTCTTCGTCCGAGGCGGTCAGGACGTTAAGGTCGAGATAGTCCTCACCGGCCGGCTCGTCGTGGAACTCACCGATGAATACCAGCGCGCCCTTGGGACCGCGCAGCGGGTCGATGAAAATGCGTTGCTGGAGATTCGGCGGCAGTCCTTGGAAGTAAGTTTTTCCCTGATAGTCGCTGGTGGCGATCGATGCCGGGATGGCTGCCAGCGTGTCGAGCGAGATGGTCTTTTCGCGGGTCGGGTCGTGGAGGGTCACGCTGTTTTTCGACAGCTTCGTCGCGGTCGGTGCATTGGCGATCGACTGCTGATAGAGAATCTCCGCGCTGGACTGGCCGCGGACCTGGGGCAGGCCAAATTTCGGCAGCGTCAGCGTCTCGGCCACGCGCAGCTCCGCGGCCTGGGTGGGCCAGGCAGGACGGTAGCTGATGAGGAGCGGCTCGTCGATCTGGCCATTGTCGATCGTGGCGAGATTGAGAGGTTTTCCGGAACGCGATGCTTGGCGAAGGAATGGCAGAATCGTGCCGGCGGGCGGTTGGCTCGCCATGCCGGGAATGAAGAAACCATCACGGCTCACATAATAGAGCTTCATGCTCAGCGTGGGGATCACTTCCAAAGTCAACCCGCCGAGGATGGGATTCTTATCCGTTGCCGTGGAGCCAGTGCCATCCAGAACGATGTTGACGGTATTGTCAGTGGCGGTGAATTCATAGGAAACCAACGCTCCACGGCTCGCGTCATTCCCCTGAATAGCGCCCGGAATGAAATTCGGCACGATGGTCGTCCCTTCCACAATTACGTTGAAACCGCGGGCGGTCCCGAGTTCGTGGAAGAGCAATTGCAGTTTGTATTGTTTGCCAGGGATAACGTTGGCGAGATCGACGCTCATGCTTCCGGTATTCCAGCGGATGGATTTCATCATGGATTCCAGCCTGTCGTCGTTGCTGGTGTCACCATAGCTGGGGCTGCCCCAGTCATTGATCTGGTTGGCGGCGGAATAGGTTACTCCCGGCGCACTGTCCGAGGTGAAGTCCGCATCACGGATCTGTCCCGGCGCCGCATTGGTGCCGATATTGACCGCATAGAGGAAGGTTCCATCGAGGTCCAGTCCCTCGCCGATATCGCCGCCGGTGAAGGCCCTTTGGCTGATGCCGGTTCCCGTGGCGCCGATGCCGGACTGGTGCGGTCCGCGGCTGATCCAGGTGAATCCCTTGCGGTCCTGGAAAGTGAAACTCTTGTAAGCATCCGTATCGCTAACGGTGCCATTCAACGGCAGGTCGGCTCCGATGATCTCGAGGTCTTTGGATACGTAGCCGGTGCCGGAAGCCACGAGCGGAGTCGGCAGCAAGGGCAGCGGATAGGGCTTCACCAACATCGTCCCCGCGGTGGCGGTGTAGTTGAAATCATAGTTCGCGGCGGTGCGGCGGACCTTGTAGGCATGCATGGCCGGCCGCAGATCCACAGGGTCGGTATAGGCAAGCAGGACGAACGGCTCGGATGTGTAGCCTGCGCCGCTGGTGACATTGAGGTCATCCCGCAGGGCATAGGCACGCCCGCCTAACATGATCGCGTGTTCCTCGTTCGGATTGAAGCCCGGCTTGGTGCTGTCGTTCTGATAGTAAACGCTGCCCGCGGCCTCTGCGGTTGGCAGATCGTCCGTGCCCACGCCCTTGGCAATCACGATTTCCGGAGTGGTGATTGAAGGGTAGGTCACGGTATAGCGGCCGACTTTTCCGGGGACATAGAAGTCGCTGAAACCGGCGCTCGGGGCCGCGGCCTTCTTGAACCAGCGGACCGTCAGCTTCTCATTACCCGGAAGCGCGTTGACGGGGATGATCGCACCCTTGTTAGCCGCAACGACACCGACCGTGAAAGGATTCAGATAGGCGGCGGGATGGTAGCCTGTGCCGCCGGAGATATAGCCGGCAAATTCATGACCGGCCGGCGGGACGAGCCGCGTGCCCACGATCGCGTTCCCCTGAATCGAGGCCGCGCCGTCGGATTCCAAGGTGAAGACGAGATCCAAGGTGTCTGCCGGGATCTCATCGGACAGCTCGATGGTGCGGCTGTCCACGATTCGGATGATGGTGATGCCGGTGCCGCCAAGGACCATGCCGACTTCCAGCCGCGACGCATCGGACACGGCGAGAGTCGCGGAAGCTGCGGGCGGATAGAAAGGTCCGGTGATCCCTTGAATGGTATCGAGCTGCGAGAACGGCAGACCGGCGCCCTTTTTCCAGCGGGCGTTCATATTTTGCCCATAGCTGTCTTCGAAGAAACCGATGGCGATGCGGACGCGGCCAGCGGGCAGATTCACCGTGCCGGTTGCGGACAGCGAGCCGTGAACACCGTTGTTGTTCACGACCAGCTCGCCCGCGTCGTTGAAATCGCCATCGCCATTCAAATCGAGGTAGATGACGCTGCCATCGTCGCTGTTGGTGCCGAAGGTATAACTTCCGGGGCCCGCTTCGTTGACATCGAAGAATCCTTCCCAAAGCACCGAGAAGGTATCTTGGTTGGTGATGCCGGGGAGATCGAAATTCGTATAGTCGATCGGCGCGGTGACGGTCGCGGTTGCCGATGGAGTCAAATTTCGCAGGTTGGAAATCGGAGCTAGCAACTGAAGACCATAGCTTGAGTCGAAGGTGCTCATCAGCAGTCCTTTCGTCCCGGACTTACCGGTCACCTGGACTTTGCGGTCCTCGGCCTGCGAGTAAACGTTCACATACCAGACTTTGCTGCTGTTAGTGAACTTGAGGAGCGAGCGGTTCCTCAGGTCGCCAGCGGAGAAATTGACGTGGAAGCGCTGGCTGTTCAGGTCGATAGAGGCCTCGGTCTGCGCGGGGTCGTCCTGGAAGACGAGTTGGGGAAGGGTGCCGCTGTTGAAAGCGATGCCGGTGTCTGGAGTGCTGCCGCCACCATCGACGGTGTAATGGGCATAGTCGGAAATCGCGGGCGACCAGCGGAGCCAGTAGCGGTCCTGGAATTTCGGCCAGCGAATGCTGAAGCTGCCGGTTTCCAACCAATAGAAAACGACTTTGTTAAAGGCGTCCGTGGAGGCCGGACTGCCATCGTCCGGTTGCTTTTCCGGGCTAGTGGTGCGCTCTGCGAAATAGGCGGAAGTATTGTCCGCGCGGACGTTAGTGCCATAGAAGCTGGCGGCATTCTGTGCGCCCGCGAGCACCGGGGATGGATTGAGCGAGGCATCATTGTCATGCGGGCGGATCTCCTGGCCGAGATTCACCGAGGTATAGTTCACCGAAGGGACGCGTTTGATATCCACCACGTCGAATCCGACGTGTTCATAGATATTTCCCGCGAGGCGGACATTGCCGAGGTATTCCACGAAGATGCGGCCTTCCACGTTATAGGCATGGAGCTGGCCGAGGCCGTTGTATTTGTCGAAGGAAAGGGTCGTTAGATTGGGCGACGCGGGGTTGTAGCCGGGGATATTCACTTCCTCGGGAACTGCCTTGGGCACGGCTCCGTAGAAAACCGGATTCACGGTGGTGATGCGGCCGTCGGTGATTTGCACCTTGGGTCCGTCGAAGCTGCCTTCCGTCCAATAGATCGTGCGCACCGGAGACTTGGTGGTGGAGGAAACGGCGAAGGTTTCGGATTTCACGGCATAGTTCGCCCCGCTGACAGGCACGCGGGTGATCCAGGTGACGGTGACCCGGCCGGGCTGGGTGGCGAAGACCTTCTCGGCGTGCGGGCTGTAATAGTAGGTGAGCGCCGGCGTGATGGTGCTGGCGGTCGGGCTGCCGATCGTCGCGTTGGCATTCCCGCCGAGCGAAATGCTGTTGCCCACGATGTTGGTGACCGGTTGACCTAATAGCATCGCGCCGAGTGTCAGTTCCGCCGGCACGCTGGAGACGCTGATGACGCTGCTGCTGGTGGTGGCGGAGGTGACCGTGACGCTGCCGAGCGGAATCAGCGTCTGGTTCGCATTTGCGGTGAATACGATTTCCCCGGGATATACCGGCCGGATGCGCCAGTAGTCCGCGGCGGCGGGCGTGACGCCGTCTGCCTGGATGAGAGGCGCGGTGATGACTTCTCCCATCGCATATTTCGGCAATCCGGATGCGAACGCGCCACCGATGCTGGCACTGGCAAGCACGATGGATTTCGGCCCGTTAGCCGGATACCGGTCTTGATAGGTGGCGGAGTTAGATAAAGGTCCCACGGAGCCGGCGATGGCACCCACGGCGGAGAACTGCCCGGATGTCGGCGGCGGCGAGACTGGCGATGCCGGCCCGGATGGAGCTGCCTGCGCACCCGCCGCCGTCTGGGGAACGAAGGTAGAATTGAAGTTGCCTGCTTTCAGCTCGTACTGAGCGACTGCGGGAGCCGCACCTAACAGCAGCAAGAAAGGTACGGGGAGGAATTTATGCAATCGTTTCATAGGACAAACCGGGGCTGGGTGTTAGCTGACGGTGACTTAGCGGGGACCGACGGCAATGAAGGTGAAGCTCGCGTCATTGCCACCGTTGGAGTCGTCGTTGTTAAATTGGACCTCGACCTTATCCGCATCTAAGACAGTTACTTTTGCGAACTCGCGTTCTCCTCCTACGGTAAGGATTGGATTACAGGTAAATGCCGGTGGTGCGGAGAACGGGGTCGCGAAGGTGACTCTGTAGCGCGCTTGGTCGATCCGGAAGAAGCTATATCCGCGTCCGTAAAGAATGGGCTGACCTGTCGTCAAATTGGGGCTGGAATGCCCGATCCCGTTGTTTCCGACATTGGTGGCCTGGCAGACTCCGCGGACGATCCTCAGGCTCTCCTCACCCACTGCCACGGTTTTGCCCCCAGCAGTTAGATTTCCACCTACTGCCACGTTCTTGTCACTGTCCCACTGGAGTGCGATGCGTTTTTCGGTTAGGGTCGAGCCGAGGGCACCGCCGGCATAGCCGAAGAGGACGGGTCCGTTAACGTTGGCGCCCGCGAATGAGGGTTTGGCCGCCGAGGCGTTTCCATAGTAGGCCAAGCCATGATTATCGTCATACAAAGTGAGGGTTTTCTGCCCGTTGAGCACGATGTTCTGGTTGGCGGTGAGGACACCGCCGATGGTGGTGGTTCCAGCGTTGAAATTCCCGCTGACGGTGGCGGTCCCGGCGGTAAGATTCCCGCTGACGGCGGCAGATCCGGCGTTGAGATTGCCACTGACGGTGGCAACTCCGGCGGTGAGATTGCCGGCAGTTAGGTTTCCGGAGGCAGCAAGGCTGCCGAACGTTCCCGCACCGGGTACATTCAAGGTTCCGGTGTTGCCACTGAGCGACATTTTCACATTGGTACCGCCATACCATTTGTGCGTTGCGGATGCCGGCACCACGCTGAACAGCGTGCTGCCGTCGATGCCGAAGCCAAATGGTGGATCGAACGTGCCTCCCTCATAAAGGGTCAATCTCATTCCGGCACCGCCATTGCTGTTGGTCGGTGGCAATATTCCACCGCCGATGCTGATACCACTGCCGAAAGTCGCGGAGCCGCTGATTTTGGCGTTGCCTGTGACGTCGAGTTTTTCCGCGGGGCTGGCAGTGCCGATGCCGACGTTGCCGTTTCCATCCCAGCGGATTGCGGTATTCACCGCGGCTCCATTCTTGGATCCGAGCGCGCCGCCGCCGGTGCCGTAGAGGACCGGGCCGTTGATGTTTTGTCCATTCCACAGGCGGCCGGAGTTATAGGAACCGAGTCCGCTATCGGCGGTGCCAAGATTCAGATCGCTTCCGGATACGACGCTGTCCGCAGTGGCGGCGCGCATGGCGTAGGCGGTGCTGGTGAGGCGCTGGCGCGGGGCGATGGGGGTGTCCGAGGTGTTGAGCGTGCCGTCGCCATTATCGACGACGAGTTCGAGGTAGCGGTCGCCACCGTTGAAAATGGTGGTAAGTGGATTGCGGGGCGTTTCCGTAACGCTGTTATAGCTGGCGTTGATGCCATTTCCCAATAGCACGCTGAATTCGCCATTGGAAACGGTAACGGTTTGTTCCTCGGACCAGACCCGGTTGCCACCGGTGGCGGCGTCGAACAGGCGGAAAATCATTTTCCGGTTGACCGGAGTACCGGTGCCGAGACCCGCGCCTGCGCTATCGGTGACGCGGCCCTGATAGTTAATAAAAGCGGGGACGCTCTGGGCGTGGACCGAGCCGGCGACGAGTGCGAAGAGGATGGCGTTGCGAAACAGGGATTTCATGGGAGTAAGGGAATGGGATGTGAGAATGGGATGGTATAATTCTGTTATTGTGTGAGGAGTCCGATTTCGGAGGCGCGGCGGAGTTCGAAGGTGCCGGTCAGCGTGATGGGAGCTGAGCGCAGTCCGGCGAGCGTTTCCGAGTAGGTGCCGCCGATGACACTGCTGCCCCAGCCGCTGGTGACGGTGCTGCCGGACGGCGGCGCGGCGGTGAAGGTGAAGGTGCAACTACGGGAAACACCGTAGCTTTCCACCCCGGCCCCCAGCGGCTGGCCGCGCTGGTTCTTGTTGTCGTGGTCGGGGTGATATTGGTGGATGAAGGGATTGGTCGGATCGTCAAACGGGACCTGGACCGTCCAGGTGGCGCTGTCGCCGATGGCGAAATTTCCCGAAGCCGCGGGCAGGTTCTGGTCCAGCGGGAGATGCGCCGCGACGAGCCGCCGGGCGGTGGCGAGGCTGGCGGAATCCAGCATCGGCTCACGGGTGCAGATGCCCGGGAGATTTCCCGCCGAGGCGAGTTTCCCGAGGAACACGGTGGAAAGCAGCCGCGCCTCGCCGCTGTCCGAGACGTGGATGAGCGTGCGCAGCGGAAAATCCCGCGGCGTGTCCGAGCCGCTCACGCCATTTAATGAAATGTCGCCCACCCACAATCCCGCGAGCGAAGCCTTGGTCGCGGAGACGGGCAGGTGGATATCGAACAGATTGGCACTGTCGGTGACGCGCAGGATGGAGGCGAAACCGGCATCGGCCGGCGCGCCGGTCATGGCGGCATCCGCGCGGTCGATGCCGAAGCGGACTTCCACCGACGCCTGCGGGGCGATGACTTTCTGGAACGACGCGCCGAGCGGGCTTTCCTCCCACAGCAGGGTGGCAGCATTATAAGTGCGCAAGGTGAGCGGGACCGGGCCGGTGACCGGCGTCTGGCTGGCGGGCGCGCTTTCGCTGGTGGTCGGCGTGAAGGTGACCGTCATGGTCGCCGAGGTTTTGTTCCGGATCTGCGCGGTGATCAGCGAGCCGGTCCGGCCGAAGCTCAGGCCATTCGCCGAGCTGAGGCTGATATCGACCGGCGCGTAGAAATTTCCGACCACTTCGGCGGAGAACCAGTAGGCCTTGGTGCGATCGATCCGCTCGACGGCGGGCGAGAAGACTTGGACCGGATTGGCCGCGCCGAGGTCGCCGCCGGCATACTTGAAGACGCGGGTATTCGGCGCGGTGGCGATGGGAAATGAGGCGAAGTAGGCGGACATCAGCGGGAAATTTCCGCCGGCTTTCGCGGTGGGAAATCCCATCAGGTTGGCGCCGTTGCGGACCCAGCGGTTCTGCGGCGGCAGCGGGGAATTGCGCAGGGCGACCGAGTAGCTGGACGAGGCCGTGCCGGCACATTTCACCAGATACGATGCCTGCCCGGTCAGTTGGGAAAGCGTGCTTTCCTCCGGCTGGCCGCGCTTCCAGACCGACCATTCCGGCGTGCCGGCGGATGGCAGCAGCGGCGACTGGGTGAACTGCACCTGGGTCGGATTCGGGTTCCAACGCCAGACCTCCACCACTTCGGGCGGCAGCAGATTTTCCAGCGAATCCTGCCGGGCATCACCGGATAGATGGATCGCATTCCACCCGCCTTTCAGCGAGTAAGTGGTCGTTTCCCACTGGGCCGTAGCCAGCGTGACGGAGAGGATGAGAGCGGCGAGCGAGGCGAGGAATTTCATCGGACGGAAAGGCGGAAAAATTGGTTGGAACCCACACCTGCGGGAGTGAAGGCGGTGACGATGCCGACTTCGCCGGATTGCCAGCTCGGCGAGCCGGCCGTTGGCACGGCACCGACGGAAAAGGGAATCCGCGACCATGATTTCATGTCGGTGGTGACCTCGATCGTGTAGGATTTCCCGGTGATGGCGAAGAACTCGAAGCGGGTGTGCGTGGCGGTCTTCTCCTTGATTTCCAAGGCGAAGCGCTCGGTGGCGTCGCCCGCGAATGTGCCGGCCAGGTATTCCACCCAGTTACTCATGCCGTCGTGGTCGTAGTCGCCATCGCGGTCGATGAGGCTCAGGTCCCAGTTGCCGTTTTCGTCCGGATAGAGCCCGGCCTGGTAGAGCTGCCATTGTTCCCAGACGTCCGGCAGACCGTCGCCGTCGGTGTCCTCGCCCAGCGTCAGATCCAGCCGGACCCGCTCCGCGCCCCTGCCCGCGGTGAGCGTGCCCGCCACCTCGATGGGGTAGAAATTCGCGCCGTTCATCCGCACCACGAGACTGAACGGCCCCTGCGCCGCCACGGCCTTTTCCGAATACAGCGCGGTGCCGCCGCGGTTCTGGTCGAGCCGGATGCTCAGCTCATAATTCTGGTCGAGCCGCACCCCGGTTTGGATCGGCGTCCGGCCCATTTCCACCGCGCCCTTGAGCAAAACCACCTCCGCGCCCTCCGCCGTCACCGTCTGGCCGACCTGATCCCGCACCATGCCGTAAAGCGTGTAGCTGGGAGCGGGCGGGAAAGCGTGGAGGACCGTCGTTCCGGCAAATAGCAGGCCGAACGCGGTCCCCATCCAAGCGTAGAACCGCCGGATTGATCTGCGAAATTGTTGGGATGGATTCATGCGAGGGATGTAGGCCTACGGGGTTCCGAGAAACGTTCAATAAAATTTATTCAGTTAGCGGAAAGTTTTTTTGAACGGATTCCCCTTTCGGGAAATGCTCTGGAATCAAGTGCTGGCGATGATTCGCGGGTGTTGCCAAACCGTCCGTGGCGGTGCATTCATGGGGAAACCCCATGCAACTCCACCCGATTTTCCCGCTCGCAATCGCCCTCGCCGTCTGTGGCCCGCCTGCCGCCAAGGCGGAAAATCCGGATTTCGACGCGCTGCGGGCGAGGGCTCGGGTAGCGGCCGCCGCGCCGTATGCCGCGCCGCCCGACAACCTCGCGGATTTTTGGAAAAACCTGACCTACGACCAGCATCGCATGATCCGGTTCCAAATGGACAAGGGCCTCTGGGCGGCGAAGGACGCGCCCTTCTCCATCGATTTCTTCCACCCCGGCTGGACGGCGAAGAAGACCGTCAGCCTCTTCGAGACGGTCGGCGGGGATTCCCACCCGCTGGTCTTTGACTCCGGCCTTTTCAATTACGGCAAACTGGACGTCCCGACCGGCACGCCGCCGCCGCCGGGCTATGCCGGCTGGCGCGCCCGGACGCATTTGAACACGCCGGATTACATGGACGAATACCTCGTTTTCCTCGGCGCCAGCTACTTCCGGGCGATCCCCAAGGACACTCCATACGGGCTCTCCGCTCGCGGGATTTCCCTGAACAGCGGCCTGCCCGGCGTGCCGGAAGAGTTCCCGGATTTCACGGAATTCCACCTGGAGAAGCCGGTGCCCGGCGGGAAATCGCTCTCCTTCTCCGCGCTGCTCGAGGGCCCGAGCATCGCCGGCGCCTACCACTTCACGGTCACTCCCGGCGAGGAAACCGTCATGGACATCGACGCGGAAATCACGCTGCGGAAGCCGGTCGCGCAGCTCGGCATCGCGCCGTTCTCCAGCCTGTTCTGGTTCGGCGAAAGCACTTGGCCGAAGCCTTACGATTTCCGCCCGGAGGTCCACGACAGCGACGGCCTGCTCATGGAAACGGCGGACGGCCAAACGCTGTTCCGTCCGCTGGAGGTGACCAAGGACCGGTTCCGCCACTGCGATTTCTCGTTGGAAAATCCGAAGTCTTGGGCGCTCGTCCAGCGCGACCGCCAATTTTCGTCCTATCAGGACCCGGAGGCGCACTATGACCGGCGGCCCGATGCGATGGTCGAGCCGCTTGAGGGCTTCTCCAAAGGCAGGCTCCACCTCATCGAAATGCCGACGACGGACGAGACCAACGACAACGTCATCCTGCTCTGGGAACCACAGCCCGCCTTGGAAATCGGCAAGCCAGCGCGCTTCCGCTACCGCATCCGGTGGCTCCGGGATCCCGCGCCATCGGGGCTGTTCACGGTCCGCGCCACCCGCGCCGGCCACCCGGTCCAGCGCCCGGACCAAGTGCTCATGGTGGTGGATTTCGCCAAACCCCTCCGCCCGGTTGCCAAAACCGGCGACCCGAAATGGGATGACATCGGCGGTTGGAAACCTTCCGTCACCATCAACCGGGAGAGCGTGAAAATCGTTCACGTCGGCCTGACCGACGTGAGCATGCCGAATGTTGACGACCTCCCCGCCGGCCTCGGCCGCGGCCCGCTACTCCACATGCCGCAGGTATTGCGCGCGTTTTTCGTCCTCGAAACGCCGCCGGACATTACCAACATCGACATGACCTGCGAGCTGCTCGACAAGGGAGGCAAGCCGGTCTCCGAGCGCTGGCTCTATCTCTGGGAGCGCTGACTACGAAATGGTCCGATCCCGGCGAATCTCAAAGATTGCCGGAGATTCCCCGCCGCGCGATCCCGTGCAAAACAACGATCGAAACCGCGGTGCCGTGGGGAAAGTTGAATAGGTTGAAGATTGCGGAAATCGTCACGAAGCCGCGCTCCTTTCTCATCAAACTTAGAATCCCGGCAGCGGTCATCAAAATGCCAAAAATCCAGCCAAGGGCGAATTGAAACGCCATATAGCCTGCGATCGATCGCATGAATAGATGCGATCCGCCGACCCCATACCAACTCCCCGCCACAAGCGGGTTAAGCCACGAAGGGTCCTTCGAAAAAACCGCAAGCACGGTCGATACCGTCGAACAGGCAAGAGTCAGCACGCCCGCCGCCAGTTGCAGATAGCCGGCGAAAGCGAGATTGCGTTCGGCGCGGCGGGTTCCCGTTCGGATTAAAAAAGTGGTTTCCATAGTTCTACCCGACTTCCCAGCCAGTTCCACGCCGGACGGACCGGCGCGCCAACCACAGACGGGCGCGACAAGCTCAGTGAGCGTCGGAAATCCATTGCCCCAAGCCGGACGGCGGCTCCCCAGCGCGAATCGCGCGGCTTTGCCGGTTAGGGGAAAACCCGGCCCGCATGCCGGGAAATCCACGAGGACCTTATGCTCCCGAAGGTTGCAGATTGCTCACCAAACAGCCCGCCGGTGGCCGATTTCCCCGCCTGACCCGGCCATCTCGCCGAGTTCGGTGGCTGCCGTCCCGATTTTCCCTCCCCGACCGACCCGGCAGCCCCCGCCAAGCCAGGCGACGCCGGTCGGCGGCCCGCTTTCGTCCGCTCTGCCCCCGGATTTGGGGACCACCCCTGCCGGCCCGCGGGTGCTCAAGGTGCGCCCGTTGTCTGGTGAGATTGCCAGGCCTGCGGCTTGGCCGGGCGCCCTTTGCACGGAGAAGGACGACCTGGACCATGACAATTTCTCCCCGGAGCCAAGCCGCAGGCCGTTTTTCCCCTTTTCATCCCCGCAAATCGAGTCCGCAAAGGGTGAGAAAATCCCGCGACCATCTCGCGCCAGGCAATAATTGGAATAGTTCTTGATATCGCCCAAGCGCCCCCTAGCTTGCCGCCGTGATGGTCACCCGAACTTCTGAAAATCCCGCGGAAATGGATGTCCCCGACGAAATTTCCGGACTCCGCATGACGCGCCAGCGCCAAGAGGTCTACCGCACCCTCATGTCCGAGCGGAACCACCCGACAGCGAACGATGTCTTCATGCGTGTCAAGGACCGCATCCCGAACATTTCCCTCGCCACGGTGTATAACTGCCTTGAGGCGCTCGTGCAGCACGGCGTCATCCGCCAGGTAAACTTCGACCGCGAGTCGTCACGCTACTGCCCGAATCTCAGCGAGCACGGTCATTTCCACGATGCCGCCACCGGCATCATCCACGATGTGGAATTCAAACCCGGAACCAGCCTTTCCGACATCCTGAAACTCCCGCCCGGCGCCGTCGTGGAAGATGTGGAAATCACCCTCCGCGGCAAGCTCACCATTCTACCATCGTGATTCAAATCATCGTCAGCGCCCTGATCCTGTGCGCCGCGCTCTATCTCGTCGCGCGGCACGAGGCTGAAATTTCCCTGCCACTTATCCTCATGATCGTGGTGGGCGTCAGCGTGGCGGCGGCCCTGCTGTCGCTCGCTCATCCCTTAGCCCCGCTGCTTTCGCTCGTGCTTTTGGCGTGGGCGATCCAGAGGTTCTGCTATGTCGGCTGGAGCAAGGCTTGGATCGTCACCGGCATTTACCTTGTCACCAATCTGACCCTCGCGATCGGCACGCAAGCGCTCCGCAGCGCCTGAAACAATTTTCCTACATGAGCCTCCATATCCAAGACCTCCAAGCCACCCTCGAAGACGGCACTGAAATTCTCAAGGGCGTTACCCTTGATATCCCGAAAGGCGAAGTGCATGCCATCATGGGGCCCAACGGCTCCGGCAAATCGACATTGTCCAAAGTCATAGCCGGGCACAAAAGCTATGTCGTCACATCCGGTTCCATCACCCAGGACGGCGGGGAAATCCTCGGCAAATCCATCGACGAGCGCTCGCGGGGCGGTATTTTCCTCGCATTCCAATACCCCTCCGAAGTGCCCGGGGTTACCAATGCGAACTTCATCCGCGCCGCCCTCCAGTCGCGCCTGCCGAAGGGCCGGGAAATCGACGCGGTCACCTACTACAAGAATCTCTATGCGAAAATGGATCTTTTGGAAATGGACCGCAAGTTCACCGCCCGCGCGGTGAATGAAGGCTTCTCCGGCGGCGAGAAGAAGCGGAACGAAATCCTCCAGATGATGATGCTGGAACCCGAATATTGCATCCTCGACGAAACCGACTCCGGCCTCGATATCGATGCTTTGAAAATCGTCGCCAAGGGAGTGAACGCGATGCGCTCCGAAAACCGCGGCATCCTGCTTATCACCCACTACCAGCGCCTTCTCGATTACATCGAACCCGACCACGTTCATGTCATGTCCGACGGCCGTATCGTCAAATCCGGCGGACCGGAACTGGCACTCGAATTGGAGAAGGAAGGCTACGAATTCTTAAAAGAACCCGCCTTCGCCTGACAAAGATTTGCCACCCATGGACCTGCTTCAACAGTTAACCGGAAAATTGCAACGGCTCCAGGCGCTCCGGCCTCTGGATCCCTCGCAGGTCCGCGCGCTCGAGGAAAAGGTCGTGACGCCGTTTGAAGTGGAAGTCATCGCCACAAGCAATCAGATCGAAGGCAATTCCCTCACGGTTCGGGAAACCGAGATGGTGCTCTCAAAAGGAGTCACCATCGCCGGCAAACCGCTCAAAGACCACTTGGAAGCTGTCAATTTGCAGGCCGCGTTCCGCTATCTGAAATCGCTCGTCGGTGGCGCGGAACCGATCACGGCGCGCCTCGTCCGCGAGTTGCATCAGATGGTTCTAAGCCGGATCGCGGACGAGTGGGCCGGCGTCTGGCGGACCGTGCCGGTCAGGATTGCCGGCGCGGCGCACCAACCTCCCCATTTTTCGGAGGTTCCCAACCTGATGGAACAATGGGAACGCGGAATGGCGGATCCATCGCCGCTTCATCCGGCCATCCAAGCGGCGGACGCACATGAGAAACTGGTAACGATCCACCCTTTCGTGGATGGCAACGGGCGCACCGCCCGCCTGCTGATGAACCTCATTTTCATGCGCGCCGGCTATCCAGCCATCGTCATTCCTTCAGATTCCACTTCCCGCCTCGCTTATTACGACGCATTGGAATCCGCCCAAACCGGGCGGGATCCGCACGCGTTCCCGAACTTCGTAACCGGCTGCGCGAATACCATGCTCGACCGCTATCTCGGGACGATCGATCCCGCCATTTCCTAAACTTTCCAACTCCCAAACATCATGTCCTACGACACCACAGACGCCCTCGATTCCGAAACCCGCGAGGCCATCGATATCGACCGCAGCAAGGGGGACTTCATGTTCCCGGAACGCAACAAGTTCGACGCGGGCCGCGGCCTCAGCTCCAAAACCGTCGATTATATCTCCGACGTGAAAAACGACCCTGACTGGGTTCGCGAATTCCGCCATAAGGCGCTCAAGACATTCCTCGACAAGCCCATGCCCACCAACTGGGCGACCAAGGATTTGGAGAACATCGATTTCGACATCATCCGCTATTATTTATCCGACGGCGAAAAGCCGAAACGTTCGTGGGACGAGGTGCCCCCGGATATTTTGGAAACATTCGAGCGCCTCGGCATTCCCCAGCAGGAACGTGCGTTTCTCGCCGGCGTCGAGGCTCAGTTCGATTCGGAAGCCGCCTATTCCAATGTGAAGGAAGTCTTCACGAAGCAAGGCGTCATCTTCGTTAACTCCGCGGAAGGATTGAAGGAGCACGAGGAGATTTTCCGCCCATGGTTTGGCAAGGTGATTCCTACCGGAGACAACAAGTTCTCCGCGCTCAACTCCGCCGTCTTTTCCGGCGGATCCTTCATCTATGTGCCGAAAGGTGTGAAACTGAAGCAGCCGCTCCAGGCCTATTTCCGCATCAACTCGGAGAACTTCGGCCAGTTCGAGCGAACCCTCATCATCGCCGACGAGGGCTCGGAGCTGATGTACATGGAAGGCTGCACCGCGCCGAAATTCGAAACCGCCACCCTGCATTCCGCGGTGGTCGAACTCGTTGCCCTCAAGGGTGCGAAGATCCAATATGTGACCGTGCAGAACTGGTCGTCGAACGTCTTCAACCTCGTAACCAAGCGGGGGATCGCGATGGAGGACGCGGAAGTGCGCTGGATCGATTGCAACATCGGCTCGCGCCTCACGATGAAATACCCGGGAGTGGTGATGAAAGGAAAGCGCGCCCGCGGCGAAGTGATTTCCATCGCTTTGGCGAACAATGGCCAGCATCAGGACACCGGTGCGAAAATGATACACGCCGCGGATGACACCACCTCCAACGTGGTTTCGAAATCCATCTCCGTGGGGGAGGGCCGTTCGACCTACCGCGGGCAGGTGCATATTCCCAAGCATCTGAAAGGTTGTAAAAACAACACAGAGTGCGACGCCCTGCTCATCAACAGCCACAGCCGCACCGATACCTATCCGGCCATCACCGTGAAGGGCAACCAGCACTCCACCCAGCACGAGGCTTCCGTCAGCCAGGTGTCGGACGAAATGCTGTTCTACATGCAGCAGCGCGGCCTCAATCAAGCGCAAGCCATGTCCCTCGCCGTCAATGGCTTCATCAACGACCTCGTCCGCGAATTCCCGATGGAATACTCTGTGGAACTCAAGCGGCTGATTGATCTGGAAATGGAAGGCAGCGTGGGCTGATTGGACATGGAACTTCGAAAAAATAGGAATGTGGGATTCAGGATGGTGATCTCCGACGAGGACGCTCTCCAAACCACCGAATATTGGTCGAAGAAGTCTGTGGATGAACGCCTCGCGGCTGCAGCGATTCTGATAAACCAGAGAGTCCCGAAGAACCATGGTGCCGGATCAAGAGTTCAGAGAGTTTGGAGAATTGCTGGAGTTCCATGGAGTTAGATTCGAAATCATCGGTGGCTACGCTGTCATCTCTCACGGATATCCTAGATATACGGGGGATACTGATTTCTTGGTGGAAAACTCTCCCGTCAACGCTCGGAGACTGGTGAGCGCCATCAATGACTGCTTCGGGAACCAGCCGCACATTGCCGGAGAATGTTTCCTGGATCATGACAGGATGGAGCAGTTCGGCGATTCACCATTCCGGATCGATATCCTCGTCAAAGTTCCCGGCCTTGTTTTCAGCGAGGTTTACTCCCGTCACGGAATCGGGAAAATTGCCGGAAAAGACGCGCCGTTCCTTTCCCTTCCGCACCTGATCAAGAGCAAACAGCCCGCGGCTCGTAAACAAGATCTCGCAGATCTCGAAGCGCTCGAAGAAATCGAAACAGCCAGCCATCGCGTTCCAAAATAACGAGAAACTTTCCTCTATTTACTCCATGACCACTCTCGAAATGCCAAACCTCCTCGAATCCGCCCCCGAAACTCCCGCCAGTCTGCCCGCTTGGTTCGCCGCCCGCCAGAAGGATGCGTGGAAGCGCTTTCTCGATATTCCTACGCCGAAACGGGGGGATGAGAACTGGCGGTTTTCCAGCATCAAGCAGCTCGATTTCTCGGGCTTCACCAAGACTTCCGCCGCCGGTGCGAACGGTCTCGTCGCGCGGTCCTGCGGATTGGAATCACCCGCCGCGAAACTCGTTTTTGTCAACGACGGGCTTGTGCACATCGATTCCAAGCTGCCGGAAAACGTGATCTGCCTGCCGCTTGCCGAGGCGCTCGTTGCCCACAGTGAATTGGTTCGGACCCATTTCATGAAACAGGAAACCCGGCTCGGCTCCGCCAAGTTCGCCGCCCTGCACGAGGCATGTCTTGCCAATGGACTGTTTGTTCATGTCCCGGACCATGTCGAGATCGAAGGAACCATCGAAGTGCATCATTGGATCGCCGGGGAAAATGCCGTCGTTTTCCCCCACACGCTCATCGTTACCGGGAGCGGTTCGAAAGTCCGCGTGATCGATATCTTCCGTTCGGCGGAAGACACTCAACCAGGCCTCGCCATCGCCTTCAACGACCTGTGCTCCGGTCCGAATTCCAAGCTCGATTACATTGCCATCCAGGCGCTCAACGAGGTTTCCCGCATGCTTCAGATCAACGAGACCGCCGCCGCCCGCGACGCCTCCACCATCGGACTCATCGTAAATACCGGCGCCGCGTGGGCGCGCAACGAATCGCTCTCACGCCTCGAAGGTCCCGGCTCGCGGTCCGACATGCTGTCCGTCTCCATACCAGCGCGGGAGCAGGAATACGACCAGCGGACTTTCCAACACCACGTTTCGGAAGGCGCCTACTCGGACCTGCTCTACAAGAATTCACTTTACGACAACTCCCGCACCATTTTTTCCGGCCTCATTTTTGTGGACGAGAAGGCCCACAACACCGACGCCTATCAGACCTGCCGGAACCTGCTCATGAGCGATTCCTGCGAGGCCAACTCCATGCCCGGCCTCGAAATCAATGCGGACCAGGTGAAATGTTCCCACGGCAGCACTTCCTCGCAAATCAGCGATGAGGAAATCTTTTACCTGCAAGCCCGCGGCATCGCCCCCGCCCAAGCCCGCCAGCTCATCGCCCGCGGCTTCTCGGCGGATGTGGTGAAACGCATCGGCAACGCCGCGGCGGAGGAACTCGTCCTCCGCTTCATCGACGACAAATTCGATCACATCGCGATATCGGAAGAGTAACCAGGAAGTGAATTCTTGGTGGGAGAAAGCAATGACCGCTTATCGTTGCGTTTCGATGTTTCCTGAATTGTTGTGGTGGCGACCGGTTAGGACAACCAGATTTGCGTGGTGCTGAACCGGACGATCTCCGGTTTGTTGTTTCCGCAAAAAAATCTTTGCCAACGGGAGGGTGCCTGATGCATAACTCCGCCGTCATGTTTTTTGCGACCGTTCATTCCTGATGCGCCCGGCGAGGCTTGCCCTGCAAGCCCGCCGCCAGGCCACGCCGCTCCGTTTGGCGGCGTGCGCGCAGTTCCGCCCGCCTGCGGTTTCGCAGCGGCCGGTCGTGTCGTTAGCATATCAGGAATCGAAACATGTCTTTATCCCGCAATCCGGATGGATTGCGCCGTTGGCTTGACGTCCCCACGCGAATCGTGGCGGGCGGGAGCTGGACGGCGCGCGTCATACCAAACAACAATCTAAGGCAGCATTGCCATGCCCTTGCGAGGGCGTTCACCAATTCCAGCTCCATCTCCGCAGCGCTCGGCGCGGATGTCGGGCGCATGCTGGATGTCATCATGAAGCGCAGTGGAATCCTGTTGGATTTTCATCCTATGGCATTTCCCCTAACTCCGGTGCTGCTCCGTCTGGCAGCCTATTCGAAGTGGTGGATCCGGCCGCCCGAGAGTTGGGCTGGAGCGGATTCCGATAATCCGTGGGAAACCATCCGCAGTCTGATCGGGCACCTTTTTGCAAAATGGCGGATGCCGGATTGTTTCGATTCCGCATGGTTGGAAAAGGGAGAGTTATGCTATCTGGAGCGCGATTGGTATTGCCGCCTCGCGCGCGGCATGAGTTGGCGGGGCATGCGGGGCATTCCGCCGAGCGTGACCTCGCGGGCGCTGCATCTGGCAACGAAGGCGCCGGCCGGATTGACGATCCGGCAGGCGCTGCGCTTCGGACAAGTGCGGGCGGCGGGAGGCTCCGACGAGCTGCTGGCGGAGGTGCTTGCGAGCGGCATGATCCGGGATTTATCGAACGACGCGGTTTGGTCGCGACTCATCGCCAAGGCGGCCACCGCGCCGGATTTCCATCCCCGTGAATACGGCATCGTGGCGGATGCTTTGCGGGAGCTAACCCGGGCGGACGAATGCCGCCGGGCGGAGCTGCTGGTGGGGTTGCCAGCGCGCGAATTGGTGGCGCATTGCCGGCGATTCTGGGAGGAAATGCAGCGGATCGAGGGCGTCCGGTGCCCTGGATGGAAACCGGGCGACATCGGCTGCCGGAATCTGCGCAACGATCTGAGGATACGGAATTCCCAACGCTGGGCGCCGCTGGCAAGGACAGGGATTTTCCGCTCGGTGAAATGGGAAAACGGCGTGGGCAGCGCCTACTGGATCGAGGAACTGACCAGCCAGTGGCAGCTCGTGACGGAGAGCCGCACGATGCGTCATTGCGTGGACACCTACGGCTGGGACTGCCGGTCCGGCAGGTCCTCGGTTTTCAGTCTGCGGACCGGCGCGGAAGGGGCTCCGACGAGCCACCTGACAATCGAGGTTGCCCGCCGGACCCGCCGGATTGTGCAGGTCCGGGGCCGGCGGAACCTGTATTTCCGGCCGGACGGCTTGCCGGAGCTGCGTGAATGGGCGCGGGCGCTGGAGCTGACGGCCCGCTAGCAGGATTCCCCGCGCGCGATGGCCAGCGCGTGGGATTTCCCGTCACTTTTCCGCGGGAAATCGCGTGGAAATGCCGGTGCCGGCGAGGATGCCGGGCAGCCGCTCGGGGTGGCGGCCATGGGCGATGTGGACCTCGATGCCGGCCTCGATGGCGGTTTTTACGGCCTTGAGCTTCGAGGCCATGCCGCCCATCGAGAAGCGGCCCTTGTCCTTGCGGACGTGTTGGAAAACCTTGTCCACCTCGGTCACCTCGGGGATGTAACGGTTGGTTTCGGGATCTAGCAGGCCATCGACGCTGGTGAGCAGGATGATGCGCTTCACGTTCGCCAGCTTCGCCACGCTAACGGAGAGCATGTCGTTGTCGCCGAATTTCAATTCCTTGACGCTCACCGAGTCGTTCTCGTTGATAATGGGCAGGATGCGCGGCTCGGCAAGAATCCGGTTGAGGGTGGTGGAGACGATTTCCGCCCGGCGCGGGGTAATGAAGTCATTCGCCGTCAGGAGGAGCTGGGCGATGGTGATGCCGAAATTGTCGAACAGGCTTGAATAAGTGCGCATGAGCCGCGCTTGGCCGACGGCGGCGCAGGCTTGGCGGGTAATCATGTCCTTGGGGTAATCCTTCATGCCAAAGGCGGAAAGCCCCGCGCCGACCGCGCCGGAGGAAACGAAAAGGCAGCGGTGCCCGCCGTCCATCAGGCCGGAAATCGCGGTGACAAGGCGGACGAGCGCGGCGCGGTCGAGCGTGCCGTCGGTGGATTTGGTGAGCACGCCGGTGCCGGCCTTGATGAGAGTGAGTTCGGGGACGTGGCTGGCTTTTTTCATGGGAATTCCGGTGCGGACGGCCCGCCATAGCGTGGAAACCGGAGACGCGCCAAGGTTTATCCCCCGGGGGGCGGGAGCGGCGGGCGCCCTCTCAATCTTCCGAGAACGTCACGCCTCGATAGATATCCGCCACACGAAGTTTGGTGCTGATTTCCGGCAATGGGATCACAGCATCGGGACCGCGATAAGCTTCAATACCAAATCGTCCATCAGGTTCCCGACGATGGACGCTGACCGCCATTCTGTCCTGTTCGACGAAGAGGAGAACTTTAAGCAAGGGGATGGTGAAATATGCGTCGCGTTTTTCGAAGATATCGTAGCGACGTGTGGACTCGCTGAGCACCTCGATGATGACGGCCGGTTTGTCTTGAAAGTGGGAAGTTTCTGCGTTCGGTTCGCAAACGACCATCGCATCGGGGTAATAAAACCGGGTATGATCGTCATACGTGATTCGGATTTTAGTGTCGCTGTTGAATGGCCTGCATTTCTTACCCTCAAGCTGGTTTCCAAGAGTGATCAGAGTGTCCAGCGCGATCGCATTATGCCGGTTCGACCCGCCCGCCATGGCATGGACAATCCCGCCGAGGTATTCGTGTTTCACATCGCTGCTCTCCTCGCCGGCCAAATAGTCGTCTATGGACAGCAGATCCGGATCTCTTTGGGCGATCATCGTCATAGCATGACTTTCAATCGACGGTTGGCAATCTAATCGTCCTCGTCCTTCGCGCCTTTCACCCGGACCTTGCCGCGGAGTTTGGCTTCGATGAAGGCGTCCAGATCGCCATCCATGACGGCTTGGATGTTGTTGGTTTCCTCACCGGTGCGGAGGTCCAGCACCTTTTGGTAGGGCTGGAAGACATAGGAACGGATTTGATTTCCCCAAGAGACGTCGCCTTTCTCGCCGTAGGCGCGGTCGGCCTCGGCTTTCTGTTTGTCCTCCTCGATGGTATAGAGTTTCGCTTTAAGGATATCGAACGCGAGCTCGCGATTCGCACCCTGGGTCCGGGCAGCGGTGGAGCGGATGAGAATGCCGGAGGGAAGGTGGCGCAGGATCACCGCGGTTTCCACCTTGTTGACGTTCTGGCCGCCCTTGCCGCCGGAGCGGGTGGTGGTGATTTCGATGTCCTTTTCCAGAATTTCGATATTGATCTCTTTGGACACTTCCGGCGTCGCGTCGATGGATGCGAAGGAGGTATGCCTTTTGGCGTTCGAGTCGAAAGGGGATATTCTAACGAGGCGGTGGACGCCGCGCTCGCTTTTAAGGAAACCATAGGCGTAGTCGCCAGTGATTTTCAGCGTGGCGGTGCGCAGTCCGGCTTCGTCGCCATCCTGCCAGTCGAGAGTCTCGACGGCATAGCCTTTGCTTTCCGCCCAGCGGACATACATGCGGTGGAGCATTTGCGCCCAATCGCACGCCTCGGTCCCGCCGGCGCCTGCGGAAATGACGATGAAGCACGGGGAAATATCACTCGGCTGGTCGAGCAGGGTGAGCAGCTCGAACGAGCGAATGTCGGTTTCCAAACCTTTGGAATTGGCGATCGCCTCCGAGGCGAGCTCCGCGTCGTCATACTCCTTGGCGAGCGCGACGCCTTCGTCGATGTCGGCCACGCGTGCGTCGAGGGCGAGGAAGGATTCGAGCTTTTTCTTCAGGCCGGCCGCCTTCGAGCTGATGGTTTTGGCTTTATCGGAATCGTTCCAAAACTCGGGGGCGCCCATGGCCTCCTCCAAGGTGGCGATTTCGTTTTCGAGGGTGGGGACGTCAAAGATACCTCCTGAGTTTCGAAAGGCGGCTTTTCAGGCCGTCCGTATCGAGCGCCAGGAGGTCAGCGGTAGGGAGTGAAGACATGCGGGCGGAGCCAAAGCGATGCGGCGGGGGGAGGCAAGGCCGATCACGGCTCCGCGGGCTTCTCCTTGAGGAGCACGAGAATTGTTTCCCCGTAAGCCCGCGCCTCGTCACCGGCGGGGTCGAGTCCGCCTTCGATGGATTTCCGCAACTCGCCGGAAAGCAGCACGATCTGCTCGCGCATTTCCGGCGGCACCTCCGGGAAATCCGCATCGAGGCGGGCCGGCCACTCCTGCGGCGTGATTTTCCCCACGGAAATCGAGTCGAGCGCCCGGGCGGGGCGGGCGGCTTGGCGGGTGGGTGCGGCTTTCGTACGCTGCGGAACGCCGCCGGCCGGAGCGGTGGCAACTTCCCGGCTGCCGCGGGTGAGTCCCCAGGTCCCGAGAGCGATCGCCGCAAGCGCTGCAGCGGCGATGATTTGTCGTTGATTGGTCATCCTGCCCGGGGATTTAGCGGCGCGGCCCGGTCCTCACAAGTCCGGCGGTCTACCAAGTAGCGCGGCGGAGCGGTATGCCCCTATTCGGGAAACGAGTCAGATTCAATCTTGCGCCATGGACGTTGCTCCCCGATGACCTACGGGTCGGCCCTATTGCGCCCTTGCCGCTCTCCTCCCTGTCACACACGCAGAACTCCATTCCATGAAACCGAATCCACAACGCTCCAACCTCGTCCGGCGCCTCCTCGCGCCGGTTTTCGCTTTAGGACTCCTGTCCCAGGCCCATGCCGCATCGCTGCTGATCAATGTCGCCACGACAAATCTGGGATCCACGTACCAGTACGATTTCACCATTTCGAACACCGGTTCGACGGATATTCCGATCGTCAGCATCGGTGACGCGCCGATTGGCGAGCCGCTCATCGGATCGACGCTGACGACGCCCGCGGGCTTCGCGGGCAGTTATGACGGCGGCCTCGGCAAGATCGATTTCCTCGGAAACACCCAGAGCTTCACCGCCGGGAGTACATTTTCCGGCTTTAGCTTCCAGAGCGCGGCCGCTCCCGGCACCGCTTTCACCAGCTTCAGCGCATTCGACAACAACGGCACCCCGGCGACCGTGACCGTCGTCCCCGAGGCTTCCGCCTCCATCCTCGCGATGGCCGGTCTTGTCGCCTTGGCCGCCAAGAGACGCCGCTGAACTCACTTCCCAACCACAATACCAGATAAACCAACATGAAATTAAAATCGATCCACAAGTCCCCCTTAGGGGCCGCCATCCTCGGCACCATCACGGTGGCCTGTCTTGGCGCGCTGCCCGCCAGTGCCTCCAGCCACAGTGACGCGCCACTCATCAAGCTCGACCCGCAGGCGAACCTCACCGACGTCTATGCTTTCATTGGCAAGGGCTACGACGACCTCGCCAAAACAGGTCCCGACGTGCTGAATGTCATCGTTAGCGTGCATCCATTCTCCGAAGCGGGCGACGGCGTCATCTACGACAAATTCTCGGACGACGCGCTCTACAGCATCCACATCACCAACCCGACTTCCGGCGCGGAAACCCTTCGTTACGATTTCAGCTTCTCGGATGTGAACCCTGTCACACCTCCGGGCCTGAAAAACCCCGACACTATTCTCTCCTACGGCCGCGGCACGGGCCTTAGCAACGGTGGCATCGACACTACTGGTGGTCCTCTCCAGAACTACACCCAGACCTACCAGGTCCGGAAAAACAACGCGCTCATTGCCACGGACATCAAGGTTCCGCCGCCAAACGTCGGCGGCCGCGCGACCCCCAAGTATAATGATGCGAACGGCGTCGCCATCTCCGGTGCGGCCGACTTCACCAGCCTCGATCCCTACACTCAGGAAACCATCGCAACGGTGGGCACCGGGACCGGAGCCATCGCAGTCTGGGCCGGCCCTCGCGAGGATGGATTCTATGCCGATACCCCAGGTATCTTCGACCTGCTGAACCCGCGGATCGTAAACAATGATGGCAGTCCGAACGGCGGCCCCGGCCAGCCAGCCCTCGGCCAGGATGGCGGCGGCGTGGACGGCTTCAAGGGCTACAACGTGCTCTCCTTCGGCATCCAGATCCCGGTCAGCCAACTCACCGCATCCACCTACACCGCCCCGTTTGCGGATATCGGAAATGGAATCGTAAACGGCGGTGCCGCCACCAATACCGGCGTCGGCGTTTATGCGTCTGTCAGCCGCCGTCGCATCACCCTGCGCCGCAGCGATAACGAGCCACTGAACGTGGGCGAATGGCTTCAGGTCAACCGTTTGGGAAATCCTCTCTTCAACGAAGTGCTCGTCGCCCTCAAGGATAAGGATAAATTCAACCGCACCATGCCTCCGGGCGACGGCGCGAACTTCGCCAACTACGCGATGGCTCCCGAGCTGCCGATCCTGATCAATGCGGTCTTTGGAACCAATTTCCAGACCACCGGTCGTGGCGATCTCGCGTTGGTCTTCATCCCGGACGTTTGCCGCGTCGATACCACCACCGGACCCGTCCGCGTGGCAGGATCCACCGGCTTCAGCCGCTTCGGCTTTGCCGGTGGCGATGTGGTTACGAATGGCGCGGGCCGCACGATTTCGAGCGGCTGGCCGAACGGACGCCGTGTGGGCGACGATGTCGTCGATATCGCGCTGACCGCGGTCGCCAGCGGACCAAGTTACGATCCCGTCACCGTCCTCGGCGACAACGTGCCGTCCAACGACCAGACCTACAACTTGGTGTTCCCGTATCTCGGCACGCCTCACGCCGGGACCACCACCACCCAGCGCGTTTCGCCGGTGCCTCCCGCTCCCTGATTTCGCGGTGCAATGCTACGTCGTGCTCCGGTCATAAAAGCCTTTTAAGCCCGGAGCGCGGCTGCATTGCCGCCGGATTTTTTGTAGCGAATCCTCCATCCAATCAAGCAGGCGGTCGGGTCCATCCCGCCGCCTGCTTTTTCCGTCTCAAAATTCCGTATTCGTCCGTTTTCCATGAGTCCCCTCCGCATTCCCGCCTTTTTCCTTTTCCTTGCTTCCGCCCCACTCGCGATCGCTGCCGATCCCGTAAATCCCGCTGCTGCGAATACCGCCGTCTCTGCCGAAACACTGCGCGCCCGCGCCGAAGCGGCCGCCAGCGCCGCCAAGTGGGTGAAGCTCGGCGACGGACTGATGCAGAAAACCCGCGACACGCTCAAGCACGATTACGCGGCCCCGGAAGCAGCTTACAAGAAGGCGCTTTCCGAAGATCCGACCTGCACGCCCGCCATGGTCGGCATGGCGTGGGTCCGGAATTCCGAGCACAAATTCGAGGAGGGCAGCGAATGGGCGGAGAAAGCCCTCGCCATCGACCCGCGCCAAGAAGACGCGCACGCCTTGCTGGGCGACCACGCCGTGGAACTCGGCGTTTATGACGAGGCGTATGATCATTATCAAGCCGCCCTCGACATCAGCCCGGACCTATCCTCGCTGTGCCGCGCCGGCCACCTCCTGTATCTCACCGGGGATTCAAATCAGGCCCAATTTCTTCTCGAAAAGGCGATCGCCAGCGGCGGCCCGTTTCCTGAGAACCTCGCTTGGGCGCACTCGGAACTCGCGCTCGTCCAGTTCAACTCCGGCGCGATTTTCCCCGCCGCCGTCCAGGCCGCCAAGGCCGTCGCGCAGGCCCCGGAAAATCCGCGCGCGTTGGAAGTGATGGGCCGCATCGCCGCGGCGCGGGGGCAAACCGACAAGGCGATCGGATTCTACGAGAAATCCATCTCTATCATGCCCGGCCACAATGCCTTGGCCGCGCTCTACGATCTGCTCACCCTCAAGGGGGACGCCGCTGCCGCCGAGGACATGCTCACCCGCATCACCGCCTACCATAATCCCAATGATCCGCTCAATCTCACCGGCCCTCACGCCCATGGAAACGAGCGGTCCAGCGCGGATTTCTCGCACTTCATGGCGGATCACGACATGCGCCTCGAGGAGGCCACCAAGCGTGCCGAGGAAGTTTACAAAACCTTCCACAACATCAAAGTCGAAGACGCGCTGGCTTGGTGCTACTACAAGCAGGGCGATCTCAAAAAGGCCCGCCGCATGATCGTCCGCGCCATGCGCATGAAGACCAAGGACGCATCCATATTCTACCACGCCGGCATGATCTACCGGAAAATGGGGTCGGAAAGCGCCGCCCGCGAGATGCTGCTCAAAGCTGTGAACCTGAATCCGAATTTCGACCCAATCCAGGGGCCGCTCGCCGCCGCCGCATTGCGAGAAATGAGCTCCCGGCCCGCAGCCGCCGGCTCCCGGCCCGCCGAACCAGCTCCCGCCGCCGCCGTGGATTGAGCAGTCATGGAAAAACCCGGCGGAGGTCCCTGAAATCCGTCCTCACCGGGCCAGCAGCGGCTTCAGATGATTCGAGAAATCCGGCCGCGTACCCGCCCATGGGAACGCCCCTTCCGTTTTCGCCTCACCCCCGATTTCCGGCACCGCCGACAGCCGCCGCAAAACGGTCAGCAATTCCTCGGACCGCAGCCCCGCATCGTGCTCGAGGCAAAGATCCAGCGCGCCGCGGCCTGCCAGCTCGTCCCATCCGGAGGCGCGTGCCGTGGCGGAAGCGGCTGTGGCGGGAGAGAATCACCTATTCGGCGGCCCGGTAGGTTGGGAGCTTCCCCCAGCGCGGCAACGGTGGGCTGGAGGAAGATCTGGCCCAAATCCCATTTGATTTTTCCCGGTGCCGCCCGCACAAGCTCCCGGCATGGCGAAAAAGAAGGACGAGAACCGGATCCAAGTGAAGGTGATGCTCTATGGCGTCCAGCCGCAGGTCTGGCGGCAGTTCACGATTTCCGCGGGGGTGCCATTTATCCAGCTCAGCGATGCGATCCAGGCGGCCATGGGCTGGGATAACAAGCATCCGCACGAGTTCCGCCACGGGAAGACCAAGCGGCTGGTGGACGTCATCGGCCCCATCGGCTTGGAAGACCAGACGGCGGGCGAGTTCCAAGACGAGGCGGTGCTGACCGTCGCGGAATTCGTCGGCAAGCGCCGCCTGCCGATCCGCCTGCTTTACCGCTACGATTTCGCCGACGAATGGGTCCACGAAATCGTCTTCGAGAAATGGCTCCCCGGCGAGGGCGGCCCGCAAATGCTCGGCGGAGAACGGAATTGCCCGCCCGAGGACTTCGGCGGCACTTTCCAATACATGCAGGCGCTGCACGGCGAAATCGAGTGGATGAATCCCGGCTACGACCCCGAAGCCTTTGATCCCAAAGCCATCAGTTTCGAAGAGAAAAAGGCCCGCAAGCGCAGGCATTGAAAACGCCGCGGGGTGCCCGCGCACCTTGTGGTGGCGGCGGCATCCGCCGCTCATCCCGGCATCATTTCATGATCGCCGCACAGTTCGCGGCCCGGACCGAAATCGCCTCGGCCAACCGATGGAGGAAAGGGCTGTCTTCCGTTTCCGCCGCAGCCGCCCGCACTGGTTCCACCGATGCGATGATGTTTTCAACAAGCGTGGAAACATGCAATTTCACCAAACCCGCGCCCAGCCCCGCTTCCGTGGCCAAATCGCCCCATTTCGCCGCATTGACTTGGTGCATCCGGTAAGTGCCGCCGATTTTCATAGCGAGCTTCACCTTGGTGGATTTCGCATCGGTTTCGTACGGCAGAAACGAAGCAAGATCGTAGAAGGGCGCAAGCCGGAGCTGGCTGGCCGGCCCGTGGAGCAGGGAATAGTTCTTCGAGTGCGCGTCCGTGCCGGCCAGCGCCCAATTGAAAGAGAGCGCCCGGATGAAGCGGGAAACGTCCTCCGCCGGGTCGTCGGAAAACCGGTCGAGCAAGCGCAGGATTTCCGCCGCGGACGGTCCTCCATCGGCTTGGTATTTCTCCCGGGGAAATCGGCCCAGCGCTTGGCAGGTGTCTTCCTGATGGATGCGGCGGACCCGCCCGTCCGCCGGATTTCGCACGCGGTCGTAGCGTTCCACGACCAGCACTTTCGTCCCGGCGATCTCGATGAGCCGGCTTTCCGCACCGCGCAGACCGGCGGCGGACGCGAGCCGGAGGCAGAAATGTTCGTTGAGCGCGTGTTCCTCGAAGCGCCCGGATTGCGGCTTGAGAATGTGGGTGGAGGGAATCCGCCCGGCGGGGACGAACCAGTTTCCGTTTTCCCAATGGAGAGCGTCCTTCGTCTGGGCGCCGGCGAGGCTGAAGCGGCCATCGACGGCGGTGGGAATCGCGCGGGTCTGGGCCTGGAGGTTTTCCATCCGCAGCGCGAGTTCGGCTTCGGTCAGCGGCGTGAGCGAATCCAGCTCGCCCGATCGAATCCGCTCCAGCCGTTCCGGGCGGACGAATTGCAGTGACCCAGCGCAGTCCTCGCCAACGTGTTTGATGACATCGAAGGGATTTCGCGGGGAGATCTGGAATCGCTTTCCCCAGGCGTCGAGGACGGCGGAATTGTCTGGCAGGAGACCTTTCAGGAACGAGCGGATCGGGCTGTCCGCGTGGCTGCTTTTCGTCAGCGGTAGCGAGAGCGACATGGGAAATCCGGATTTTCCGAACCGCCATTCGTCCTCGTAGAACAGTGAGATTTCGTCCTTTTTCCGGTCGTAGCCGAGCGTGCCGACCGAAGCGTCTTCGCTCAGAATGTGGAGGATTTCCTTCATCAGCCGAGCGGTCCTCCGGGAAAGGGGTTGCTAGTCTGGATCGTCGCTTCGAGGGCGATGCCTAAGGCGCGCAGGGTAGCGAGGACCAAGCCGATTTCCACGGATTCCTTGCCATTCTCAAACTGGCCGACCCAGAGGCGGCTGACGTTCGCGGCTTCCGCTAGTTGGGATTGCGACCAGCCGCGCGCTTTCCGCCGGTCGCGGGTCAGCTCGCCGAGTTCGGTGGCGGTTTTGATTCGCATGGGAGAGCAGTGGCGGTGCAATCGTTCGCATGCAATATGAAAATTGCATGCGTTCGGATGCAAATTTCGAATTGTATTCGAACGAATACAATCCCACAGATGAAAGCGAATGATTGCATCACCCAAGCCCCACCACAATCGCGTTGTAAATCATGTGTATCAGCACGCTGGGGCCGAGCAGGCCGGATTTCCGGAAGCTCCAAGCGCTGCAAATCCCGAGCGCGAACACCGGCAGCCACGACACCGGCGGGTGGTAAATCGCGAAATAGGCGGCGCTGGTGAGAATGGCGCGGCGGCCGCCCCACTCGCGGTCCAGCGCGCGGAAAAGCAGACCGCGGAAGAAATATTCCTCGGCGAACGGTGCCATGCCGACGGCCATGATGAAGATCCAGATTCGCTGGGCGTCGTGGCCCGCGGCGGCGTTCGCGAGCTCCCCCATGTAGCCGCTAGTGATGGGCAAATGGCGCAGGGCGGTTAGGTAGAGCATCGCCGCTCCGGCCAGTGCCGCGCCGATGACGCCGGCGGTCGCCCAGGCGGCAGCGGTTTCGGGCCACGGTTTTTTTCCCTGCCAACGCCAAATCGATTCCGCAGAGACGCCGCGTCCGGCGAGGAAGCGATGCATCATGATCCACGCCACGGCGCCGACGATGCCATACGCCAGCGCGCGGGTGAGCCAGAATTTCTCCATTCCCCAGACGCCGGCCGCGATCCCGCCAGTGAGCGCGACGACTTCGACCATCGCGGCGATGCCGATCATGGCGTGCATCAGGGTCGGCGCGGGCGGCAGTTTCTCCGACCACGGATCGAAGAGAAACGGCAGCCGGGCGCGGAAATTCTGCCACATGGCCGCCGCCGTGAGCGACGAAAAGACCACGCCGGTGACGGCCAAGCTCCACGCCCCGCTGATGACGCCGGAGCTGAAGGCGAGCGTGCCGAGCATGGCCGCCCATTGCCGGCCTTTGGGCGCGGGTTCGGGTTCGCCGGAGGACGAGGGCGCGGTGGCCAGCGTAACGGTTTTTTCCGCCAGGCTGTGGCCGAAGAAATACCAACCCACCGCCACCAGCGCGATCCGCCACCCGTCGCGCGGAAACATCACCCCCGCCGCCAGCAGGATGCCGCCGACGATGACATTGGAAAACACCCACCACAGCCGCGCCTTCGCCTTGAGCAAATCCTCCATTCCTTGCGGCCACGTCGTCGCGATCCACAACGCGCCGCCCTCGGAGGCCAGCGAGCGCGGGCCGAGCACGAGCAGGAAATACGTCCCGCACAGGATCGCCGCGCCGCAGACGCCGTTCCAACTGCCGATCGCCGAGTTGAGCAGACCGCGCAGGTTGAAAACCTGGAATCCGGCGATGGTCAGCGGGATCAACACCGCCTGAACGACCGCGCCCTTGTCCCGCCAGAACCACAGCAACTCCTTGCGCTGGAGCGGATTCCGGGAAAATGGCGATCTGCCGCCAGCGCCCGCGATCCGGACGCGGCCGGGTTTGTTGGCCGCGCCGCCGGCTTGCAATCCCCGATTTGCCGCCCACCACGCCAGAGCGATCGCGCCCGCCGCGAGCAGCCCGGCCAACGCCATGCCGGAAATCGCCGCCTGCCACCAAACCGCGCCGCCTGCCCAGCCGAAGGTCAGCGCGCGCGCCGGCCACAGCGGCAGCCAGCCGGCCAGCGGCGCGAGCGATTTCACTAGGAACGCTTTCAGCGCCGGCGAATTCAGCGTGAAGAGCGGCAGCATCATCGCCGCGTAGCCGAGCCAGGAAACGAAGCCGAGCAGCGCGCCCCGGTTGCGCGGGGCCAGCCGCAGCATTGCGGAAATTTCGATGGCTTTGTTCAGACTCGAAGCCGCCACGGAAAACACCAGCCCGACGACCAGCCCGCCCACGAATCCCGGCCAAATCCCGAACCGGCTCCCCAGCACGAACCACCAGAAAACCGGCGCGGTGAAATAGACCGGATTCGCCATCATCGGCGCGAGCAAATCCGCCGCGAAGGCCGTGACCGGGCGCACCGGATGGCTCTGGACCCACTCCCACATCGGGTGGCGGCGGCGCTGGATATCGAGTTCCAGCCCCTCGCCTTGGCAAACGATCATCACCAGCCACCACAGGAAAACGAATCCCGCCACCGGCCACCAAACCGTCGGCGGTTCGCTGGAATCGACCACCACGGCGGATTCCGTCACGAAACCGGCCACGCCGTATTGGTGGAAATGATCCACCACGAGCTGCCGCTGGGATTTCTCCGTGCCGCCCATTTCCTGACTCCGGCTGAAATCCAAGCGCTCTGCGAAACTTTCCACGGCGTCCTCCAGACCGTTTCCGCCCGGCGAATCCGCCGTTTTCGCCAGCCTGTCCAAAGCGTCATCCATGTAGTCCGGAATGACCAGTCGCCCGGACATTTCCACCGCCACCGTCCGCGCCGTTTGCTCCGTGCTGACGAGCATCCAGCCGAGCGCGCCGTGGACGAAGGTCATCACGAGGATGAAAAACATGAACGCCAGCCCGCCGAGTGAATCGCCGGACTTGCCCTTTTTCCGGTGCATGATTTCCCGCTGGCGCTTCCGCCGACCCGCCGAGCGCCGCCGCGCCGCTTGCCATAAGAGCTTGAAAACCCGCCAGTCCGGCGTGGGCGGCAGCAGGTTCATCGGGCCGGCGCTTGGGTGAGTTCCACGAAAACCTCCTCCAGCGACCGACCGCCGCGGATTTCCTCCAAGCCGCCCGTCCGGACGATCGTGCCCTCCCGGATAATCGCCAGATGGCTGCACAGCCGCTCGACCTGGTCCATCAGGTGGGTGGAAAAAACGATCGTCGTCCCGCCCGCCGCCAGCTCCCGCATCAGCTCGAAAAACAGCCGCGTCGATTCCACGTCCAGCCCGTTCGTCGGCTCGTCGAGAATCAGCAGCGGCGGTTCGTGGACCAGCGCAAGCAGCAGGCCGAGCTTCTTCTTCATGCCGCGCGAATAGTCGTCCGCATAAGCATCCATCGCCTCCGCCATGCCCAGCCGGCCGATGAGCGGCTTCATTTCCTCGACCGCCTTGCGCACGTCCAGCCCGTGCATTCCGGCGCTGAGTTCCAGGATTTCCCGGCCGCTCAGGTAGGAGTAGAAAACCGGTTCGTCCGGGAGAAATCCGACCAAGCGCTTCACCCGCACCCGCTCCTCGAAGCAATCGTGCCCGCCGATCGTCATCGCGCCGCCCGTCGCTTTCAGGATGCCCATCAGCAGGCGGAAGAGCGTCGTTTTCCCCGCGCCGTTCGGCCCCAGCAGCCCGCCGATCCTTCCCCGTGCCAGCTCCCAGCTCACGTCGCGCAGCGCCACCTTCGTCCCGAACGACTTCGAAACTCCCTCGATTTTGACAAACGCTTCGTCGCTCACGGCCAGTGTCCTACAGCGAAGCCCCGCCGGACCGCGAGTCTGCGACTCGCATCTTCCATAAAATTTCCCCAAACCAGCCAAGCGGGTCACAGACCCGCGGTCCGCTCCCGCACGAACCGGTGCAGGACGAGCACCAAAATCAAGGCCAGGACCGGCGAAAGCAGCAAGCCGGCGAGCCCGCCGATCAGGAGATTAAGCCGGAAAACGGGAGCCGGCTCGCCGGTAGCATGAGGCCGTTCGTGCTCAATGACGTTGAGTCCGCTCCCGATCCGATACACATCGATGACCGCTTGAACGATGTCGGCGGCGACGGCGAAATCGGTGTGGCGGACGCGGACGGAGATCAGGTCCGTGCCGCGGATGTTCTGGGTTGAGATGATGCCTTGGAGAATCTGGGTGGCCTGATTGGCGCTGACACCCCAGCGCCCGGAGAGATCGAGACGGCGTACCACCTCGTCGAGAGCCCGCCGTGACTTCAGTTTCTCGAACACGTTTCCGAAAAACATCGGCGACATGGGTCTCTCGAAATCCCCTGGAGCCGGGTGGATTTCCACGACGGCCTCGACCTCATATTTCTCTGGAATCAGAATCCTCAGCCCGCCCGCCGCCGCCAAACCGAGCGCGAACCCCACCGGAAACATCACCAGAAACAGCCACCACCAGCGCCGCAGCATGCCTTTCGGCTTGGGCGCGGGCATCGGTGGCGGGCGGCTATCGACCAGCGTTTCCGCAACCGCGCCGAATTCCCCGGCGGTCGCGAAGCGTCGCGCCGGATTCTTTGCCATAGCGCGCATGACCATTTCGTCGATGCGGCCATCGACCCGCGCTTTCCGCGACGGCGGGGCGAAATCTCCCGTCGGCCGCTCGCCGGTGAGCATTTCGTAAAGCAGCACGCCGAGGGCGTAAATGTCCGCCCGGTGGTCGATTTCCCGCGCCGCGGCCTGCTCGGGTGCCATGTAGGGCGGAGTGCCGGCCATGCCGCCGGTCGCGCCCATGAGCGTGGCGATCCCGAAATCCGCGATTTTCACCCTGCCGTCGCGGTCGAGCAGCAGGTTCTCCGGCTTGATGTCGCGGTGGACAATGCCTTTGTCGTGAGCGAATTGCAACGCCTCGCAGACCGGCGGGACGATGCCGAGCGCCTGCTTGGGCGCCAATTTTCCCTCCCGCAGCAAATCGCGCAGATTCACGCCGTCCACGAATTCCATGACGATGTAAAACAGCCCGTCCGTCTCGCCGTGGTCGTACACGGTGACAATGTTCGGGTGGTTCAGCCGCGCCAAAGTCCTCGCCTCGCGGGCAAATCGCTCGGCAAACGCCGCCTCGCCCACCCGCTCCGGCGCGAGGATTTTGATGGCCACCCAGCGGTCCAGCGACTTCTGCCGCGCCTTGTACACCACGCCCATCCCGCCGCGCCCGAGGCATTCCGTGATCTCGAATTGCGGGAATTTCGCCGCGATTTCCTCCGGCGCCGGCGGTGGCAGCGGAGCCGCGTCGCCGTCCGCGACGGTGCGGGAGGCGAGCGCTTGGCGCATCAGGCAGGACGGGCAAAGCGCGTGCGGCGGGCCGGCGGGCAGCAATTTCCCGCAATCGGGGCAGGTGGGTACGTTCATGGTGAAAACTCGGGGTTCCGCCATCCCCAAGAGCGCGGAACGGGATGCGTTACAGGAAATTATCTAACCGGCCAGTGCCGCGAACAGCGAGCGCATTTCCTCCTCCACCGCATCCGGCGAGGCCAGCGTCCGCGCGATTTCCGCCGTGAGCAGATGCCGGTAGCGCTTGCGCAAGCGGTGCGCCGCCACCCGCGCCGCGCCCTCGGAAACGCCCAATTTCGCCGCCAGCTCCGCATGGGGGATTTGGCCGGAATCCGCTGTCAGGCACGGTTTGAGCGTCTCGAACTGCGCCTCATTTTCTTCCGCCCGGAACGCGTCCGCCAAGTCCGCGAGCACCTTGTCGAGCAAGGCCAGCGCCCATTCGCGATCGAATTCCGCGTCCGGCCCGCGGCCGCCGGGGATTTCCAGAGTCAGCCCGTTTTCCGCCTGTTCTCAATCCAGCGACAGCGGCGCAACCCCGCCGCCGCGCTTTTCCCGCCGGCCGCGTTTCCACTCGCCGATCATCCACCGCTGGAACGCCGCGAGCAGGAACGCGCGGAATTTCCCCTTCGCCGGATCGGTCCCGCGCAGCGCTTCCCGCCGCATCAGCCGGGCGAGAAATCCCTGCACCAGATCCTCCGCATCCTCCCGCGATTTTCCCTTCCGCCGGGCATAGCGGTAAAGCGGCTGCCAGTAAATCCGCGCCAATTCCCCCAGCGCCCCGTTCGTCCCCTCCCCCGCCGCGTCGCGGACAAGCGACCACCGCGTGGTAGCGAACAAAGTAGGGCGGGTCGTCGGCACGGCCGGAACGATTTGCACTTTGGAGTGCGGCGGCAAGGCCGCAGGCCGCGACGCCGCTTTGGGTTGCGTTGTCCGGTGCTTCGCGGATCCAAAGCGGTGTGGCGCTCCGCTTCCCACCGCACTCCAAGGGCGCTCCGCGCCGGACTGGGTCCGTTCCCCCTTCCCATCTTCCGGCGGGGCCGGGTAGGGTGCGGCGTGATCGCGCGCCAGAAGATTAAGTATGAGGTGACCCCATCGCTGCTGCAGTATCTCTATCGGTTCGACCGGCAGCGGGACATACCGCGGGTCTACGATGAGTTATGCCGGTTCACCGGGGCGGTGCCTTACGAAGATCCGCAGGGGCGGGAGACATTGTGGCTTACGGTGATGTTTCCGCCGGAGGTGTCCGAGGAATTGCGGCCGCGGCTTACGACGATTTACTCGGAACTGAAGCTCGGCAAGGACGCGGAGCAACACGAACATCTCGTGGTGGACCGCATCGACTTCGGGGATTTCGGAAATTCGAAACCGTTCCGCATTCGGGTCACCAATCTCTTCAATGACAATTCCGACTATTTCTATGTGAAGCGCGCCGATGCCTCGCGCATCTATGGCTTGGAGTTGGAACACGTGCTCTCGCCGAACCGCATCAATTATCTGGTAAGCGGCAACACGTTGATCGAGGAGCACATCGCGGGTGTGCCGGGCGATGTCTTCAGCCGGGATTACCTTTCGCAGCCGGGGCTGAATAAAGTCCGGATCGCCAAGGAATTCACCAAGTTCAACGAGCGGGGATTCATCCGGCTGCTGGGCGACATGCGCAGCGTGAACTATGTCGTCGATATCACGCCGGATTTCGAGGAAGTGCAGTATCGGGTAAGGGCGATCGATTTCGACCAGCAGTCGTACGAGGGAAATGGCAACATCTATCTGGCATTCCGTTTCCGCTCGAATCGCGCGGTTACGAAACTCGCGTTCGACGTCCTGAACCGCAAGAGCATCGACCAATATGTGGCCGAGGAGCACGCGCAAATGGTCCGCCGCGCGAAGGTGGAAAGCAGCCGGCTGCGCGCGCTGCTGGGAGTGATGCGGCGGGAAAGCATCGCCCCGCGCGAGCATGTCGTGACGCTCGCGCGCGACCTCGACCGGATGCACGCCACGAGCGGTTTCGGCGATTGCCACTCGATGGGCGAGCTAACGGCGATGCATATTTCGCTGATGCTCGACATCAAGCCGGCCAGCGTGGCGATGGTGGACCGGATGTGACCTGCGGCAGCGGGAAATTTCCATGGCCTCCGCCGGTCCCCGCGGCCAAGCTGCCGCCATGAAACGCCTTTTCCTGCTCGACGGCATGGCCCTGATCTATCGGGCGCATTTCGCGCTCATCACGAACCCGATCCGCAATTCGAAAGGCATCAACACGTCCGCGCTCTATGGCTTCATCAACACGCTGCTGGCCATACTGGAGAAGGAAAATCCCACGCACATCGGCGTCGCATTCGATACCTCCGCGCCCACGCCGCGGCACACGCTTTTCCCCGCATACAAGGCACAGCGGGACGAGATGCCGGAGGAGCTGGCGGCTGCGATTCCGCATGTGAAGCGCCTCTGCCGGGCCTTCGCGATTCCCGTGCTGGAGCTCGATGGATACGAGGCGGATGACATCATCGGCACGCTCGTGAAGCGGGCCGAGCCGGACGGCTTTGAATCCTACATGGTAACTCCGGACAAGGATTTCGCGCAGCTTCTATCAGCCACAACCTATATGTGGAAACCGGGCCGCAAGGGCGGCGACCACGAAGTGATCGGGCTCACCCAGCTCCCGGAAATCTGGGGCGTTGCCGAGCCGCGGCAGATCATCGATCTGCTAGGGCTGATGGGCGACGCGTCGGACAACATTCCCGGCATTCCCGGCATCGGCCCAAAAACCGCGCAGAAGCTCATCGCGGAATACGGAGATATGGAATCGCTGCTGGCGAACGCTTCGAAGCTGAAGGGAAAGCAAAAGGAAAATGTCATCGGCTTTTCCGATCAGGCGGTGCTTTCGAAGAAACTCGCGACGATCCTGCTGGATGTGCCGGTGGAGGTTTCGTGGAATGATTTGATTTTGTCGGACCGCGATGACGAGGAGTTGAAATCGCTGTTTGTGGAGTTTGAGTTCCGCACGCTCACCAAGCGCCTCTTCGGCGAGAGTAGCGCGGAACCGGAAGCCGCCGCCGCGGTCGCTCCCACGATTTTCGAAACCTTTCAAACCATCCGTGACGTTCCGCACGATTACACCCTCGCCGACACGCCGGAACTACAAGCCCGGCTGTTCGCGGAACTGGAGAAGCAATCGTCCTATTGCTTCGACATCGAGACCACCGGCCTGAAGCGCTTCGAGGCGGAAATGCTTGGCATCGCTTTTTCGTGGAAGGCGCACGAAGGCTGGTATCTGCCATTCGATAACTCGCAGATTCCCGCGTTGCGGACGCTGTTGGCGTCGAAGGCGGAGAAAATCGGGCATAACCTTCATTTCGATTTATCCATACTTCATCGTTACGGAATCGAGGTGGCCGGCCCGTTGTTCGATACCATGCTTGCCGACGCGCTGGCGGCGCCCGAGCGGCGGCATTCCATGGATTATCTAGCGGAAATCCTGCTCGGCTACACGCCGGTCAAATTGGCGGACATTTCCTCGCCCGCCGGCGCGCCGGAACCCGTGGCCGATTTATTCGCCCACGCGGAGAAAGTGAAAGCATCCAAAGATCTCGACATTTCCGCCATCCCTCTGGCAGTACTCGCGGAGTATGCCGCGGAAGATGCGGATGTGACATTTCAGCTCGCCGGAAAGCTGCGTCCGCTGCTGCGCGATTCCGGGCAGGAGGCGATCTATCGGGTGATCGAAGCGCCGCTGCTGCCGGCGCTGGTGCGCATGGAAATGGAGGGAATCGCCATCGATAGCGGCGCGCTCGCGGAGATCGGCGGCGAGCTGCAATTGCAAATCGATAGTCTGGCGAAATCGATCCACGGACACGCGGGCGAATCGTTCAACATCGCCTCGCCGAAACAACTCGGCGAAGTTTTATTCGACCGGCTGGGCCTGGCGGACAAGGCGAAGAAAACCAAAACCGGACAATACAAAACCGACGAACAAACGCTTGCCACGCTGGAGGGCCGGCATCCGATCATCGGCGCCATCCTCGGCTGGCGGGAGTCCTCCAAACTCAAGAATACCTATCTCGACGCGCTGCCAACCCATGTCGTTCCGGCCACTGGCAGAATTCATACCTATTTCCACCAGCTCGTCGCCGCGACCGGCCGTCTGGCCTCGACGGATCCAAACCTTCAGAACATTCCCATCCGCTCCGAAGCCGGGCGCAAGATCCGCAAGGCATTCGTGCCGCGCGCGGGGTTCACCTTGTTATCATGCGATTACTCGCAAATCGAGCTGCGCGTGATGGCCGCGCTCTCGCAGGACGCAACCATGATCGAGGCATTCCAACAGGGTGCCGACATCCATACCATCACCGCCGCGAAAGTATTCGTAACGCCACCGGCCGACGTTACGGCGGACATGCGGCGCACGGCGAAAATGGTGAACTTCGGAATCATTTATGGCATCTCCGCGTTCGGCCTCAGCCAGCGGCTCGCCATCCCGCGCACCGAGGCGGCCGATATCATCGATGCCTATTTCCGGGAATACCCCGCCATCCGCGAGTTCATGGACCGCACCATCCTTGAGGCGCGGGAAAAAAGTTATGTGGAAACCATCAGCGGCCGCCGCCGGTATTTCCCCGATTTGAAATCCGGCAACCAAAGCTTGCGCGGAAACGCCGAGCGCGCCGCCATTAATTCACCGATCCAGGGCACCGCGGCGGACATGATCAAGCTGGCCATGATCCGCATCGACGCGCTGCTACGGGAAAAGCCGTACCGGACGAAAATGCTGCTCCAGGTCCATGACGAACTCGTCTTCGATCTCGCCGCGGACGAGCAGGACGAGGTCGTCCCGCTGATTCTCGATGCGATGAAATCCGCGTTGGTATTGCCGTCCGGCGTGCCGCTGGAAGTGGAGGCCGGCACCGGGCCGAACTGGCTGGCGGCGCACTGACCTCACCCCTCCGCCGATTTCCGCCGGATGGCGGCGAGCACGGTGGCGACGTCGAGCTCGCGCTGGCAGCGGAGATCGAGCGGGCACTTCGGGAGGAGGCACGGCGCGCATTCGACATGGTGGCGGACGACGGTGTGGCGCGTGCCACGCGGCCGCTTCCATGCGGGATCGCCAGGACCGAAAAGTGTGACGCAGGTCGCCCCGGCGTGCGCTGCGAGGTGCGGCAGCGAACCATCGGCGGCGACGACGAGCGGGTGAGCGGCGAGAATTTCCAGCGCGGCGGTGGAGGGCGCGAGCTCGGTGAAATCGACGCCGGCGCGCTCGGCCAGCTTGCGGGCGGGAGCGCCGCCGGCGGTGCGGATTTGGATGCAATCGGCGGCGAGGGCGGCGGCGATTTCCTCCCAACGGTCGAGCGGCCATTCGTGATTCGCGCCGAAATCCGAGCCGGGAATGAGCAGCACGACATCGGTGTCCGGCGCGGTGGAGAGCGGGGCGGGCGCGAAAAATTCCGGCCGAGCCACCGCGCAGCCGAGCGCCTCGACGATGGCCAGATAGAACCGGACCCGATGCTCCAGCGGCCCCGGCGCGGCTGTTAGCGGATGAGTCAGGGATTTCTCCAATCCCACCCCGGCCGGGCCGAGCCGGCGCGGGATGGCGGCGCGGCGGAATGCGTCGGCAGCGGCCCCCGGTTCCCACACCAGCGCGGCTTCCCAGCCGCCGTCGAGCGCCGCAGCGATCGCTTTGGCACCGGATTTCTCCGGGAAATCCACCACCGCGATACCGTCCAGCGTCTCCCAAAACCCGCGCCTCTCCGCCGCGCAAAGCACGCCCACCGCCAAGCCGGATGCCGCCAATGCCCGCACCGCCGGCACCGCGAAACACGCCTCATCCCAGCGCTCCGGCGCCGCCACGATCATTCCACCCGCCGTCTTCGTCACCCGCGCAGGCTAGCCGCAGCGCGCGCCGCGGGGGAACTCCGAAATCCGGCCGGGCTGCGGATTCCGCGCGGGCATTCGCACTGGCCAAGGGGATTTGCCCGCTCTAAAGACTCCCTCCCGCGCCGCCGCCATGACACCCCCACCGCCCGCCCAGCCCGACGATTCTCCTTTGCCAGCCCGCCATCGGCCGAACTTGGGAAGCCTCGCGAAGGACACCACGGAGGGCGATTTGTGGGACTTCGACGATCTGGAAGACGCCCCGGCGAAATCGCCCGGGAAGCCGTACGAGGCCCACGGAATTCCGGTGAAACGCGGCCCCGAGCCGCGAAATCTGCCGGAGAGATCGCCCGTGCCGCCGCCGCCTGAGACCGAGGAAATTCCCGAGTTGCTGCCGCCGCGCCTCAGCCCCGCGCAAGATAGCGTGCGGGTGAACGTGGGAGGACCCAAGCCCAGGACGCGGACCCAGAGCGGGCCGATTGCCGGGCAATCCGCCCCCGGCGCGGATTTCGACGAACTGACGCAGTGGGAGGACGCCCCGGCGGTCGCGGAAATCCCGGCGGAGCCGACGCTGCCCGCACCGGAGCCCGAGCCGGCACCGAAGCCGGAATTCCAGACGATTTCTCCTCCCGAACCGGCCGCCGCGGCGACGCCGTCGCCTGCGCCAAATCCCCTGCCCCGCCTTAATCTCAGTAGCTTGGAGCGCGCCGGTCTGGCGCTGCTCGTCGTGCTGTTGCTGGTCGGCGGCGGTTATGCGTTTTTCGCCACGATTCACCGTCTGCCCGCCGGGACGACCCGCGCGCAAGCCGCCGATTTCCCGATCGAAGGGAAATTCGTCACCTGCAAATCCGCGGAATCCTTCTGGCGCGCGCCTATCACCAGCGGGGAAAATCAGGACACCTTCCGGCGCGGCACTCTGCTGCTGCCGGTGCTCCACATAGAAACCCGCGGCGGCCCGGCGGCGCTGCGCGTGTTCTTCCACGATAGACCGGGCGAATACGTCGGCGATGCCGCCACCCGCGTCATATCCGGTGGCGATGGACAGGTGGAAATCGCCGCCACGGCCGGCTTCGAGGACCTCGGCATGCACGCCGCCTACCGCTCCGGCCAGACCAAGCCGTGGACCGCGGAAGTCTTCGAAGCGCCGACCGCGAACGCCCCGCCGGAGCAGTTCAAGAAACTCTTCGAAATCGAGATTTCCCCCGAACGCCGCTGACCGCTTTCCCATCATGACGAATCAAGAACTCACCCCGCTCGTGCTCCGCGAAGGCTGGCACGTCATGCATCTTTTCTATCATGTGGATCACTCGCAATGGGCCCTCTACAGCGACGAGGAGCGCCGCCAGGCCAAGACCAGGCTGACCGGACTGGTGCAGGAAATCCGCGCCACGCCGGACACACACCTGCTCATTTTCTCGATCGCCACACCCAAGGCGGATCTCGGGTTCATGCTGCTCACGCCGGATTTGCACGTGGCCAACGCCTTCGAGAAACAGCTCACGCTCTCGCTCGGCCCGGAAATCCTCAGCCCGACGTATTCCTACCTCTCCCAGACCGAGAGTTCCGAATACACGACCAGCCGCGAGGACTACGCCGCGGACACTCTGAAAGGCGAAAAGGGCCTGACCGAAGGCACGCCGGAGTTCGAGACCGCGCTCAAGGAATTCGACGACCGCATCGCCCACTACTTGCAACACCGGCTCTACCCGGTGCTGCCCGATTGGCCGCTGATTTGCTTCTACCCGATGTCCAAGCGCCGGAATGGCGGGGACAATTGGTATTCGCTGGATTTCAACGCGCGCAAAAAGCTCATGGCCGGGCACGCGAAGGTCGGCCGGACTTATTCCGGGCGCATTCTCCAGCTCATCACCGGCTCGACCGGCTTGGACGAGTTCGAGTGGGGCGTCACGCTGCTGGCCAAGGATTTGATCGACGTGAAAGCCATCGTTTATGAAATGCGCTTCGACGAAGTGACCGCGCGCTTTGGCGAATTCGGGGATTTCTACATCGGCATGCAGCTCCCGCTCGACGTGCTGTTCCGGCGGATTTGCTTGTGAGGGGGTGCCGTGGCGGCGGATTGCATCCGCCAAGCCCCGGTAGACTTCACAACAAACCTCGCGAGATCAATCTCGCGGTCCCAAAGATTTCCGCCCCCCGCTTGGAAAATCCCCGCCGGTTTCCAGCCTGAAAGCGGTTGCGGCGCTTGATCGGGGCGGTAAGGGTTTCCGGCATGAACCTGGACTTCATTTCCCACCTCGCACAAACCAGTTACAACTCCGGCCTGGGCCAAGGAGCTGGCGGCGGATTCTACGGATTCTCGATGACCTACATCCTCATCATCGTCGGCACGCTGCTGCTGAGCATGATCGTCAGTGGAACGCTCAAGCGGCGGTTCCAGGAGTATTCGCAAATCCCCATCCGCATGACCGGCGGGCAGGTCGCCGAAATGATGCTCCGGCAGAACGGCATCAACGACGTGCGCGTCGTCAGCGTGGCCGGCCAACTGACGGACCATTACGACCCGATTAAGAAAACCGTGAACCTGAGCGAGGGCGTCTATGGCATGAATTCCGTAGCCGCCGCCGCCGTGGCCGCCCACGAATGCGGCCACGCCGTGCAGCACCAGCAGGCGTATGTCTGGCTCGGCCTGCGCTCGAAAATGGTGCCCGCCGTCCAGTTCTCCACCAAGATGCTGAACTGGCTGATGATCGCCAGTTTGCTGGGAATCGGCTTCTTCCACACTCCGGCGCTGCTGTGGGGCTGGGTGGCGCTGTTCGGCGTCACGACGCTGTTTTCCATCGTCACGCTGCCCGTCGAGTTCGATGCGAGCCGCCGCGCGCTCGTCTGGATGGAATCCAGCGGCATCGCTAGCAGCATCGAGCACGAGCGCGCCAAAAACGCCCTCTTCTGGGCCGCGATGACCTACGTGGCCGCCGCCATCGGCTCCGTTGCGCAGTTCCTGTATTTCCTGATGCTGGCCATGGGCCGCAGGGATTGAGCGGGAAATCGCAGGGGGCTTCGATCCGCCGAGGATCGTTGGCTTTCAAGCAGCGGCGCCCGGAGTTCGGGCTTCAGCCTGCCTCTTCCGCCGGAACGACGCTGAAGAGCAACCTGAAGGTTGAACTCCGGCGGCGGCGCCCGGAGTCCGGGCTTCAGCCTGCCTCTTCCGCCGGGACGACGCTGAAGAGCAACCTGAAGGTTGAACTCCGGCGGCGGTGCATGGAGTCAGGGCTTCAGCCTGCCTCTTCCGCCGGCAGAGCAAGCGCTTCATCATCCCAGCGAATTTCGCCATCGTCTCCGCTCGCGCGGCCCCTTAGAAACGCTGGCAGATTCCCCGTTTCCGCCGTGAAAACCCGTCCGTCCCTCCTCCTCGCCGGGCTTTGCGCCGTCGGGCTGCCGCTTGGATTCGCCGCCCGCAAAATAACCGCGGCGTCACCCGGCACGACACCGGCGATTTCCGCCCAATCCGCTGGTGCGCGGGAGGACGGGCGGGCGGTCGGGGCGCTCGATGTGGAAATCCCGCACCGGAAATCCGCCGATACGGCGGCGTCGCTTCTCGCGCTGGAGCCCGGCGAGCTTTGCCCGCGGCTGGCAGCATGGCTGGGCGACGCGGCGGAGCCGGAAATCGCGGCATTCTGGAAGGATTTCGCCCGGAGGACTCCGGTGGACGAGGACGCCTACCGCCTGATTTTCCTGGCTTGGGCGCTGCTCGATCCGCGGGGCGCCCGAGCCCCCCCGCCCGGGGGGGGCGCCCCCGGGTGGGGGGGGGGGGGGGCCGGGACTGCGGGGGCGCGGTCTCCCGCCGCCCCCGCCCGCGCCGCCTCTGTCTGGGCCCCCCCCCCCCCCCCCCCGGGGGCGCCCCCGCGGGGCGGGGCGGGGTGGGGGGCCCGCGGATCGAGCAGCGCCCAAGCCAGGAAAATCAGGCGGTAGGCG